>DASWUV010000048.1:0-10496 GCA_036401495.1 Pseudonocardia sp. | reverse complement strand
CACCGACCGGTCCATCGCCAACATCACACGGCCACCCACGATCCCCCCGGCACCGAGCCCGGCCCGCCGCGACACCCGTCCCGCCAGCAGCCCCGCACGCACCGCGAGCCCGGTCCACCAACCAGAACCTGCGGGAGGCCGCAGTGCGCTCCCCCCAGACCCACCCGCCACCCCGAGTGCCGTGCGGTTAGCGCTGTGCATCACAAGTCCCGCAAAACAGCGACCGCGGGTCTGCCGCCCAGTCGCAGCGCTCCCGCGGCAGCCACGCCGAGAGCCGCCACCGTGGCCGCTGCGGTCACCGCGAGGTAGGCCCACGGGACCGTGGCCGCCGCCGGGGGCGGGTCGAAGACGCCCGTCAGGACCGCCACCAGCACCTGGGACAGCACCCACCCCAGCACCGCCCCCGTGACGACGCCGCCGACCCCGAGCACCAGCGCCTCGGCGCCGACCAGCCCGCGCAGCTGGCCACGGGAGGCGCCCAGCGCCGTCGCAAGGGCGAACGTGCGCTGGCGCTCGGCCAGCCCCAGGAACAGCACGAGGCCTCCCGTGGCTGCGACCAGCGCCAGCGCGAAGCCCAGCTCCACCCGGGTCAACCCGGCGAGGTCGACTGCGGTCAGGCTCGACCCGACGGTGGAGCGGGTGTGCGCGATGTCGGTGACCGTCGCCGACGGACCCAGCCGAGCCTGGATCGCCGCCCCGACTCCCGCGGTGTCGCGGCCGCCGGTGTCGACCAAGAAGGCCCCCACCGCGTCGCTGCCGGTCTTCGCCGCGACGTAGGAGGCGTTGGCGACGAAGAAGCTGTCCTTCGGTGCGGTCGGGAACTCCGTCACGATGCCGGCGTAGTGAAACTGCACGGGGGTCAGCTGTTTGGTGGCCGAGTCCTGCAGCCGCAGGTTGACCACGTCACCGGGCAGCAGCTGGTAGTCCTTCACCGTCTCGGCGCTGACCAGGATCGAGTCCGACTTCGCCGTGAGGGTCGCCATCAACGCCCGGGCAGTGCCGCCCTGGAAGTACGAATCCTGCAGCGCGGTGACACCGGTGATCGTTTCCGGCCGGACCCCGTAGAGATCTTGCAGGTCAGCGCCGATATAGCCGAAGCGGTGCTGCACCGGCTCCACCCCCCGCACCCCGGGCACGGCCGCGATCGGTGCCGCCGCATCCGGCCCGACACGCACGCCGGGGGACTCGGTGACGGTCACGTCGGCGCCGTTGGTCAGCTGGGCGTCGGCCTCGGCCTGGGCCTGGTAGGTCGCGTTGAACGTCGCGGTCGACGCCGCGAACGCCAGCGCCAGCCCGAGGAGCACGACCGCCCGCGCCATCGGCCGGCGTCGCCGCGCCATCATCGCCGCCGCGGTCGGCGCCAACCCGCCCGCGACCGGCCGCAGCGCGCGACCCAGCAGCCACCGGCGTAACAGCCCCACCTCGACCAGCCGCCAGATCAGCAGCCCCGACCCGATCCACAACAGCGCGGGTCCGGCGAACGCCCAGTACGACACCGAGATCGTCGGCACCCCCTCGGGCGCCAGCACCAGCTGGTAGCCATTCGCCGTCGACGCCCACACCAGCAGCGCTCCGCCTGCCAGCAGCACCACGTCGAGCCCGTAGCGGGCCCAGCCCGGGGCGCGGCGCTCGTCGGCGGCCCGCCCGACTGTCAGCCGCGCCGACGCCACCGTGGACAGCCGAAGGTCCCGGTAGGCCGGTGCCAGGATGGCGACCGCGGCGATGAACAGCCCGGCCAGCGCGGCACCGCCGGTCCACGCGAGCGCGGTCACCGGCGTCGCGCCGAAGCTCACCGACCCGAACGCCAGCAACCCGATCACCGCCGCGGCGAACAACCCGACGACCGCGCCTGCCGCACCGACCAGGCCGGCTTCGACTGCCGCGAGGCGCGCACCCTGAGTGCGGCTTACACCGCGGAGCCGGGCCAGCGCCTGTTCCTGGCGGCGCCGACCGGCGCCTGCCGTTGCGACCGCGGCGGTCAGCAACCCGGCCAGCACCGCGCCCGGCAAACCGAGGAACACGAACAGCACCTGCGCGTAGGCGGCGTCCGACCGCGCCGCATCCAGCGACGCGCCGAGGTTGTCCCCCACCACGGCCGCGCCCGTGCTCGCCGCCTCCAGGTTGCGCGCCGCCCCAAGCTCCTGGGTGTACGCAGAAGCGGGGTCGGCGGCCAAGTCATGCGACCGGGCCACGTGGATCTGGTTGCGCACCTGATCTGGCGCGCTCGCCGCGGAGGTCAGCGGCGCGAACAGGTCCTGCCAGCGGGCCTCGGGCAAGAGCACCACGTTGTCGGGCGGCGCCGAGGGCTGGCTGCCCGCAGGCGCACCGACGGTCTGGAACAGCGAGTTCGCCTGCGGCAGCTCCACTACCCCGGCAACCCGGACGCTGCTCGCCCTACCGCCCGCGAGGTTGATGGTGATCATGTCGCCGGGCACGACACCGAGGTTGGCCGCGGTCTGCTGCGCCAGCAACACCCCGCGGTCCGCGCCCGCCAACGTGCGGATCTCACCGGGGAACGCGGCCCGGTAGGCCTCCGGCAAGCCCAGCACCACCGCCGCGCCCGTGGTCTGCTTTGTGGTGCCCGTTGCGGCAAACAAGCCGTCGGCCTGCCCGAACCCGACCCGCACAGCGGCGGTGGTACCCGGTGCGGCCCGCACGGTGTCGAGGACCGTGGCCGGGTCCGCGCCCGGCTGGACCTGGACCTGCCAGTCGACCGTCACGTCACGCACCGCCCGGGCCGTCATCGACGCCTGCGACGAGACCAGGAACGCCCCCAGCGACGCCAACAGCGCTACCGCGACCGCCACCCCGGCCGCCGCGGCACCCAGCCGACCCGCCCGGCGCCGAAGCAATCCGGCCGTCCACAGACCGATCACGACGGCCCGGCCATGGTGAGCCTGCCGTCGTCCATATGCCACAGCTGCGGCAGCCGCGCGGCTACCCCCGCGTCGTGCGTAGACACCACCACCGCGGCCCCGAGCTCCTCGGCCACCTCCAACAACACCGACACCACCGCCATGCCGGTGTCGTGGTCGAGCTGCCCGGTCGGCTCGTCGGCCAGGATCAACCGCGGCCCGCAGGCCAGCACCCGCGCCACCGCGACTCGCTGTGCCTGCCCGCCCGAAATCTCCTCCGGCAGCTTGCGCGCCAACCCGCCGATCCCCAGTCGGTCCAGCGCCGCGCTCGCCCGCTCCACCGCGGCGTCCTGCGCCACCCCGGCAAGCAGCAGCGGCATCGCCACGTTCTCCAGCACGTCCAACGCCGGGATCAGGCTCGGGCCCTGGAACACCACACCCACCACACCCGGCCAGCCCTGCGGAGCCCCGCCCAGACCTGGCCAGAGCACCGCACCGGCCGTCGGCCGGTCAAGCCCGGCCAGCAGGTGCAGCAACGTCGATTTCCCCGACCCCGAGGGCCCGGTCAACGCCACCTGCATGCCTGGCTCCACCGCGCAGCTCACCTTGCGCACCGCAGCCACCTCGACTCCGCCGCGCACGTAGGAGCGCTCTACGGCGTCGCACTCCACCAGCGGCCCCACCGCCATGGGGTCCGCGCCCGGAGCCTGCTCGAAATCGATACGCCCGGCATTCATGACTGCGCCTCCGCGGAACCGGGCGGGTCGGCGTTCACGCCACCACCCGCCCGTCCTGCAGGCGCACGACCCGATCCGCGACGGCAGCCACCGCCGGGCTGTGGCTGGCCACCATCATCGCGGCGCCACCCCGCGCCGCCCCCACCAGCAGGTCGAGAACGCGGGCCTCGGTCGTCCGATCGAGCTCCCCGGTCGGTTCGTCGGCCAGCAACACCGCCGGATGGTTCGCCAGCGCCACCGCCAGACCGGCCCGCGTCAACTCACCCCCTGACAGCTCCGCGGGATACGCCCGCGCCCGCCCGGCCAAGCCGACCGACTCCAGCAGGGCCTCAACCGGACGACCCCGGTCCGCCGCCAGTGTCCGAACGAACGCCACGTTTCCGGCCACAGTGAGATGCCCGAACAGATTCACCGACTGCGCCAGGAACCCGATCCGCCGCGCCCGGATACCGGCCCGCACCGGCTCGGGCTGATGACTCATCCGCGCCCCCTCCACCAGCACGGTGCCCCCGTCGGGCTCGTCCAGGCCTGCCACGCAGCTCAACAACGTCGACTTGCCCGATCCCGACGGCCCCACCACCACCACGAACTCGCCCGCCGCGACGGTCAAGGACACCCCCTGCAACGCCAGCGTCTCCTCCTCGCCTGCCCGGAAAAACCGGTACAACGACCGCGCCTCCACAGGGGGCGCGTGCACCGTCGGGACGCTCACCGCCGCCACCGAAACGAGTCAGTGATCTTCTTCCAGGGATCCACGTTGTCCGATCCCTTCGCCCCGGACAGCGTCAGCACAACCTCCTGGCCGCCCTTCCAAAACGCATAGCGCTCCACGGCCTCGGTCACCGACTTGCCAGTCACCGCGTTCGGCGCCGACCTCGCGGTGTAGGTGATCAACACCGCCGGTCCGGCGGACCGCTGCACGGACTGCACGTCTCCCAGTGCAAAGCCCGGGGTCGAACTCTGCAGCTGCGGCACGTCCTGTGCCCGCGCCGACGCTACGTCCGGCGCGGTCGGACGCGAACCCATGTCGATGCGGACGCTGTTGAACTTGTCGGTGAACAGCACACCCCCGCCCACGGCGGACTGGACCCAGCCCTGCGGCACCGACACCGTAAACGCCCCCCCGGCCAGCGTGATCGGCACGAACACCTGGTTGTCCGGGATGTCGCCTGCCGCGACGATCTCCGGAGCGTTGGGGTCCGGCGCGTTGGGGTCCGGCGCGTTCGACGCCGGCGGTGTGATGGCTGCGCTGGTAGGGCCGGCCGCGGCCGGAGCCACGGACGTCGCACCGCCCCCGTTCCCGGCGGCCTGCTGCCCCCCGCACCCGGCCACGGCCAGCAACACCCCGCAGGCTACGGCGGCGACAGCGGCACGAGGACACGGCAGGCGATGCGGCGGAACGGCACCGGAACAGGTGGCCCGGGACACACCCCCACCGCCCCGAACATCGGGATTGGCGCTCAGCATGGGAACACCGTTGCAAGGTCCCGATGAGAAGCTGATGAGAACCGAGAAACCGCAGGCAGACAAGACCGGTGGCGGCGGCAGTGACCGCGGCCGGGGCCGCCGGTCGTGCGAAGCAGCAGGGCGTCCTGGGCCGCATCCCCATCAGCAAGAACCTTCGTGCTCCGGGTGTCGACCCGCGGTTCAGCGCGGAGCGGCGTGGGCGACGGCGCGGCAGCCACCATCGGTCCCTGTGCGCGTGGCGCGCCGCCACCGGGCTTGCTGAGCGGTGACGCGGTGAAGCTGACGCCCAGCATCGCTAGATAAGTCAGACAAGCTCCGGTCTGATGGCTCTCCATCTACTGCGTTGATCTGAGCCTTCTGAGGAGGATCATGTACGTCGTGGTTGCCACGATCGGCGTGATCATCGCAGCTAATCAATCCGCCCGCCGCGGAACAGCGCGCCGCTGAGCGGCACCCAACCGACCGCCCCCCTTCTTGACCGATCGCCGATCATCGTTTCTGAAGCAACGACGCTTCCGCGGACTCCGCGACGGATCAGATGGCTCTGTCACTCCGCGAGACCGAAGCATCTCTCCACGAGGTGGATCATGTTTTTGTTCACGCTGGGCGCGGCACCGGCGAGGGATTTGAGCTGGATTTTGGTCGGGCTTGCAGCGGTGGTCGTTGCCATGACACCGCTCGGTCTTCTGGTTTACCTCGCCCGACCCCACCGAAGGATGAATCGGAGAAGAAGGACGAAGCGCGACCGCTAAGCCCCTCACCGACGTGGAATCACCGCGAAACCCGTCCACGAGGCACCCGGCGCACCAGCCGTCGGTGAACACGAACCCACCCGGGTGCGCAGTATGTGTCGAGCAGGACCGACCTGGCGCCGTTACGGTCCTGCACGCCAGCCTGCCGCGAGACACTCCCGGACCAGCCGATGACCTCGATGTCGTCCCGACTGCCGATCCGGGACTCGATCAACCCGGCATGTCGACCAGGCACGACAACGGGCTCCGCGGCGGGCACGTGACCAACCGCGAGTGACTTGGGAGACTCATCCGGTGGCCCGCCATCGAGACGACGCCTCCCCCGGCCCTGGCAGACTCGGTGAACCGGCGACCGAGCAGTATGTCGGCCGACGGGACCTGACCCACTGGTCCCGTCCCGTCCGCGCGCTCGTCAGCCCGGTTCTCCCGATCTCCAGGAACTCCTCGGCATGGCATGTCCTGCTGGTCACGGCCGCGGTCGGGGCCGGGATCGCGCTTCTCCTCACCTGGGCCGCCGAGGAGATCTACGACAGCATCAAAGCCGCTGACGGCCTGTCCAGCCTGGATGAACCCGTCCTTGCGCTGGCCATCAGCTTGCGGACACCTCAAAACGTCGCCGTCGCCCAGTTCATCACCAACTTGGGAGGAGCGATCGGGCTGACCGTGCTCACGGTCGTGATCGTCGTGATCATGACACTCCGGTGGCGATCGCACACACCCTTGCTTCTGCTGGCGATCGGGACGGCAGGCTCGCTGCTGATGACAGCCCTCGGCAAGGAGCTCGTCGGGCGCGCTCGACCACCGGTGGCCGACGCGGTACCCCCCTACGAGACCTCGCCCGCCTTCCCCAGCGGCCACGCCCTCAACAACACGGTGGTCGCCTGCCTGGTCGCCTATCTTCTCCTGCTCCACCTCACATCGCTGCTGTGGCGAATCGTATCGGTGGTGATAGCGGCGGTCTGGTTCGTCACCATCGGCCTCACCCGCGTCTTTCTCGGCTACCACTGGCTGACCGACGTCATGGCGGGCTGGTTCCTAGGGCTTGCCTGGACGGCGATGGTGATCACCTGCCACCGCCTCTACCTGACCGTCCGACGAGAACAGAGCAGCACAACGCCACCCGTCGCCCGGTAGCACAGCGAGAGTCCTCCGACCTTGCTAACGCCTACTATGCAGCAAGCTGCTCGACGCCCGGTCCCGGCAAGCTGCGTCGCTACGCCGTCCGCTCCCGGCCGGATGACGAGGCGCTGACAGGTACGCATCCAGCTGATTGTGCGCAAACCAGCCGTGTTCGGTCACGAGTCCGACCGTGGGGGACCGCTCTTGAACTGCGGCGCCGCCGCCCTCGCGATGCCGAACGACGCCCGGCTGGTGCGATCGTCGCCGGTAAGGAGCGCGTCGTAGACGTTGTCCACCAGCGTCGTGACCAGTACCTCGTCGACCGGTTCGAGCGCGATCGGATCGACCGCGCCACCGGCGGCCTGCCGCGGGACGTCGGCCCGGGCCGACCCAGCGGGGGGCAGCGACGGGCAGTTTTCGGCATCCACATCCTTCGTCGACCCCCTGAACCTCAATGCCACTGGCGCTTGTCGGCGACCGGGGCCCGGCCTGGAGTCTTCGGCCACCGAAATGATCGCGCTCTCAACACGAGGCCCAAGGGTGCTCAATAGCTACGATTGTGTGGGTGTCGCCGCACCGTCGGAAGTATTAACCTGCGCTGCCACGACCGGCCTTCCGGCGACTGCGCACCCCGCGAATGTCACCCTGACCACGGGGCCGACGAGGCTGATGGCCCGCGTCGCATCCCACGTGACGTTGGTCAGTGTCACATCGGACACGGTGCCCGAACCCAACACCCGAATCTGAAAATTGGTGTGCTGAATCCGGTTTTCGACACGAATATTGTTGTACCGCACGTCGTGGACGTGCACCCTGTCGCCCTTGGGCAAGATGCTGAGCGCGGCGCTACCATCCCAACTGTTCTCGCCATAACACCGCACAACATCGCAGTCGTGCACGTGAATGCCGCTGATGTCGGCACAGTCGCTCTCAGTGCCGATCTTCACACCATCGCCGCCCTCGCCGGCGCCGGTGCTCGGATAGGTCTCGAGCACCGTCCTCGACACCTCGATATTGGCGACATTCGAGCCCATCGATTTGATCGCAATGCAGTCGTCACCGGTCGAGATCAAACACCTATCAATGCTGACGTTCGTGCAGCCCACAGGGTCGATACCGTCACCGTTGACCGTAAACGAAAACACGTTAAGATTTCGGGCCGTGACATTAGTGCACCCATCGAAAACGCTGGTCCACACCCCGAACGGGTTCCGCACCGAGATCCCGTCCACGGTGACGCCGGTGCAGTCCCGCAGTCGGATGACCGAGTCGCTGTCATCGGGTCCGCGCAGAATGCCTCGGCCGCTGACCGTGATGTTCTTCGCGCCATCGGCGGTCACCCGGCCGGTCACCAACGCCCCGGCAGCGAGATACATCGTGTCGCCGTCGGTCAGCGAGATCTCGCCCGCATCATGCGTGCCCGCCGCGAAATACTGCACGTTCGGGGTGCTGGAGGTAGGCGGGTCAACCTCGGGTTCATCGACCAGCAAATACAGGGGGTCCAGGGCGCCGGCCGCGGTGGCGACAAAGACGATCACCTTCGTGGGCTGCGGCAACGTGAACCGCGCCGACGATCCGTCGACGGTCGCTGCCACATCGAGGCTTGCCGGGCTGACCTGCACCGACGTGATCGGCTCGCCCACCTGCACCCGCACCGGTATGGCTCCGCTGCCGGCGAACGCCGCGCAGTGCACGGTGCGGTGCGCCGTCACCTGCTCCACCCAAACCTGATGCTCCGACGAGCCCGCAGCCACCTCGTATATCGGGCTCGTCGTCAGCCCGCTGATGGGCGGGTAGGGCGTGATCCCCGCCGGCGCTGCCGGGGATGTCAAGGTGGGAGACGGGGTGGGTGTCGGGGTGCCAAGGCCGCCTCCGACACCGTCATTCCGGGGCGGTATCGGACGAACACCCAGCAAGCACGGAGGCGGCCCCGAGCCCGAGTAAGCCCAGCAGGTTCCGCCGGCTGTAGATCTCATCCACTGCGGACCACGCTACTGTCCGCGACGCTTCCGGCGTTGCTCCCGCCGAGCCGACCCCTGCCGGAACGGCCCCCGGCTATTCGACGCTCCGGCCGACATCCGGCGTGCCCGATAAACGGTCGTGATCCTGTCGCTGACCCACATCACGTCACCCGCGACCGCGTCGGGCGTGCCCGCGCAGGATCCGCAACGGCGAGGTGACCTGCACCACGGAGTTCATCACACTCCGCCAACGGGGCACGGACCAAGTTCGTTCCAGATCGATAGGTCGAAGGACGGCGGTAACGCCGGCCGGGTGTCACGCAGCGAATATTCAGCCGCCGACGACGCGCCCGGACTAGAACGCGGTCGATGGCCCCTCGTGGAGCAGCGCCGGGAATCCTGAAGATACCCAAGAAGTGCGAGTTGATCTCGGTCTCTCGTCGCAGCTTCGTCACGTGGTGACGCGACAGTACGGGTGGCACAGCTGTCTCCTCACGATTCTGCTTGAGCACGGCTGGCATCCGCTGCTCGTCTTCCACCAGGACCCGCACGAAGATCAGCACAAGCGGGAGGCGTGAGAATCTGAGGAGAGCCGACTACCGGTCGCTGTCGCCGAACGGCCCCGAACCATGCCATTGCTTCTCGTAGAAGGTGGACTGGTGGTAGCGGTGCTCTGCGGCGCCCCCAGAAGCGATCTTGCCCAGCACCAGCCCGGCGCCGCCGCCCAGCACTGCGAGCATCGCGAACACCGCGGCGATAAGCAGCACGAGCCGCAGCGGCATGCGCGCGCGGCGCCGCTCCAGGACGGGAGTCGTGGCATCCGTCGATCGTTCCGCGTCAGTGGTCATCAGCCGACCAGTCCGACCGCGAGTCCGACCAGCAGACACAGGACCGTCCAGAACACGGCGGTGATGATCACGATTGTGGTGGCGCGCCGTTCGCGCTTACTGGGCTGCGCGGGCGTCACGCGTCGCGCGCGCGCCGACGACACCCACGTCTGCACAACGAGCGACCGCCAAACCTCGGCCCACCCGGCCCGTATGCCGGGCGGCTCGGGCGCGGGGAGATCCGCGAGCAGCGGGTCGAGCTCCGCCCGGTAGCGCGCGGCGTAGGCGATGGCGAGGCGTTCCTCGGCCTCGGCAAGGTCGAGACGTCCCTCGCCCACCGCCGTGTGCAGACGCGTAGCCGTCGCCTCTCGTTCGGCATGCGAGGCCCGCAGCGAAGATTCCGGTGGCGGCCCGATGGTCAGTGGGGCCATCGAGGCAACGGCCGTGTCGACGCGGACGCTTTCCATCAGCGTGCTCCTCCCACTCGGGGCGACGGATCGTGAACCAACGGGGGGGCCACGTACGACACCGTACTTCGCGGTGTTGAGATTTCGGTAAGAAGGCGGACCGCGGTGTGCGGCGTCTGAGCGACCTCCCGGCACCGCAGATGACGGACGCGGATCGTTTCACGACCGGTTACCTGGGTGCCGACGTGGATCGTGTCCCCCAAGAAGCTGCATCCGCCGACCCGATCACCTACGTGCGTCCGGCCGGCAGCCTGCCGCCGTTCTCGATTGCACATGGATCGGCGGACTGCCTTGTTCCGGTCGACCAGGCC
>DASWUV010000047.1:0-17972 GCA_036401495.1 Pseudonocardia sp. | reverse complement strand
CGACCACGGCGCTGACGCAGTGCTGCTCGTGCAGCCCTACTACGAGCCGCCGACGCGGGACGAGGTGATGGAGTACTTCCACACCGTCGGGACCGCCGCCGGAGTCCCGGTGATCGCTTACAACCTGCCGGGCGTGACGGGGATGAACCTGGACCGCGCGTTCTACAACGAGCTGCTCGACCGCACGGACGTCGTCAAGTACGTCAAGGACACCTCGGGCTCCCTGGAGCAGGCGTACGACCTGCTGTTCAACCTCCACCACCGGGTCACCACGTTCGTGGGCTGGGACACCTTGATCCTGCCTGCCTTCGCCGCGGGCGCGGACGGCACCATCTGGGGCGCACCGAACTTCATGCCGCGGGAGGCCGTGCAGCTGTGGAACCTGGCCCGGGAGGGCAAGCAGGCCGAGGCGCACGAGTTGTTCCGTCGGGTGTGGAACGTGCTGGACTTCCTCGGCAAGGAAGGCTACGCGGCCAGCACGAAGGCCGCGGCGGAGCTGCTGGGGGTGGCGCTGGGCGCCCCTCGCGCGCCGTACGGCCGCCTTGCGGGCGACAAGGTCAAGGAGCTGACCGCGCTGCTCGAGCAGGCCGGATTGCGCAACGCGTGACAATGTCCTGGACGATCCGGCGCGCACGACGACATCGGCGCCGGGACGTCCGCCGCCCGGCAGGCCGAACGGACGTCTTCGTCAGCGTCGGGGCTCCGCAGTCCCATCACGCCCGTACCGTGGCGGCGGCGGCCGCCATGCTCGGGATGGGGTTGCCACCTGGTCCTCTCGGGGGGTACGCGATCGCCAACGCCCAGTCGACGGGCATGGCGACTGCTGGCCATCCCCGAAGGCATCGCGGTGGTGTTCTGGCACACCGGCGGCATCCCAGCGGTCTTCTCGGACGAAGTGGGCATCGGACACCGGGTCAGGCCCTAAACCAACGCGGACGACAATGCCGTGCGCCAGCGAGCGCGGAAGTCCGCGGCCTTTCCCGGCGACCAGGTTGGTTCGACGACGGCGCTGGGTGTCCAGTCCCCGACGGCGTCGGCGAGCGCAAGATCCGGTTCCAGGGCCAGTCGAGCGAGGGCGGCCGCGCCCAATGGCGTTGCGTGGGGAGAGGGATAGACCTCCACCGGGATCTGGATCAGGTCGGCCACCGCTGTCAGCAGCGTTCGTGACCGCGTCAGCCCGCCGTCGACCCGGAGCCGGGTGAACGGCTGACCCATGTCCGCGGCGACGAGGTCGACCAGTTCGGCGACCTGCGCGGCAATCCCCTGCAGGACCGCGAGAACCAGGTGCTCAGGACGGGTGGCCAGCGTCATCCCGGTGAAGGTCGCGGTGGCGTCGGAGCGCCACCACGGGGCGGCCAGGCCTGCCAGCGCCGGAATGCACAGGGCTCCTTCGGCATCAGCCGCAGCGACCCGATCGAGATCAGCGGGCGTCTCAATGAAACCGAGGTCCTTCAGCCAGCCCACCGCCGACGCCGCCGTGTAGACCTGACCGTCGACGCAGTAGGGCGTGCTCCCTCGGGCACGCCACGCGACGGAGGTCGTGAGGCCGGAGGTCGAGCGCACCGCCTTGGTGCCGGTGTTGGCGAGGAGGAACGCGCCGGTGCCGAACGTGCACTTGGCGGTGCCCGGCTCGAGGCAGCTCTCCGCCAACAGCGCCGCCTGCTGGTCGACGACCAGACCGCCGACCGGCACCGGCTTGCCGCCGAAGCACCGCGTCGTTCCGATGATCTCGTCACTGGCGACGATGCGGGGTAGGCGCTCGCCCTCGAGCGCGAAGAGGGAGAGCAGTTCCGGATCCCATTCGACGGCGTCCAGGTCGGTCAACAGCGAGCGGCTGGCCGTCGACGCGTCGGTGACGAACTCGCCGGTCAGTCGGTGCAGCAGCCAGACATCGGTCGTCGTGACGACGCCTGCGCGGGTCAGGTTCCGCCGCAGCCAGGCCATCTTCGGACCGGAGAAGTAGGGATCGAGCACCAGACCGGTGCGCTGTGCGACCCACGATCTCTGCTCGCTCAGTTCGGAGCACAGTTGCTCGGCGCGGCGGTCCTGCCAGACGACCGCAGGCGTGAGCGGCGTTCCCGTGGTGGGGTCCCAGGCGAGGACCGTCTCACCTTGGTTGGCCAACGCGATGACGTCGACCGGCCGACGAGCCTGCGCGAGGGCGGTCCGACCCGCCGCTAAGATCGACTGGAACAGCTTCTCCGGGTCGTGTTCCACCCCGCCGCCCGCGAAGTAGGTCGGGCGCACCGTTTCCTCGGCCACGCCGAGGACGCCGTCAGCCGCGTCGACGACGATGGCCTTGGTTCCCGAGGTGCCCTGGTCGATGGCGAGGATCGTCATGTGGTGCTCCCGCGTCACTCGGTCGAGGCACTTAGGCGTGGCTGACCGTGATGTGCTTGAGGCGGGTGAACTCCTCGACTCCGGCGATGCTGCCCTCTTTGCCGAAACCGGAAGCACCGAAGCCGCCCAGGGGCAGTTCAGGACCGACCGCCATGTGCTGGTTGACCCAGACGTTGCCGAAGTTCAGGGCCGACGCGACGCGCAGCGCCCGGCCGACGTCCCGGGTCCAGACCGACGAGGCGAGCCCGTAAGGAGTGCCGTTGGCCAGTGCGAGCGCTTCAGCCTCGTCGGCGAAGGTCTGCACCGTCGCGACCGGACCGAAGATCTCCTCCTGGACCAGCTCGTCGTCGTGCTCGACACCGGTCACGAGGGTCGGCTGGAGGAAGAAGCCGGGCAGATCCGGGCGTCCACCGCCGACCACCACCGACGAGGACTTCCGCCGCTCCAGCATTCCTTCGATCCGATCGCGCTGAGCCGCGGAGATCAGCGGGCCGACGACGGTCGCCGGGTCGAGTGCGTCGCCGACCACCTGGCGGCTCATCGCCGAACCCAGCTCCTCCACGAGCCGGTCGTGGAGGGACTCGGCCACGAGGATGCGTGTCGAGGACATGCATTCCTGGCCTGCGTTGAAGAGCATGCCGTTGATGAGGATCGGGATGGCGGCCTCGAGATCGACGTCGTCGAACACGACGGCCGGGGCGTTTCCGCCCAGCTCCAGGATGGTGGGCTTCGGGAGCGCCGAGGCGAGCTCGTTGATCCGTCGACCTGCCCCGGTCGAGCCCGTGAACGACACGAGGGCCACGTCCGGGTGGGTGACGATCGCCTCGCCGACCACGCGACCGAGACCGTGCACGACGTTCAGCACGCCCGGGGGCAGGACGTCGGCGGCCAGCTGGGCGAACCTGGTCGTCGCCAGCGGCGTGAGCTCCGACGGCTTGACGACCACGCTGTTGCCTGCGGCGAGGGCCGGGACCATCTTCCACACCGCCTGCCACAGCGGGAAGTTCCACGGGGTGATCGCACCGACGACGCCCAGCGGTTCGCGCCGGACGAAGGACGTGCCAGATCCGGTGTAGTCGGCAGCGGCCTGGCCCGGGAGGACGCGAGCCGCTCCGGCGAAGAAGCGCGCCGAATTGAGGATGCCGGGCACCTCTTCGTTGCGGCAGACCGTCCAGGGCTTCCCGGCGTCGAGGGTCTCCAGGCGGGCCAGCTCGTCGGCGTGGTCTTCGAGGAGGTTCACCAGCCTGTGCAGCACAGCTGACCGCTCACCGGGGGTGGCGGCCGCCCAGTCCGGCGCGGCCGAACGGGCGGCCTCGACGGCGGTGTTGACGTCGTCGGCCGTCGAGGACGTGAACTGGGCGATGATCTCGGCGGTGGAGGGGTTGATCACGTCCATCGTCGTGCCGGAGGAACCCGGGACGGTCTTGCCCGCGATGACGTTGCCCAGGTTCATGTCGACGGCGCCTGCGGGGCTCGACGTGCCAGTCATGATGTCCCTTCCTTGTCAGTGGGTGTCGGACACTGCGACGACATCGTGGTTGACGCCGAAAACCTTGCCGCGGCGCGCGGAGGGAACGAGCCTGTAGATGACGACGCCGACGAGGATGGCTCCGAGCGTCCCCAGGCCGACGCCGATCGGGTCGGACAAGACGAGCGCGACGCACAAGACGATCGACCACAGCACGGCCACGATGAAGATGATCGGGCTGAACTTGCCGTAGTGCCAAGGGTGCCGGGGAAGCCGCTTGCGGATCACGGCCCACAGGCCCGCGGTGACGACGATCCCGTACGCGAGCGCCCACGCCAGCGCGGTCAGCGCGGTCAGCACGGAGAGCAGGCCGGACCACAGGGCGAAGATGACCGAGATCACCCCGATCACGATCGTGGCGTTCACCGGGATGCGCGCTGCGTTGATGTGGCGCATCCAGCGCGCGGCGGGCAACTGCCCGTCACGGGCCTGCGACCAGGCCACCCGGATTCCGGTCAGCTGCAGGACCACCATGGTGGCGATGAGCGCCACGATGGCGAACGCCTCGAAGATGTTGGTGATCGCCGGGCCGGTGGCGGCGAGCAGGATGTCGCGCACCGGTGTCTGGCTGGCCATGATCGTGTTGAGGTCGGGGATCGCGACGAAGAGCAGGACGATCAGCACTCCACCGGCCAACCAGGCCGAGACGTTGGCGAGCGTGGTGCCCAGAGGCGCGTTCCACGCGGCGTTCTTCGTCTCTTCCGCAGCGTTGCCCGTCGCGTCGAAGCTCGAGATCAAGTAGGCCGGAAGGATCATGGCGAACAGGAAGGGGCCGAACCAGCCTCCGCTCGCCGTGCCTGCGGAGTCGTTCAGGATGGAGAGCGGCTGGGTGTTGTGCTTCACCAGCAACAGGCCACCGATGAGCAGGAGGACGCCGAGGATCTCGCAGACGACGCCGAGGTTGTTCACGAACGCGGCGACCTTGACGCTGACCAGGTTCACGACGGTGACCAGCACGATCAGCCCCAACACCCACGGCAGTTGAGCGCTGCCCTCGGGGGCCAGCCCGAACCAGCCTGCGATGAACGGCACGATGCTCACGGCGATCGCGGTGACCGCGACGGTGTGCGCGATGATGATCAGCCAGCCGGTCTGCCAACCCAGGAACGGCAGCCGGGTGATCCGGTTGGTGATCTGGTAGACGCCGCCGGAGAGGGGATAGGCCGACACCAGTTGGGCCATGGCCAAACCGACTGCCAGAACCTGCAGGGCCCCCCCGACGACGTACGACCAGAAGGAGGCGGGCCCGAAGAAGCCGAGTCCGACGATCAGCGTCGTGTACAGCGCCGAGCCGATCGCGATCGAACTGAACTGGACCGCGAAGCTGGAAACCAGTCCGAGCGCCCGGTTCAGTTCTTGTTTGTACCCGAGCTTCTCGAGGTAGGACACGTCGTCGAACATCGCGGCGTCGAGTTCGGAGTCGCCGAGGTAGATCGGTGAACGGTCGGAGGGTGCGGGCGCCGCAGCTTCGGGTTGCAGGTCGCTGGGTCGGACGTCCGAGGGCTCAGAAGACATGGTTCTCCTTGCGAGCAGATGTCGATGATCGACGGTGACGCGAGACCTCACGAACCACTTCACCGGCCTGTCACCTGAAGACTGTTGACAATTTGCCACCGCAAGGAGAGATCGGCAAGACCTTGATGGGGTCGACGCAGAGGATCGACCGCTGGCTGCTGCAGCCTCGTCCTTGCCGCGTCCCTCGTCCTTGCCGCGTCACGACCGGAGTGCGTCAGCGGCGGAGGCGTCGCAGCATCTGCAGCTGCTCTTCCCTCGGGCTCGGCAGATCGGCCACGGGTTCACGGGCCAGGGAACCCGCTGTCTCGGCTGAGCGGGAGCTCAACCGCGTGGCCAGCACGAGGAACACTTCGGCGGTCGTGAGCGCGTCGCCGAGGGCGTGATGGGGGCCGTGGGGTTCGAGTCCGAGGGACTCCGCCACCAACTCCAAGGGGGGCTCGTGGCCCGGCGCCGCACGGCCGACGCCCGCCGCGCGCGCCAACCGGGCGGTGTCGACCACCGGTCCGGTCAACTGCACCCGGGATTCCCGCAACGCGCGAGTGAGGAAGCTGTGCTCGATCCACGCGGCGTGTGCCACGAGGATTCGTCCCTTCAGCATCTCGACCAGACCCGCGAGCGCCTCTGGGCCGCGCGGGGCTTCAGCAAGATCGATGTCGCGGAGGTTGTGGGTCCGCACGGCGGGCACCGACACCGCACAGTCCGGACGCACGATGGCGTAAGCGCTGGTCGCGACGCGGACGCGACCTTCGGACACCACGACGGCGCCGTACGAGACGATGGCGTCGCGGCGCAGGTCCAGCCCCGTCGTCTCGAGGTCGACGACGCAGAACTCGGCGTGCTTCCACGGGGCCTTCAGCATCGCGCTCGAGGGGCCGCAGCGAGTGCGGCGCTGCCACCAGCGTTGTCGAGGCCCATCCGCCGCTAGGGGAGGCGACTGATCCATTCGCTCTCCAGGGTCGATTGGACGTGACCCACCTCGCGGAACGCGGCGCGCAGGTAGCGACGGGTGAGCGAGTCGAGGGCGCTCGGGTCGATGTAGCGGTCCGGGGCGATGCCCTCGCGCAGGGACTCGACCTCACGCTCGAGCAACAAGGTGTACATCAGGTCGAAAGCGCCGATCAGGGTGTCCGCCTCGTCCGTCGTGAGGACGTTCGCCGAACGACCCCGCCGCAGCCGCTCCGGCGTCGATCCCCTGGGGTCGCCGGTCACCACGGCGACCCATCGTCCGATGGACGCGATGGGCATGAGACCGCCGCGCTTGAGGTTCAGCCGTCCGCGATGCTCCCCGGTGTGCTCCACGACGAAGCCGCGGACGAATCCGACCGGCGGCTTCACCAGGAGCGTGAAGCGCAGCATCATCGCCAGGAACTCACGACTCGGTGCCGTGACCGCCGTTTCGTCGAGGACCGCCCGCCCGATCGACAGCTCGGTCACCGGACGGCAGTCCGCGGCCATGGACGTCAGGAGCAGCGCTTGATCGGCTGCAGGCCGACGGCGCCACGCGGTCGCGACCAGCGCCCAGTCCCGGACCGATCGACTGAAGAGCGGATTCGTCGCGTTCGCCCCGTCGGGACACCGCGACACGCCGCAACGTTCCATGTCGTCCAGGACGTGTGCCGCCACGGCACGCCACACGCCTGCTGTGTCGTCCGACGGGCCGACCTCATCTCTGAGGGGATCGCTCGCCCAGGCGATCGCGGTATCCATGTCGGAACTGGGGAGTGGCTCGCGTCGCGCTGTTGATCCGAGCACGAACCACGCGCAGGAGCTGCCGTGTGCGTCGGCGGGCGCGTTGAGCTGCACCAGTTTGCGGAGCAGACCCTCGCGCACGGCGGCGAGAAGACCGCCGACCCTGGCGGCCGGGACACCGGAGTCGACGAGCTCGACCGCGGTGGCGGGCAAGAGCGCCGCCGCGGACGCGAGTTGCTCGCGTGACGTCGCGGTGTCGATCGCGGCTCGGACGATCAGGGGGTCGCGGACCTCGGCCGACGCCAGATCGATGGCCCGCACGATGCCCACCGGTCGATCGTGGTCGTCGACCGCGACCAGGTGGTGGACGCCGTGCTCGACCATCGTCACGAAGGCCTGCGCGCGCGAGGACTCCGCGTGGACGGTGAGGGCGGGGAAGGTGGCGAGGTCCGCGGCAGGCGCGCCGAGCGAGAGCGCGCCTGTCCCTGCGGCGCGCCGGAAGTCGCTGTCGGTCAGGATGCCGATCCCGTCGCCCGATCTGACGATCACGCTCGACTGGTGTGCGGCGTTGATGCGCCGGGCCGCCTCCCGGACGGTCGTCTCGGGTCCGCACTCGACGACCGGCCGGAGGAACCGCCGCGCCGGTGTCCCGCCGCTGTCGACAACGGCGTGGCGCGTCGTCCGGTCGCCTGCGGCCAGGGTGCCGTAGTGGCTGAACTTCAGACGTTCGGGGTGCCTCAGGAACGTGCGGGGATCGGGCAGCCGGTAGAGCACGGTCTCCGCGCGGGACCTGACGAGGAGCGCAGGTCGCAGCCCCGAGAGCAACGACACGTAGCCGAACGTGTCGCCGGGCCCGAGTTCGTCGAGCACGCGGCCCCTGTCGACCACGTCGACGCCGCCGCTGCGGATGATCCACAGGTGGTCGAGCACGTCCTGATCGGGTTTGACCAGGATCGTGTCCTGGGCCACCACCTCGACGCGGGTGTGCTGGGCGAGCGCTTCGAGGTCCGCGGCGTCGAGGGCGTCATACGGGGCCTGTGCCCCGAGGAAGTCGACGTAAGGCTGCAGCGCGGTCACGATCGCTCCCTGCTCGGTCAGGCCTCCGAGAGTTGGCCATGTCTGACGGTGTCCGCGGCGTGGTCGGCAGCGACCTGGACGTGGGCGACGACCTCCGCGGTGATGGCGGCCAGGTCGGCGTTCATGAGCAGGTCGTAAAACCTCTCGTGATCGTCGAACAGCTTGCTGAGGCTGGTGAACGTCGACGCGTCGAGCGCGAAGTAGACCCGCAGCTGCGATTCCCAGGAGCGCCAGCGATCCAGCAGCAACTTGTGGCCGGACAGCTCGTAGATCATGCGGTGGAGCAACAGGTGGATGTCGATGCAGCTCGCCACGTCGGCCTCGGCGACCGATTGCCGCAGCTGGTCCATCAACTGTTCCAGGCCGTGCCGCCCGGTCGCCGAACGGAGCTCCCCGAGCGCGAGCTCGACGGCGAAGGGCTCGAGTCGGACCCGCAGCGATGCGATCTCCTCGATCGCCCGTGGCCCCACCTCGGCGACGAACGCCCCGCGGTAGGGCTCCTTGATGATCAGGCCTTCTTCTTCGAGCGCGCGGAGGGCCTCGCGCAAGGGGCCTCGGCTGAAGCCGAGCTCGGCAGCCACCTGCACCTCGTTGATCCTCGACCCCGGCACAAGACGGCCGTCGAGGATCGCGCGGCGGACGGCGGCGGCGGCGCTCGAGGAGCGCGGCTGGTGCTCAACGGGTCCTACGGTGGTCATGGGGTCATGCCTGTCGTCGAACTCCGTCCGCACACCGCCACATTGTCAACACTCGACGATTCCACCTTCTCGCGGGGTCACGCGATCGTCAAGTCCGGCTGGGGTCGTTCGGGCGGCTGACGGGCGGGGTGGCGTTGATCGTCGGGCCGGGTCGGCGCCACGCTTCGCCATCAGCGGATCCGCCCCGCTAGCCGACTCGTCCAGGTGCTCTCGAGGTGGCTCTGCACGCGGGAGACTTCGCGGAACGCCGATCGCAGATGTCGCCGCGTCAATGGATCCACGGTGGCCGGATTCACATATCGACTGGGGGTGGAACCGGCACGGAGGGCAGCCGCGTCGCTGTCGAGGAGGAGCCCGAAGAACATCAAGAATGCGCCCTCCAGGCTGTCGGCCTCGTCCTTCGTGAGGATCTGGACCTCGTGGCCGCGCTGCAGCCGCTCGGGCGTCGATCCGCGTGAGTCCCCGGTCACGACGGCGATCCACTGACCCAGTGCGGCGACGGGTCCCAGTCCTCCACGCTTGAGGTCCAGCTCACCGCGATGCTCGCCGGTGTGTTCCACGACGAAGTCCCGCACGAAGCCGGTGGGTGGTTTGCGGGAGGTGGCCGACTGCAGCATTGCCGCCAGCAGCTCATGGCTCGGCCGTTCGTGCCGGAGCACGCGACCGGCTGCCGAACCGATGATCGGTCGTGCGTCGGCGAGGAGGGCTGTCAGCACCATCGGGTCCTCGTCCGCCGGGTGCTCCTGCCACGAACGTGACGCTCGGACCCAATCGGCGACCGATCGGCTGAAGCGGGGATCGGTGGCGTTCGCGCCGACGGGGCATCGGCGCAGTCCGCAGCGCCCGAGCTCGTCGAGCACGCGGTGTGCATGCAGGCGCGCGTGATCACGCGACCGGGTGCGGCCCTCGGCGGAGTCGCTCTCCCACGCGATCGCGGTGTCCAGGTCGGAGCTGGGGAGCGGCTCCCGGCGGGCTGTCGATCCGAGGATGAGCCAGGTGCAGGCGCCGTCGCCGACCAGTTCGACGAGCCGTCCCACGAGCGCCTCTCGGACCGCGGCCAGCAGGGACGCCGTGCGCATGCCGGGCAGGCGGGCGTCGACCAGTTCGACGGCTGTCGCCGGGAGTGCCGCCGCGGCCGCGGCGAGCTCGTCGAGTGACCCGGCCGCCTCGATGGCGGCCCTGACGAGCAGGGGATCGCGGAGATCCGCCGAGGCCAGGGGATCACGCGGACGACACCGACCGGGTGCGTCCGATCGTCGACGACGACGAGGTGGTGGACGCCGCGCTCGACCATCATGGCGAAGGCGTGTGCGCGCGATGTGCCCGCGGGGACCGTCAACGCCGGAACCGTGGCCAGTACCGCGACCGCCGCGCCGAGCGCCGGGCGCCGGGCGCCGACGCATCGACGGATGTCGCTGTCGGTGACGATGCCGAGACCGGTGGCCATAGCGATGACGACGCACGACTGACGGCTCCCGGTCATCGACGCCGCGGCGTCCCGGATCGTCGAGGACGGTGCGCACCAGAGAACCGGTCGCATCGCTGCGTCCAGCGGCTGCTGGTCGGGATCCAGCAACCGGTTGGACGTCATGCGGGTGCGGGCGACGATCGATCCGTAGTGGCTGAAACGGAGGCGGTCAGGGTGTTTCAGCAGGCCACGGGGATCGGGTAGCCGATAGACCAGCGTGTCTTCGGAGGTGCGAACCGCGAGCGGAGGTGGCAGTCCGGATAGCACGGAGATGTGGCCGAACGTGTCGCCGGGACCCAGCAGGTCGGCGACGCGGCCACGATCGAGAACCTCTACGGCGCCCTTCCGGATGACGTAGAGGTGCTGCAAGACCGGCCCGTCCGCGGCCACGATCTCGGTGTTCACCGGGATGTACTCGACTTCGACCTGCCTGGCGAGCCGTTCGAGGTCTTCGGCGTCCAGCGCGTCGTAGGGCGCTTGGGCACCGAGGAAGTCGATGTACTGGCGCACGCGCCCTCCGATCCGTAGCGCTCGACCGGTGGTGACGCCGGCATGCTCGTGGCGGCAGGCGGCGGCTCCCGCGCGGGCGCGGGCCGCTACGCCTTGGCGAGTACGCCGCCGTCGACGACGAACGCTGTCCCGGTGATGGCCGAGGAGGCGTCGGAGAGCAGGAACGCGACCGGCTGAGCGATCTCCAGTGGCTCGATCGGACGGCCGATCGGCTGGAAGTCGGGCAGCGCGGCGTCAAGCGCCTCGCGGCCACCGGTCCTGGTCCAGTGGGGCACGTTCAGATCGGTGTCCACGAATCCGGGACACAGGCAGTTGGCGCGGATGCCCTCGGCGGCGTAGTCGAGCGCGACCGCCTTGGTCAGCATCAGCACCGCGCCCTTGCTGGCGGTGTAGAGCGACAGCTGCTTCTCCGCGGCCAGCGAGTTGATCGACCCGAAGTTCACGATCGATCCGCCCCCGTTGGTCTCCAGCATGGCCGGAACCGCGTACTTGCAGCCGAGGAAGACACCCTTGACGTTGACGTTGAAGGTCGTCTCGTACTCGGCCAGGGACGCGTTCACGGTGTCGTTGGGGAAGAGCACGCCTGCGTTGTTGACCAGTCCGGTGAGCTTTCCCCATTGGTCGACGGCGGCTTTGACGGCGTTAGTGACGTCCAGTTCGACGGTGACGTCGACCGGCAGGGTCGCGAACCGGTCCGCGTCACCGACGGCCGCGGCCAGGGAATCGAGGTCCTCTTTCGAGCGCCCCGTGGCCAGAACCGCGGCACCCTGGTCGTGCAGGTGCCGGGCGATGGCACTACCGATGCCGCGGGTGGCCCCCGTGACGATGACGACCTTGCCTTCGAGCGTCGACACAACATCCTCCTGTAGACTGAAAACTGTTGACAATCATGGCTGATAGTGGAGCCGCTGTCAATCGGTTGTCGGGCGCCGCCGCCTGCGGGCGGACTTCGCCCGCACCTCAGGGGTTGAGCTGGTGAACGATCTTCGCAGCGTGGTCGGCCGCGCCCAGCACGTGCTCGGTCACCATCTCGGCGATGTCGCCGTCCTGACCGTCGACCAGCACTGCGGCGAGTCGTGCGTGGTCGTCCATGAGCGTGTCGAGGCTCGTGAAGGTGGAGGCGTCGAGGGCCAGGTAGATGCGCAGCTGTGACTCCCACGAACGCCAGCAGTCCAGCAGGAGCTTGTGGTCGGCGAGTTCGTAGAACAGCCGGTGGATGCCCATGTGGACATCGATCGCGTCGGCCGTGTCACGTCGGGCGACCGCCGCGGCCAGGTCGGCCAGCGCTCGATCAAGACGGGCGCGGCCTGCGTCCGCGCGCAGCCGCGGCAGGGCCAGCTCGATTGCGAACGGCTCGAGACGGGCGCGGAGCGAGGCGATCTCCTCGATCACCTCGGGTCCGACGGTCGCGACGTAGGCGCCCCGGTAGGGCTGCTTGACGATCAGCCCCTCCTCTTCGAGAGCGCGCAACGCTTCGCGGAGCGGGCTGCGGCTGAAGCCGAGTTCGGCCGCGAGGTGCACTTCGTTGATCCGCGAGCCCGGCGCAAGACTGCCGTCGAGGATCGCCCGCCGCACCGCGGTCGCAGCGGTCACAGCACGCGACTGGTGGTCCTCGGCCCCCACTGTCCCCATTCCGCGTCGATCTCCTGTCGTCAAACGGCGCCGCCGTCGCCATTGGGGCCGCTCACGAGCTGCGTAGATCGTCTACCGGGCGCGGCTTCACGAATTGTCGACACTCTATGCCCAGCGCGGGCTGCGACGCGGCCAACCGGGTCTGGGAGCGTCTTGACAGCGACTCCACCCGTGACCAGTATTGCCGACTGTTGACACTTGAGGGGGTTTCGGTGGTTGCAGCACCAGACCGAGCCGACGTCATCGTCGTCGGCTCGGGTCCAGGGGGGTCGGTCGTGACCCACACCCTCGCCTGCGCCGGTTTCGACGTCGTCTGCCTCGAGCAGGGCGATTGGGTCAATCCCTCGGATTTTCCGGGCAACCACCCGGAATGGGAGTTGTTGATCCAGCACCAGTGGGCCCACGACCCCAATGTGCGGAAGCTCCCGGCGGACTACCCGCTCGACGTCTCCGACTCGGACATGTGGCCGGTGATGTTCAACGCCGTCGGCGGGGGCAGCCTGTTCTACGGAGCAGAGTGGCCGCGGCTGACACCGTCTGACTTCCGCGTCCACACGCTGGACGGTGTCGCTGACGACTGGCCGATCCGGTACGAGGACATGGCGCCGTACTACGACGCCGTCGACCGCTTCATCGGGGTCGCCGGGCTGGAGGGCGACACGTCCTACCCGGAGAGTCTGGACTACCCGCTGCCGCCGCACCCCCTCGGCAAGGCAGGCCGCAAAGCTGCGGAAGGCATGAACAAGCTGGGCTGGCACTGGTGGCCGGGAACCAACGCGATCGCGTCGCAGAAGTTCAAGGAGCTGTCGCAGTGCGCCCGGTGGGGCGTCTGCGAGTGGGGTTGCCCGGAAGGCGCCAAGGCGTCGTTCGACGTCGCGTACTGGCCCCACGCCCTGCGGTCCGGTGCGACGCTCCTGACCGGCGCGCGCGTGCGGAAGATCATCACCGACGCGCAGGGCCGCGCCGCAGGCGCGCTCTGGTTCGACCGTGAGGGGGTCGAGCACCGGATCGAGGCCGACGCGGTCGTCGTCGCCGCGAACGGCGTCGGCACCCCCCGATTGCTGCTGCTGTCTGATTCGCCGCAGCACCCGAACGGACTTGCCAACTCCTCTGGACTGGTCGGCAAGAACCTGATGTTGCACCCCAACTGTTCGGTGACCGGCTTCTACGACGAGGACCTCGAGAGCTGGCGCGGTCCGGCCGGGCAGCTGATCCACTCCTTGCAGTTCTACGAGACCGATCCCGACCGTGGATTCGTCCGGGGTGCCAAGCTGCACGCGCTGCCGACGCCCGGTCCGCTCAACGCGGTGGAGGTCCACCGGGAGCTGCCCTTCGACCAGTTGTGGGGGCCGGCGTTCCACGACGTCGCCCGTCGACACCGCAACGGGATCCTCTGGGCCGCCAACACCGAGGACCTGCCTGAGGAGGCCAACGAGGTGGTGCTCGACCCCACGCTGACCGACCCCGACGGCGTGCCTGCCCCGAAGATCCGGTACCGGATCAGCGAGAACACGCGCCGCAACCTCCGGTTCACCGTCGATCGCATGCGCGAGATCCACGAGGTGTCGGGGGCCAAGCAGATGTTCGACGTCGAACTCTGGGTCGATCAGCCGGGGCACCTCCTGGGCACCTGTCGCATGGGCGACGATCCGAGTACGTCCGTTGTCGACTCGTTCGGTCGCGCACACGACGTTCCGAACCTGTTCCTCGCCGACGGGTCGATTTTCGTGACCAGCGGCTCCGCGAACCCGACGTGCACGATCTCCGCTCTGGCGTTGCGCGTCGCCACCGCGATCAGGGACCACGGCGGCCGACAGGAGGTGCAGGCATGAGTTCCGGTCAGCTGCTGAACCTGTCCGTGCCGAGGCGCACCACGACTCCACCGCGCGACCTCACCACCGAAGAAGTCGCGTCTCTCATGCGGATCGCCGATCTCCTCGTCCCCGGAAACGACGTCGACCCCGCACCGAGCGCCATCGACGGATACCCGCAGGCGCTCCACGTGGCGCTCGCCGCTCGGGCGGACGAGTTCGAGACGATCGTCCGGTTTGCCGCCGCCGCGCAGGACCGCTCCGACGCGGAGCTCCTCGACGAGCTCCGGGCCGCGCACGAGGACAAGGCTCCGGGTTTCCAGGTTCTGTCCACCGTCCTCGCCGGTGCCTACCTGCTGCTCCCACAGATCCGCGACAACATCGGCTATCCCGGCCAGCGACGCGATGTGCCGCGCATCGACGAGGCGGCCGAGCAGATCAGCGACGGCATCCTCGACCCGGTCATCGAGCGCGGGTCCATCTACGTCGTGGTCGAGCCGACCCGCTGATCAGGAGAATGTGAATGCGCTGGTCCAAAGTCCTCACCGTCGTCGGCTGCCACGCAGGCGGGGAGCTGAACAACGTCGTGACGGGCGGCCTGGCCGACGTTCCGGGTGAGACGGTCTTCGACAAGATGCAGTACTTTGAACAGCACGCCGACCAGTACCGGAAGCTGTTGCTCAACGAGCCCCGCGGCGGCGTCGTGCATTGCGTGAACTTCCTCGTGCCGAGCAGGCATCCGGAAGCGCAGATGGGATACGTGATCGCGGAGTCCCAGGAGTATCCCGCGATGTCGGGGAGCAACACCATCTGCACGGCGACCGTGTTGCTGGAAACCGGCATGCTGCCCATGACCGAGCCGGTCACCGAACTCGTGCTCGAAGCGCCTGCAGGCCTCATCCGCCTGCGTTGTGAATGTCGGGACGGCAAGGTCATGTCGGTCCGCTTCACCAACCAACCCTCGTTCGCCTACCACCTCGACGCGCACATCGATCTCCCCGGTCGCGGAACGGTCCGCGTCGACGTCGCGTGGGGCGGCATGGCCTACGTGTTGGTCGAGGCCGCTGACCTGGGGTTCGACCTGGCCCCCGGCGAAGGCCGAGAACTCTGCGCCGTGGGTGAGGAGGTCAAGCGCGCCGCGGCCGAGCAGCTCAAGGCGGTCCACCCCGAGAACCCGGAGTTCGCGGGCATCACCCAGACCGAGTTCACCGGGCCGTTGCGGCGCGAGGACGGGGTGCTGACCTCGCGCAACGCTGTCGTCGTTTCACCTGGTCGCCTGGACCGATCGCCGTGCGGAACCGGTACGAGCGCCCGTCTGGCCGTTCTGCACGCCAAGGGCGCCGTCGAGACCGGGGAACGCTTCGTCCACGAGTCGGTCATCGGCACGACGTTCGACGCCAGGGTCGAGGAGACCACGCAGATCGGCCCCTATCCGGCCACGGTCGTCAGCGTCGCGGGGAGCGCGTGGCTCACGGAGATCAGCCAGGTGGGCCTCGATCCGTCCGACCCGTTCCCGGAGGGCTTCCGCCTCTCCGACACCTGGTGACCTCGGCAGCGTGCCGCGGCCGTCATGACCGGAGAGCTCAATGAAGATCGTTGTGGCCGGCGCGGGGATCGTCGGGCTCGGTTGCGCGTACGAGCTGATGCGCGACGGGCACGACGTCACCGTCGTGGACGCTCACACGGTCGGCGTCGGAGCGTCACACGGCAACGCCGCCAAGATCGCGATGGCCGAGGCGACGCCGGTGCCCGCACCGGGAATGGTGCTGCAAGGCCTGACCTGGATGCTCAAGGCGGACAGCCCGCTCTACGTGCGGCCGTCGCTGTCGCCGCCGTTCCTGAGGTTCATGCTGTCCATGGCCCGGCACTGCAACGAGCGCGACTTCCGCCACGCACTGACGGTGCACCTCGAGATGGCGACGAGCTGTGTGGACGTCCTCGACGAATGGGCCGACGACGGACTGAGCTTCGAGATGCACGACAAGGGTGTGCTGCTGGTCTACGAGGACCGGGAGAACTTCGAGCACCGCGTGCGGTACAACGACGCGTTCGCGGCGTTCGGAATGGTCCCCGAGTTGCTCGACGCCGATGCGCTGCACGAGCGTGAGCCCTGCCTGTCCGAGCGGGCGCGGTACGGCTTGTTCTTCGCCGAAGATCGACAGGTCGAGCCCGACTCCCTGACCGGCGCGCTGGCCAAGCGGCTTCGGGAGAGGGGTGCCCAGATCTGCGAACACACCAGCGTGGTGGAGTTCGAGCAGTCCGCGGGCCTCGTCAGCGGCGTCATCACCGACGGCGGCCGGATCCACTGCGATCAGTTGGTGCTGGCCACCGGCGCCTGGACCGGGGTACTCGCCGCCAAGCTGGGGACGGCGTTGCCGATCGCTCCGGGCAAGGGGTACAGCGTGGACTACCTCCCCTCGCCGATCCCCTTGAACACACCGCTGACGTTCGAGGACGCGGCTGTGGCCGTCACGCCTCTCGACGGGCAGCTCAGGCTGGGCGGAACCATGGAGTTCGCAGGCTTCGACACGGCGGTCAACACCCGCCGCGTCGCCGCCGTCAAGCGTGCCGCCGCTCAGGGATTCCGTGACTGGGACGAGAGCGCACCGCACGCGGAGCCGTGGGCGGGCCTTCGCCCGATGACGTCCGACGGCATGCCGATCGTCGGACGGCTCCGCCCGGACGGGAACGTGGTGGCAGCGTCGGGACACGGCATGCTCGGCCTGACGCTGGCCCCCAGCACGGCGAAGACGGTGCGCGACCTCGCGCGCGATGTCGCCGCGGGGTCGCCGGAGCCCGCTCCGGCCCTTCGGGCCGGAGCGCTTTGTGCGGTCATCGCGCAAGGGGCGTCGCGGTCATAGCGCACCATCGCCAGTGATCGCGAGCCGAGACTGAAGATCATGAAGAAGTTCTGGCTGCTCAGAACCGCTACGAGAGGTGCCCCGGCCGTAAAGCGACTGCGGTACGGCCCAGCCGAGCGGACGCCCGCGCGACACCCCGTGTAACCGGCCGCCGCGGCGCTCAGCCGGTGAATTCGTTGACGCCGAGGGCGAAGTCGAAGTGGCCGACCCCGTTGCCTACGTGGCGTCCGAGAACACGTAGGGGTAGCTCGTGGCGGCCAGGCTGCGGCTGCGGAACGCGGCGACTTGGTCGTCGAGCTCGATGCAGATCCGGGAGACCTCACTCCTGGAGATCCCCGACGCGACACCGAGGGCTTGGACCAGATCGTCGACCTTGCGGGAGGACACGCCGTGGAGGCTACGAACCGGAAGCGGCACCATCCCGGCGCTCGGTAAACACCTGGCAAGAGGCCGCCTCTTTTCGCACTCGGTAATAGATGGGATACGTGTTGTAAAGGGCCCGTCATCGCGTCAGCCGACGAGCCCGACCGTCCAGCTTCGGGAGCAGGCCGCTTACGCCCCGGCGCCGGGAATGCCCTTCAGCCAGGAGATCGTGGGGACGAGGAGCTCACGGTCGAAGCGGGGGTCGGCGTGGATTGCCCCCGGAAGCAAATGCAGATCCGCCCGGCCTCCAGCTGCGCGCAACGCGTCTGCCAGTTGCTGGGCCTGGTCGACCGGAACAAGGCAGTCCGCCGATCCATGTGCAATCGAGAACGGCGGCAGGCTGCCGGCCGGACGCACGTAGGTGATCGGGTCGGCGGATGCAGCTTCTTGGGGGACACGATCCACGTCGGCACCCAGGTA
>DASWUV010000046.1:0-46785 GCA_036401495.1 Pseudonocardia sp. | reverse complement strand
GTGCTGGAGCTGTTGCGCACCCCGCGCCAGGTGCTGCCCGTCACCGTGCCCCTGCTCGCCCTCGCGCTGGCGGGGGTGGTGGTGCACACCGGCGGGCGGCACATCGACCTGGAGGTCTACCGGTTCGGCGTGCAGGCGTGGCTGTCCGGCGGCGACATGTACGGCACCCTGCCGGAGACGTCCGACCACATCACGCTGCCCTTCATCTACCCGCCCTTTGCGGCGCTGGTGCTGCTCCCGCTGGCCGTCGTGCCATGGTCGGTGGCGTGGATCGGCCTGCTCGCGCTGTCCACGGCCGCGTTGGGCCTCACGTTGTTCAGCGTGGCGCGCGCGCTGTGGCCGTCTGGCGGCCGGGGCGGCGCGCTGTCGGTGGCGTCGGTCGTCCTGCCGCTCGCGCTGTTGGTCCAGCCCGGCAAGGCCATCGACTTCAGCCGCCCGGCCCCGCTCATCCCGGCGTTCGCGTTCGAGCCCGTCATGCAGACCCTCGAGTTCGGCCAGATCAACCTGATCCTCATGGCGCTGGTCACGGTGGACGTGCTCGCCGTCCATCCGCGGTGGCCGCGCGGCGTGCTCGTCGGCGTGGCGGCGGCGATCAAGCTGACGCCTGCCGTCTTCGTCCTCTACTTCCTGCTGCGCCGCGACTACCGCGCGGCGGCCGTCGCCGCGGTCTCCGGGGCGCTGGCCACCGGTGTGGCGTTCCTCGTGGCGCCCGGCCCGTCCTGGACGTTCTGGCTGGCCAACCCCACAGGCGGGGTCAGCGGCTCGCCGTTCTTCACCGATCAGACGTTCCAGGCGGTGCTGGCCCGCGCGGGCGTCGACGGGCCGCTCAAGACGGTGCTCTGGCTGCTGCTGTCGGCGGGCCTGCTCGTCCTCGCCGTTCCCGCGATCCGCCGCGCGCCCGCGCCGCTGGCGCTGATGGCGACGGCCGGGGTCGGGCTGCTGGTCTCGCCCACCTCGTGGTCGCACCACTGGGTGTGGGCGGCGCCCGCGCTGCTGGTCGCGGCGGCGTCGGCCTGGCGTGCACGGTCGATCGTCTGGTCGGCCGTGACCGTGCTGACCGCGGCCGTGTTCGTGATCGCGCCCCACCAGCTGAAGCTGCCCCACACCGGGGAGGGCTGGTCGGTCAGCCAACAGATCACGGGCAGCACGTATGTGTGGTTCACGGTGGTGCTGTTCGGCGCGCTGTGGTGGCGGTGGCGCGCGCGCGAAGCGGCTGAGCTGCACCCCGCTCGCGACTCGACGTAACCGCGGCGGTAGCGCCGCCGGTCTTTCCTCGGCTCAGGTGTCGCACACTGCGGACGCGGCAGGCGGGGCCACTAACGTGACCACTATGGACGCAAACACGGTAGCTGCTGAGCTGGCCAAGCCGATCGCGCAGGAGCTGTTGGGGTCGGCGATCCCCGCTCGGCTGGCCTACCTGGGCACCGACGGTGATCCACGGGTGGTCCCCGTCGGATTCCTCTGGAAGGACGCGACCGTCGTGATCGGCGCGGTGCCTGCGTCGGCCAAGGTCGGTGCGCTGCGGAAGAACCCGCGCGTGGCCCTCACCATCGACACCGAGGGCTTCCCGCCGCGGGTCCTGCTCATCAGGGGCACGGCGACGGTGGAGGTCGTCGACGGCGTGCCCGACGACTACATCGCCGCCTCACGGAAGCTCGTGCCCGAGGCAGGCTTCGCCGAATGGGAGGCAGGGGTGCGCGCCCTGTTTCGGCAGACGGCCCTCATCACGATCGTCCCGGACTGGGCCAAGGTGCTGGACTTCGAGACGACGGTCCCGAAGGCCCTCGCGGACTTGGCGGCCGACAAGCAGTAATCGACCTCTGCTGCGCGGCTCAGCGCTGCTCGTCCGCGCGGGCTGCGGCCCTGCGCCGACGCTTGCCCTCGTGCATCGCGACCACCCGGGGCACCGGGATCGTGTGCCCCTCCGCCACCAGGTCCGCAGGCAGCGGCTGTGGTGCGGGCAGCGCGGCGCGCCACGGGTCGCCGGACAAGGCGGCCAGGGCCGTGTGGACGGTGAAGTCGGCGGGCGTGATCGCGTCCAGGTCGTCCCAGGACACCGGGAACGACACCGGCGCCCCCGGCCGGGCCCGCGGGCTGTAGACCGCGACGAGCGTGGCGCCGCCCGCACGGGTCGGATCCACGAAGACCTTGCCGCCGCGGTCCTCGATGATGAACGCCGTGGTGGCGACGTCCGGGTCGAGCCGCTCGGCGCGCGCGGCGACGGCACGCGTCGCGGCAGCGGCGTCGTCGAACGGCGCGCCTGCCAGCGGGACGACGACATGCAGCCCCTTCGCCCCGCTCGTCTTCACCGCCGCCGCGAGCCCGACGTCGTCCAGTGCCGCTTTGACCAGCCGGGCCGCGGCGACGGCAGCACCGAACGCCGCTCCGGGAGGCGGGTCCAGGTCCAGCACGAGCTGGGTGGCGTGGTCGTCGCCGACCCGCGTCAACGTCGGGTGGTACTCGACGGCCCGCTGGTTGGCGAACCAGAGCAGGGTCCGCCGGTCGTCGCACAGCGCATAGGCGACGTCCCGCTGGGAGGCGTGCGCCCACACCGACGTGCGGGCGATCCAGTCCGGTGCATAGCGGGGGAGGTTCTTCTGCATGAACGGCTGCTGGCCGGGGCGCGCGCGCACCACCGACAGCGGCCGTTGGGCGAGCTCGGGGATGAACCGGTCGGCGACGGCGTCGAGGTAGTCCACGAGGTCCCGCTTGGTGGCGCCTGCTCCGTCGAAGGCCGGGCCGTCGAGGCTGGTGAGCTCGACGCCGTCGCGGGTCTCCTTCGTGCCTGCCATCAGCTGGTGATGTCCTTCCGGGCGAACCGCCACAGGGCGAGCGAGCCGAACACGGCCGCGTAGCAGAGCGCGGAGAACACCCCGCGCGTCATGTTCCCCCAGTCGACCTGGGTCGCGAGGAGGCCCGACCACGCCGACGCGTAGTGCGTCGGGAGGTAGTTGCGCAGGGTGTCCAGCGCGGTGATCTGGTCGAGGATCTGGGACAGGATCGACACGAGCACCGCGCCGCCGACGGCGCCGAGCGGGGCGTCCGTGCTCACGGAGAGCAGCAGCGCCAGCGCGGCCGTCCAGCTCAGGTACACCGCGACGTACAGCGCGCCGAGCAGCACCCTGCCCGCGCCCGCCACGAACGTCAGCGACTCACCGGTGGGGCTGACCAGGTCGTTGGTCCCGTACGCGAGCGCGCCCACCAGCAACGCCACGATGGGCAACAACAGCACGGCGGCGAGCGAAAGGAACGCGGCCACGATCGCCTTCTGCCGCACCAGCCGCGACCGCGGAACGGGCGCCGAAAGGAGGTAGCGCAGGCTCGACCACGACGCCTCCGCGGCCACCGTGTCGCCGAAGAACAGCGCCACGACCACGACCAGCAGGAACCCGGCGGACGCGTAGAGCGCGAAGACGGCGAAGTTGCCGCCGCTGCCCTTGGCCAGGTCGACCAGCGACACCGAGTTCGACGGCGGACCGGCCGGGGCCAGCGAGAACGCGACCCACAGGAGCACCGGCAGCAGCACGATCAGCCCGAAGACGATCTGGGTGCGGCGGCGGCGCAGCTGGCGCACCAGCTCGACGTGCACCGGCAGCGTGCGCCCCGGCGCGTAGGTGGTCACGGCTCCAGATCCTCCCCTACGAGTTGGAGGAACGCGTCCTCCAGGCGGCGTCGCGGGCCGGCCGAGGTGACGTCCAGCCCGGCCGTCACCAGGGCGCGCACGGCGTCCGCTCGGGGCGTGCCGTTGAGCTCGGCGTACACCGAGCCGCCGTCGACCCGGACGGCGTGGACTCCGCTCAGCTCGCCCAGCACCGACGCGGCGCGTTCCGGGGCGTCGACCGTGAACGTGGCAGCGCCGCCGCCCGCGATGATCGCCTCGACGGTGCCCGACGCCACGACCTTCCCGTGGTGCATCACGACGACGTGCGAGCAGGTCTGCTCCACCTCGGCCAGCAGGTGGCTGGAGACGAGCACCGTGCGCCCCTCCGCGGCGTAGCGGAGCAGCACCTCACGCATGGCGTGGATCTGCGGCGGGTCGAGGCCGTTGGTCGGCTCGTCCAAGACGAGCAGGTCGGGCAGCCCGAGCATGGCCTGCGCGATCGCGAGCCGCTGGCGCATGCCCTGGCTGTAGGCGCCGACGCGCCGGTCGATCGACGTGCCGAGCCCGGCGATCGCCAACGCCTCCTCGACGTGCGACTCCTCGGTCGGTCGACCGGTGGCCGACCAGTAGAGCGCGAGGTTCTCCGCGCCCGAGAGGTGCGGCAGGAACCCCGGCCCCTCCACGAACGCCCCGATCCGCGCCAGCACCGCGGCGCCGGGGCGGATCTCCTCACCGAACGCCGTGATCGTCCCGGCGGTGGGCCGGATCAGGCCCATCAGCATGCGCAGCACCGTGGTCTTGCCCGCTCCGTTCGGCCCGAGCAGGCCCAGCACCATGCCCTGCTCGACCGTGAACGACACACCCTTGACCGCGCTGAACCCGCCCTTGTACGTCTTCGCGACGTCGGTGACGCGCAGCGGCGGCGCGGCCGGGTCGGGCGTCCCGCCTGTCGGACGGCGACGCAGGCGCGCGACCAGCCCTGCGGCGAGCGCGCCCAGCAGGATCACCCCGATGCCGACGGCGGGAACGAGTGGCACGGTGTTCGCCGTCCGCGACTCGCCGGGCACCTCGGGCACCGACAGCCCGCCCGATTGCGCGATCGACCACACGGCGGGATCGGTGCCGCCTGCGTAACCCTGGTCCGTCGTGGCCACGGTGACGACGAGCGAGTGGCCCGCCTCGATCGGCGCGACCACCCCGGGGAGGGTCACGGTGACCGCCACCGGCGCGCCGTCCGCGGGCACGGCCACCCGCAGCGGCGCGACTGCGCTGCCCAGCAGCGTGCGCGTCCCGTCCTGCGCGGCCTCCGACGTCCCGACGAACAGCACCGCCTCGGCAGGCGCGGGTTGGCCGGGGATCCGCGCCACCTGCAGGCGCACGCGGGGCGCGCCCACGAGCGTCACCGGGCCGGCGAGCGGAGCGGTCCGGAACTGCGCGGTCTGCCCCGGCAGCGCGCCGGAGACCGCCGTCAGCCGCCCGGCCACCGCGCCGAGCGCCGCGCCGAGACCCGGCAGCGACGTGATCGCCGCGGGGCTTCCGCCTGCCGGGGTGACGACGGTCTGGCGATCGCCGGTGAGCGAAAGGTTCTGCGTTGACGTCGGGGGTGCGGCCGCGAGACCGGGGTAGCCGGGTGCGACGACCGTGCGCCCCGTGGGGGTGTTGGCCCCGGCGCGCACCCCCGACTGCACCGCGTAGGCGAACGTCAGATCGGGGGCCGGTCCGCTGCCGCCCAGGTAGTGGTCGAACCAGGTGCCGATCTGGTCGCGCACCGCCTGGTCCGGTGCCCCGCCGTCGTGCCCGCCCGCGTACCACGTGACGGCGACGGGCGTGCCGTGCGCCGCGATCTGGCGTGCGTTGGCGTCGGCCTGGTCGAGCCCGAACAGGGTGTCCTGCTCGCCCTGGACGAGCAGCGTCGGCGCGGTGATCCGGTCGGTGACCGACGCGGGGGAGGAGCGTTGCAGCAGCGTGGCGGTGGCGGGTGAGATCCGTCCCGTCGTCGCCGCTTCGGTGTAGGCGGCGCAGATGGCCGGGCTGAACCGCCCGCACGTCAGCGGCACACCCGGCACCGGTTGGCCCGCCTGTCCCGAGGAGAAGAAGACACCGGCCCAGCCGCGCTTGAACACGCCGTCCTGCGCGAAGGCGCCGTGGGCCGGGGTGTCGGCGGGCAGCGGGCCCGCCGCGGCGGCGTTCGGGAACAGCGCCTGGGCCAGGTCGTTCCAGGTGATCACCGGAGCGATGGCGTCGATGCGCTTGTCGTAGCCCGCGAGCATCAGCGACAGCGCGCCGCCGTACGACCCGCCGGTGACGCCGACGCGCGGGTCGCCGGGCCCGTCCTGCCGGACCTCGGGCCGCTGGGCCAGCCAATCGACGAGCTTGCGGGCGTCGGCGACCTCGGCGTCGGGCGCGTCGAGCGCGATCTGGCCGCCACTCGCCCCGAAGCCACGCGCCGACCACGTCAGCACGACGTAGCCACGCGCAGCCAGGTCGCGGGCGTCGGCGTCCACAGAGGCCTTGGTGCCGCCGAAGCCGTGCGCGACGAGGACCGCGGGCGCGGGGAGTGCGGCGGGCAGGTAGAGCGAGGTGTCCAGCGAGACGCCCGCGCCGACGATCCGCTGCTCCTGGACCCTGATCGGCTCGGCGGCGACCGCCGGGCTCGCCGTCCCGACCAGCGCGAGGAGGGCGATCGCGAGCGCGAGCAGGGACCGAAGGGGCACGCGCCGACGGTAGGTGAGCCGCATGCCGCTGCGCGCCACTCGCCTCAGGAGCTTCTCAGCACGTCAACGGCGTGCTCGGCGCGCGGGTCGCCGTCGAAGTAGGGCCCGATGACCGCGCGCCACTTCGGGAACCGGTCCGACTGCCGGAATCCCACGGTGTGCGCCTCCACCGACTCCCACTCGACGAGCAGCACGAACCGGCTCGGCGACTCGACCCCGCGGGTCAGGCGCGCGTTGCGAAAGCCGGGCGTCGCCGCGAGGAACGGCAGCGCCTCCTGCACGGCCGCCGCGAACTCGTCCTCGGTTCCGGCCTTGACCGTGAAGTCGGCGATCTCCAACACCATGCCGCCATCCTCCCACCCGGCCCGGTGAGTCCGGCATCTCGGCACGGTGAGTCCGGCGGCTCGGCACGGTGAGTCCGGCGGCTCACTCCAGGTGGTGCAGCGTCGGCCCCGTCAGGACGCCGTCGTGGATCTCGGCGGTCATCCACGTGTGGGTCGGCTGCCGACGTCGGTCGGTCGGGGAGCCCGGGTTGAGCAACCGCAGGCCACCGGGCGCGGTCGTGTCCCACGGGATGTGGCTGTGCCCGAACACCAGCACGTCGACGTCGGGATACGCCGCGGTGCACCGACGCTCGCGCCCCGCCGACTGCCCCGTCTCATGCACCACCGCGAGGCGCAGCCCTTCGAGCTCGACCCGCGCAACCTCCGGCAGGCGCGCACGCAGCTGCGGGCCGTCGTTGTTCCCCCACACGCCGACGAGCCGGGCGGCCCTGTCGGCGAGCACGTCCAACAGCTCGGCGGCCACCCAGTCGCCCGCGTGCACGACGACGTCCGCCTCCTCCACCGCACGCCACACGGGCACGGGCAGCTCACGCGCCCGGACGGGCACGTGCGTATCGGAGATCAGCAGCAGTCTAGTAGTGATGTTCGCTCCGCCAGCTCCGCTCAGGAGACGTCGACCAGATCCACAACGAAGATCAACGTCTCGTCCGGCCCGATGACGCCGCCCGCGCCGCGCTCGCCGTACGCCAGGTGTGGCGGGATGATCAGCCGCCGCCTGCCGCCGACCTTCATGCCGGAGACGCCCTGGTCCCACCCCGCGATGACCCGGCCGGTGCCCAGCGGGAAGCGCAGCGGGGTGCCGCGGTTCCATGACGAGTCGAACTCTTCGCCCGACGAGTGGGCGACGCCGACGTAGTGCACGCCGACCGTGTCGCCCCTACCTGCCTCCGGTCCGTCACCGAGGGTGATGTCCTCGATGACCAGATCTGCCGGGGGCGGGCCGTCGACGGGGTCGACGTCGGGTCGCTGCAGGGGCACGGGCGGTCTCCTCAGGTCGTCGGGAGCTGTTCACACTGCCAGAGCCGCGCGCGCCGGGTAGACAAGGGTTCGTGACAGACGCCGCCACGGCCCCCGACCGCGCGGGCGAGTACGAGCCCGATCCGCGCCGGTGGAAGGCGCTGACGGTGACGCTCGTCGCCGGTTTCATGAACCTGCTCGACGTCAGCATCGTCGCGGTGGCGCTGCCGTCGATCCAGCGCAGCCTCGGCACCAGCGCCGCGGGCGTGCAGTGGGTGGTCTCCGGGTACGCGCTGGCGTTCGGGCTCGCGCTCGTCCCCGCCGGGCGGCTGGGGGACGCCCTCGGGCGACGCACGATGTTCCTCGCGGCGCTCAGCGCTTTCGTGCTGTTCAGCGCCGCCGCGGGCGCGGCACCGACGACGGGCGTGCTCATCGCGGCCCGGCTCGCGCAGGGGATCGCCGCGGGCTCGCTGGCCCCGCAGAACTCGGCGTTGATCCAGCAGCTGTTCCGGGGGGCCGAGCGGGGCAGGGCGTTCGGCTTCTTCGGCTCGACGATCGGCGTCTCGACGGCGGTCGGACCGGTGGTAGGGGGCGTGATCCTGGCGTTGGCGTCCGGGTCGGAAGGCTGGCGCTGGATCTTCTACGTCAACGTCCCGATCGGCGTGGTCGCGCTGATCCTCGCCGCCCGGTTGATCCCGCGCAGCCCACGCGGCCCGCGCGAGCACACCGATCTCGTCGGGGTCGGGCTGCTCGGCGCGGGCGTACTTGGCCTGATGCTCCCCCTGGTCCTGGCCGAGTCCGGTGGCCTGGCCCGGCTGTGGTGGCTCTTCCCGCTGGGTGCTGCGGTGCTGGCCGTCTTCGTCTGGTGGGAGCGGCGGGTGGTGGCAGGGGGCCGGGCCCCGCTGCTCGACATCGAGTTGCTCACCAGCACCCCCGGCTACGGCACGGGCACGCTGCTCGGCACCGTCTACTTCATCGGTTTCAGCGGCATCTGGCTGGTGTTCGCGCTCTACCTGCAGTCCGGGCTGGGGTACACACCGCTACAGTCCGGTCTCGCCGTGACGCCGTTCGCGGTCGGCTCGGCGGCCTCGGCCGTCGTCAGCGGTCGGCTGGTCGCCCGCCTCGGTCGCCGTCTGACGGTCATAGGCTTGACGATGGTGGTGCTGGGCCTGGCCGTCGCGGCGCTCGTGCTGCGGATCGCGCCTGCGGGGTCGGTCGGCTGGTGGGTGGCGCCTGCGCTGCTCGTCGCGGGCGTCGGTGGCGGCTGGGTGATCTCGCCCAACACGACCATGACGCTGCGCTGCGTCCCGGTGGAGATGGCGGGATCCGCGGGCGGCGCGCTGCAGACCGGTCAGCGGATCGGCGGCGCGATCGGCACGACGGCACTGCCGGGCATCTTCTACGCGGTGCTCGCCATGACCGGCCGGTCGTTTCCCGTGGCCGCGAGCGTCGCGGTCGGGGCCGCGGTGGTGTCGCTGCTGGCCGCGCTCGCCGTCGCGATCGTCGAGTGGCGCCGGGGCCTGCACCGGGCCGACTCGGGCGGCGCTGAGCCCGAGCACGTCCCGGACCACGTCTGACCCTGCCGCCCTACGCGCCCAGCGCCTCCTGCAGGAACCGGACCTGCAGGAGCAGCAGGTTCTCCGCGACGACCTCCTGCGACGTCATGTGCGTCACCCCGGACAGCGGCAGGACGCTGTGCTGCCGACCGGCCGCGAGCAGGGCGGAGGACAGCCGCAGGGTGTGTGCGACGACGACGTTGTCGTCGGCGAGGCCGTGCACCAGCAGCAGCGGGCGCTCCAGCTCGTCGGCGTCGCGGAGGAGGGACGTGCGGGCGTAGGCGTCCGGGTTCGTGTCGGGCCTGCCGAGGTAGCGCTCGGTGTAGTGGGTGTCGTAGAGCGACCAGTCGGTGACGGGCGCGCCCGCGACCGCGGCGTGGAACACGTCCGGGCGGCGCAGCACGGCCAACGCCGCGAGATAGCCCCCGAACGACCAGCCCCGGATGCCGACCCGGGACAGGTCGAGGTCCGGGTGCTCCCCGGCCATCGCGTGCAGGGCGTCGACCTGGTCGTCCAGCACCGGGCCCGCGACATCGCCGTGGACGGCGCGTTCGAATGCGGGGCCCAGCCCCGGCGTGCCCCGGCCGTCGACGACCAGCACGGCGAACCCCTGCTCGGCGAACCACTGGCTGGTCAGGTGCGCGTTGCGGGCAGCGACCACGCGCTGGGCGTGCGGTCCGCCGTAGGGGTCCATGAGCACGGGGAGCCGGGTGCCGGGCCGGTGCCACGACGGCAGCAGGAGCGCCGAGGGCAGACGGCGCTCGCCCGCCCGCCGCAGCGTGAGGTGCGGGACGAGGCCGGACGGCTCGGCGTGCGAGGTGATCGTGATCGTCGTCTGCCCGCGGTGGACGGTGGTGACCGTCCCGTCGACGTCGAGGTCCTGGCGGGCGACGGCCAGCGTCCCGCCCCGCAGCCTCCCGGTGTGCACGCCCGGCCCGCTGGTGAGCGCGACGAGCCCCTCCGGGCCCCACGTCCACAGCCCGACCGACTCGGGGGCCTCGCCCGCGCGCAGCAGCACCGTCTCGCCTTCGACGTCGACAACGCTCCTGACCTGCACTGACGGCGGTGTCACCGGCTTGCCGTCGACGATGAGCCGCCGCGCTCCCTCGGCGTCGTCGACGGTGATGAGCGCGCCGGAGGCCGTGTGCGCGGGGACCCCCGGGACGATGTCGACCCAGGTCGGGTCGGTGCGCTCGTGGTCGAGCGTCGCCGTGCCCGTGGCCGGGTCGACGCGCAGTGAGCGCAGCGCGGTCTGGTCCCGCGGCTGTACGACGACCAGCAGCCCCTCGGCGTCCCACACGACGTCGGCCAGGTACTCCTCGTCCCACCGGATCGGCGTCCGCCGCCCGGCCAGAGTGATGATCTCGGCGGTGACGTGCGCGTTCGGCGTTCCCGCGGCGGGATAGGCGATCGCGGTCGGCTCCCGGTCGGGGTTCGCGGGGTCCGCGATGTGCCAGCGGAGCACGGGCGAGTCGTCGACGCGCGCGACGACCAACGCGTCGCCGTCGGGCGACCACCAGTGGCCGCGCATCCGCTCCATCTCCTCGGCCGCGACGAAGTCCGCGAGCCCGTGGGTGACCTGCGGGCCGTCCGGGGCGGCGAGGGTCTGCGTCGTCCCCGACGTCAGGTCGTGCACGTGCAGCGCACGGTCGCTGACGTAGGCGATGTGACGTCCGTGCGGGTCCGGCCGCGGGTCGATCACCGCGCCGGGGGTGTCGATCGACCGCGGGGCGGAACCCCCCACGAGATCGGCGACGTACAGGCGTCCGGCCAGAGTGAAGGCTGCCGTGGTGACCGACCGGTCCGTGCCGTAGCCGACGATGCCGCCCGCCTGCTCCCGGCTGCGCTCGCGGCGCGCGCGCTCTTCGGGCGGAAGGTCCTCGTCGGCGGCGTCGAGCGCGAGGGGGTCGGCGACCAGGCGTTCGGTCCCCGTCGCGACGTCGAGCACCCACAGGCACGTGACGGGGTCCGTGCCGCCGCGGCTGCGCAGGAAGACGACCCGGTCGCCCTCGGGGGACAGCGTCAGGCCGCGCGGAGCCCCGAGGGTGAAGCGGCGGGTCCGGGCTTGGCGACGCGGAAAACTGTCGGTCACGCCTGGCAGTCTGCCGCTATGAGGATTCTGCCGGGGCCACCCGGGCCCGCCGTCAGTTCACGCAGGGCACTCCGCCGGTCGTTATCACCGGGGTCGTCGTCGGGCTCGCCGCGGTCGGGGCCGCCGATGCGCTCGCGACGAGCGCCGGGCCGGGCCGCGGGGCCCCGCCGAACTGCTCGGTCACGAACGCGCGCACGGTCGCCGGATCCACCTGCACGGCCACCCCGTCCTCGGGCGTCGGCAGATCAGGCCGTCCCGTCGGGATGGTGCGGAAGGTGATGTCGGCGCCCGCGAGGCGACTGACCTGGGTGACGGCCTGCTGCAGGTCCCAGGCCTGGTCGAGCACGACGTGCCGGGTCACCACCGCCAGCAGCTGCGACAGCGTGTTCGGGTCGGTGAGCGTCCCTTCGCTCTCCACGCGCTGGGCGAGGCCCGCCATGAACGCCTGCTGGCGGGCGATCCGGTCGAGGTCGCCGCCGTCGAGGCCGTGGCGCTGCCGCACGAACGCCAGCGCCATCGGCCCGGTGATGGTCTGGTACCCCGCGGGAAGGTCGACTCCGGAGTAGGTGTCGTGCACCGGCTTGTTGAGGCACACCGGCACCCCGCCGAGCGCCTCGGTCAGCTCGACGAAACCGGCGAGGTTGATCTCGGCGTAGTGGTCGATCTGCACCCCGGTGAGCGACTCGATCGTGGCGATCAGGGCGGAGCGGCCCGCCTCGCGGCCCTGCTTGTCGAGCGGAGGCCCGGTGACGCCCCGGGCGGTCAGGCCCTGTTCGGCGGCGATGAGCCCGCGGTCGTACGCAGAGTTGATCTTGTGCTTCCCGCTGCCGTCGGCCAGTGCCACGAACGAGTCCCGCGGGATGGAGATCGCCACCGCGGGCTCGCCGGGCAGTGCCGGAACGTGCAGCAGGATCATGGTGTCGGTGTGCAGTTGCCCGTCGTCCGGGCCCGCGTGCAGCGCGTCGAGCAGAGCGGGCGGGAGCGGGTTGCCGTTCGCGTCCGTACGGGCGTCGAGGCCGACGAGCAGCGCGTTGAACGACTGACCGATCAGCACGGGGTGGGGCGCCACGGCGTCACTGGTGACGATGCTCTTACTGACCTGATGTTGGAGGGTCCAGCCCACCCCGGTTGCCACGAGCGCCCCCACCGACACCAGCGCCACCGACCCGCGAGCGGCCGCTCGTGCGACGGTGGACATCTGCATCGAGTCCTCCCAGAAACGGCGCTGGTTGCCGAGCCGCGGCCGGTCGGACCTGCTGACTGTAAGTGAACGAACGGGGGTCTGCAGCACGTCAGAAGGGTGACGGCCATCGTCGAACGAGCGCGGGGCGTGGCCGCGGCGTGGGTGGCGCGCCATGCGGCCGCAGATCTCGGGTTCCGCGGCGCTTCCTCACCGGCTCCGCCACGGCGCTGCCGGGAGGAGCGGCGCTCGCACCGTTGTCCGACGTCGGTGGTCGCCGCGTTGCGGACGCGGACGGTTCGGCTGCGCTACCTGCGCGCCCGCGAGGTGCTCGTGAGCGGCAGGTCGAGGGCCCGGCCCGTTGTTGATCGCCGGAACAGGGACATGGGGTGTGCCTGCGCAGCCCATGTCCCGATTCCGGTGATCACGCCCACTACGGGCATCACCAGCCGCGTGCCCGCCACTCGGGCAGCGAAGGGCGCTCCTTGCCGAGCGTCGTGTCGTCGCCGTGGCCCGGGTAGACCCACGTCTCGTCGGGCAGCGGGCCGAACACGCGCTCTTCGAGGTCGCCGATCAGGGACGCGAAGTCCTCCGGGGTCGTCGTCCGGCCGGGACCACCGGGGAAAAGCGAGTCGCCCGTGAAGATGTGCGGGCCTGCGGGGTCCCGGTAGACCAGTGCGACCGAGCCGGGCGTGTGCCCCCGCAGGTGCACCACCGCCAGCTCGATCTCCCCGAAGCGGACCGTGTCGCCGTCGGCCACCAGCTCGTCGGTGGGTATCGGAAGCTCGGGCGCGTCCAGAGCATGCGCGATCTGGCGGGTCTGGAACATGCCCGCCACCGCGCCGAGCGCCTGCCAGTGGTCGTGGTGTCGGTGGGTGGTGACGATGTGGCGCAGCTCGGGTCGGTCGTTGGCCGCGCCGACGAGGTCGGCGAGGCGTTCGGCGTCGTTGGCCGCGTCGACCAACAACGCTTCGTTCGTCGCCCGGCAGACGAGCAGGTACGCGTTGTTGTCCATCGGCCCGACGGACAGCTTGGTGATGCTCAGCGCGTCGAGCTCGCGGCGGGCCGCGGGGCCCCCCGGATCGGTGTGCCCGCTGTAGGAGTCGAGTACGTCCACGGTCGTCACAGTAGCCCGAAGCCACCCCGCCGCCGTCCGTTCGACGGACATGCCGGACCCTCACCAGGAACCTCCGGGCGATCCCCGACCCGGTGCCGACGAGGAGGGTGACACGTGCCCGACCGTTCGACGATCAGCAGGCGGCGGTTGCTCGGCATGCTCGCCGCCGGGTCCGCCGTCGCCGCGTGCGGGGACGCCGCGGTGCCCGGTCTCAATGCCCCTCCGGCCGCGGTGCACGTCAGGATCGGCGTCGTCTGGCCGCAGGCGGGCCCGAACGCTCCCTTCGGGACCGACCTCAAACGTGGCTGGGATCTCTGGCTGCAGCAGAACGGCGGCAAGCTCGGTCAGTACGTCGCGGACGTCGTCACCGCGGACGAAGGCACCTCCCCGCAGTCCGCTACGGCCGCCGTCCAGAGGCTGCTGCAGAACGACAAGGTCGACATCGTGGTCGGGCTGATCGACAGCGCGGCGACGCTCGCGGTGATCCCGCTGATGAACGCGGCCAAGAAGGTCCTGCTCGTGGCGGGCGCGAGCGCCATCGACATCACGCGCGGCGCAGGCTCTGTCTACGTCTGGCGTACCTCCTACAGCGACCCGCAGATGGCGGCGCCGATGGGTGCGCAGCTCGCCCAAGCCGCCGTCCGCGACGCGGTGTTCGTCGTAGCGCCTGCGGACGACGAGGGGACCGCGACGATCGCGGCCTTCCAAACGGCCTTCCAGTCCGGCGGCGGCGTCGTCGTCGGCACCGGACGCCCCGTGGCGGGCAACACCGACTACGGCCGCATCTTCACGCAGATCCAGCGAGCCAGGGCGAAGGCCACGTTCTGTGCCCTTTCCCCTGCCGACGGCGCCGAGTTCGTGGCGCAGTACGCGCAGGCCGGGCTCTCGGGCCCGGTGCCGCTCTACGGGTCGGGTCCGATCACCGAGGCCGCTCTCGACAAGGACGGGCAGGCGGCCCTCGGCGTCCAGACCACGCTGCACTACTCAGACCAGGTCGCCATCGCGGCGAACACCAAGTTCGTCGCCGCATACCGGACCGCGTACAACGCGGGCCCGACCTGTTTCTCGGTTCAGGGCTACGACGCAGGCAACGTGCTGGATGCGGCACTGGCCCAGGACGGCATGCAGTTCAACGGCGACTCGGTGACGGACCAGCTGGGCCAGGGCGCCCGGTACGACAGCCCGCGGGGCAAGTGGAAGTTCGACGAGCAGGGCCCTTTGCAGGACGTATACTTGCGGAAGGTGCAGAACGTCGGTGGCGCGTTGGTGAACGCCGTGCTGTTCGACCTCGGCCCAGCCGGACAGCCCGCAGCCTGACCCGGTCCTTCCTACCCCGAACAGCCCGCTGTGGCGCCGACCCCCGCAACGGGGATCCTCGAACGTCTGTGCGATGCTGGGTCGGCGCACTCCCCGCCCATCCGGTCTTGTCGGTGGCCGCGCCTAGCATTGAAGTTCAAGAGTTCCCGACGCCTGGAGGAGGCATCCGGTGGCGGATCGTCTGATCGTTCGCGGTGCGCGCGAGCACAACCTGCGCGGCGTCGATCTCGATATCCCGCGCGACAGCCTCGTCGTCTTCACCGGCCTGTCCGGCTCCGGCAAGTCCAGCCTCGCCTTCGACACGATCTTCGCCGAGGGGCAACGGCGTTACGTCGAGTCGCTGTCGGCCTACGCCCGCCAGTTCCTGGGCCAGATGGACAAGCCCGACGTCGACTTCATCGAGGGCCTCTCCCCGGCCGTCTCGATCGACCAGAAGTCCACCAACCGCAACCCGCGCTCCACCGTCGGCACGATCACCGAGGTGTACGACTACCTGCGCCTGCTCTACGCGCGCGCGGGCATCCCGCACTGTCCGGTGTGCGGCGAGGTGATCGAGAAGCAGACGCCGCAGCAGATCGTCGACCAGGTGCTGGCGATGGAGGACGGCTCGCGGTTTCAGGTGCTCGCGCCCGTCGTGCGCACGCGCAAGGGCGAGTTCGTCGACCTCTTCGCGAACCTGCAGGGGCAGGGCTACTCGCGGGTGCTCGTCGACGGCACGATTTACCAGCTCACCGATCCGCCGAAGCTGAAGAAGCAGGAGAAGCACGACATCTCCGTCGTGGTCGACCGGCTGTCGGTGAAGCCGAGCGCGAAGCAGCGCCTCACCGACTCGGTCGAGACGGCGCTCCGCCTGGCCGACGGGCTGGTCGTGCTCGACTTCGTCGATCTGCACGACGAGCACCCACACCGCGAGCGCCGGTTCTCCGAGCGCATGGCCTGCCCCAACGGCCATCCGCTCTCGCTCGACGACCTCGAGCCGCGCACCTTCTCCTTCAACTCGCCCTACGGCGCGTGCCCCGAGTGCTCCGGCCTCGGCGTCAAGAAGGAGGTCGATCCCGAGCTGGTCGTGCCGGACGTCGAGCTGAGCCTGGCCGACGGCGCGATCGCGCCCTGGGCCAACGGGCATTCCGCGGAGTACTTCGGGCGGTTGCTGGAAGGCCTCGCCAACGCGATGGGCTTCCGCATGTCCACGCCGTGGCGACGACTGCCCGCCGAGGTCCAGAAGGCGGTGCTGCACGGCAGCGACGACCAGGTCCACATCCGCTACCGCAACCGCTACGGCCGCGAGCGCGCCTACTACGCCAACTACGAGGGTGTCCTGCCGTTCCTCGAACGGCGGATGGACCAGACGGAGTCCGAAGCGCAGCGCGAGCGCTACGAGGGCTACATGCGCGACGTGCCGTGCCCGGTGTGCAAGGGCGCCCGGCTCAAGCCGGAGGTCCTCGCGGTCACCCTCACCCACCGCGAGCAGGGTGAGCGGTCGATCGCCGAGGTGTCGGCGATGTCCGTGGCCGAGTGCTCGGAGTTCCTCGCGGGCATGGAGCTCGACGCGCGGCAGTCGATCATCGCCGGACGGATCCTCAAGGAGGTCGAGGCCAGGCTGGGGTTCCTCCTCGACGTCGGGCTGCACTACCTGTCGCTCTCGCGCGCTGCGGGGTCGTTGTCCGGCGGCGAGGCCCAGCGGATCCGCCTGGCGACGCAGATCGGGTCGGGCCTGGTCGGGGTGCTCTACGTCCTCGACGAGCCGTCGATCGGGCTGCACCAGCGCGACAACCGCAGGCTCATCCAGACGCTCATGCGGCTGCGCGATCTGGGCAACACCCTGATCGTCGTCGAGCACGACGAAGACACCATCCGGGCCGCCGACTGGACGGTCGACATCGGCCCCGGCGCGGGCGAGCACGGTGGCTACATCGTGCACAGCGGCACCGTGGCCGGGCTGGAGTCGCACGACACGTCGCTGACGGGCGCGTACCTGTCCGGGCGCCGCTCGATCCCGGTGCCGGACATCCGCAGGCCGGTCGACCGCAAGCGGCAGCTGACGATCGTCGGGGCGCGCGAGCACAACTTGCGCGGCATCGACGTGGACATCCCGCTCGGCTGCTTGGTCGCGGTCACCGGTGTGTCCGGTTCGGGCAAGTCGACGCTGGTCAACGACATCCTCGCCACCGTGCTGGCCAACAAGCTCAACGGCGCACGCCAGGTACCCGGCCGCCACACCCGCATCACCGGCCTCGACGAGCTCGACAAGCTGGTCCGCGTCGACCAGTCGCCGATCGGGCGCACCCCCCGGTCCAACCCGGCCACCTACACCGGCGTGTGGGACCAGGTCCGCAAGCTCTTCGCGGCCACCACCGAGGCGAAGGTCCGGGGCTACCAGCCCGGCCGCTTCTCCTTCAACGTCAAGGGCGGCCGCTGTGAAGCGTGCTCGGGCGACGGCACGATCAAGATCGAGATGAACTTCCTGCCGGACGTCTACGTGCCGTGCGAGGTCTGCAAGGGCGCCCGGTACAACCGGGAGACGCTCGAGGTCCACTACAAGGGCAAGACGGTGGCGGAGGTCCTCGACATGCCCATCGAGGAGGCGGCGGAGTTCTTCGCGCCGATCTCCTCGATCGCCCGCTACCTGCGCACGCTGGTGGACGTCGGTCTGGGCTACGTCCGGCTCGGCCAGCCTGCGCCGACGCTGTCCGGCGGCGAGGCTCAACGCGTCAAGCTGGCCTCCGAGCTGCAGAAACGCTCGAACGGCCGCACGGTCTACATCCTCGACGAGCCCACCACCGGGTTGCATTTCGAGGACATCCGCAAGCTCCTGATGGTGATCAACGGTCTGGTCGACAAGGGCAACTCGGTGATCGTCATCGAACACAACCTCGACGTCATCAAGACCTCTGACTGGGTCATCGACATGGGCCCGGAAGGAGGCTCGGGTGGCGGCACCGTCGTCGCCCAGGGCACGCCGGAACAGGTCGCGGCGAGCCCGGACAGCTACACGGGGGAGTTCCTCCGCGGTCTGGTCGTGCCCGAGGTCGCCCCGGTCAAGCGCAGGCGCAAGGCCGCCGCGGCGAGCTGATCCGCCCTCGCGGCGCAGTGTCCGGCCGCCATTGCTCCGACCTCCCCTGGACGGAGCGCGATGGCGGCTCGTGTACGCTGCGGAATGCGACCACCTTGTCGCGCGTTGATTCGCGCGTCAGGGCGCTCAAGTGGAGCCCAGCTCCCACCCGTGCCGCCGCTAGGCGACCGGGTCCGGTCCGCCGACGAGCCGACGGCTCGTGGGCTGTGATCGATATGGGTCTCCGCTCCGTCGCGCCACACGACGTCGAAACGAGGAGACCCCATCACCACTGAGACACGCATCAACGACCGTATCCGCGTTCCGGAGGTCCGCCTGGTCGGACCGAACGGGGAGCAGGTCGGAATTGTGCGTATCGAGGACGCCCTGCGGCTAGCCCAGGAGGCCGAGCTCGATCTCGTCGAGGTCGCGGCCCAAGCCCGCCCCCCGGTCTGCAAGCTCATGGACTATGGCAAGTTCAAGTACGAGAGCGCCCAGAAGGCCCGGGAGTCCCGCCGAAACCAGCAGCTCACCACGATCAAGGAGCAGAAGCTCCGGCCGAAGATCGACACGCACGACTACGAGACGAAGCGCGGACACGTCCGGCGCTTCCTCGAAGGCGGCAACAAGGTCAAGGTCACGATCATGTTCCGCGGCCGTGAGCAGTCGCGCCCCGAACTGGGGTTCCGGCTGTTGCAGCGGCTCGCAGAGGACGTGAGCGATCTGGGTGTGGTCGAGGCGACGCCCAAGCAGGACGGCCGCAACATGACGATGGTTATCGCACCCACGAAGAAGCCCCAACCGAAGCCGCGCCAGGTGGCGAATGCGACTCCGACCCCGGAGCCCGCGCCGCCTGCCTGACCAGCACGCGAACTGCCCACCGGCGCCTCCTCGACAGGGGGTGCCGCCAGCGAAGGAACCGCCATGCCCAAGAACAAGACGCACTCCGGGATCTCCAAGCGGATCAGGGTGACCGGAAGCGGCAAGCTCATGCGCCAGCAGGCCGGCCTTCGGCACCGCCTCGAGGTCAAGTCGAGCAAGGAGACGCGCGACCTCGCCCGTGTCGTGCCGGTCGCCAAGGCCGACCGCAAGCGCGTCAAGAAGCTCCTCGGCCGCTGAGCGGAGTTCGCGCAGTACATCAGCGCTGAGCGCAGCTTGCTTCCCCCTCCGGACCCACGTAAGGACTGATCCCCATGGCACGCGTCAAGCGCGCGGTCAACGCGCACAAGAAGCGGCGCACCACCCTCGAACTGGCCAGCGGCTACCGCGGCCAGCGCTCGCGGCTGTACCGCAAGGCGAAGGAGCAGGTGCTCCATTCGCTCAACTACGCCTACCGCGACCGCCGCGCGCGCAAGGGTGACTTCCGGCAGCTGTGGATCACGCGCATCAACGCCGCGGCCCGCGCCAACGGGATGACCTACAACCGGTTCATCCAGGGCCTCAAGGCCGCGGGCGTGGAGGTCGACCGCAAGGTGCTCGCCGACATCGCCGTCACCGACGAGACCGCGTTCGCCGCGCTCGTCGTGGTGGCCAAGGCGAATGTGCCCGCTCAGCCCGCGAAGGACTCGGCCGCCTGACTCCGACCCGCGAGCATTCCGGCGTCGCGCGCCGCGATCCCGACCCGCCCCGCACCGAGCGCGCCCAGCGCGTCGTCGCAGCCAGGAAGCTGCTGCGCCGCACAGGCCGCGAACGGGCGGGGCGGTTCCTCGTGGAGGGCGCACAGGCCGTCCGCGAGGCGTTGCGCCACGGCGGTGTGCACGAACTGCTCGTCACCGACGAGGCCGCGCAGCGCCATCCGGACCTGCTGACCGGCCACGTACCGGTCGTCCGGCTCACCGAGCGGGCTGCGGCGACGCTGTCGGACACCGTCACCCCGCAGGGCATCCTCGCCGTCTGCGATCTGCTCGACGTCCCGCTCGGCCGGGCGCTCGCGGAACGCCCGCGGCTCGTCGCGGTGTGCGTCGAGGTCGCCGACCCCGGCAACGCGGGCACGATCATCCGGGTCGCCGACGCGGCGGGCGCCGACGCCGTCGTCCTCGCGGGAGACACGGTCGACCCGCACAACGGCAAGGCCGTACGGGCCTCCACCGGCTCCGTGTTCCACCTGCCGATCGCGCGGGAGCGCGACGCGGCTGCCGCGGTCGACGCGTGCCGCGCGGCCGGGCTCACGCTGCTGGCCGCCGACGGTCACGGCGAGCTCGACCTGCACGACCCCGCCGCCGCCGAGGTGCTCTCCCGGCCCGTGGCGTGGATATTCGGTGGCGAGGCCCACGGGGTTCCCGCCACCGTCGCGCAACGGGCCGACCACCGCGTCCGCGTGCCGATCCACGGCCGGGCCGAGAGCCTGAACCTCGCCACGGCTGCGGCAGTGTGCCTGTACGCGAGTGTCGCGGCCCGCCGAGCGGCGGGGGAACCGGGCGCCCGCTGACGGCTATCGCACAGGCAGATGCGGGAGCAGGCGTTCCACGGCGGCCGCGAAGCCGCTGACCCGCATCCAGGTGCCGCGATGGTCGGGTCGGTCGGCGTATTCGCCGGTGCTCACGCGGATCGCCCGCACACCAGCGCGGGATGCGCCCGCGATGTCTTTGTCGGGCCGGTCGCCGATCATCACTGCCTCCCGCGGCTCGGCGCCGATCCGGCGCAACGCCTCCTCGAACGGTTGCGGGTGCGGCTTGCGTCGTTCCCGTCCCCAGGTGTCACTGAAGACGACCGCTGCGAACATCCCGGCAAGCCCCAGCGCCGCTACCTTGCGCTGCTGACCGGTGACTTCGCCGTCGCTGACCAGCGCGACAGGCACCCGTCCGCGCAGCGCGGCAAGGGCTTCCCGGACGCGGGGATAGGGCTCCAAGCGGTCGGGGTTCGTCGAGCGGAAGGCCGCGAGCAGCTCGGGAACGAGTTCGGCACGCCCGCCGCTTCGCGCCAGCGCCCTGTCGATGATTCCGCCCCGCGCCGATCCTGCCGCCGCCTCCGCATGCAGGGCGGCCAGCAGCGCGTCGCGGTCGAGCCCCCGTCGGGCGCCGCAGTCGGCCACCGCGTGCCACGCCACGTCCAGGAAGGCGGCTTGAGGGTAGAGGGTGTCGTCGAGGTCGACGAGCACGCCGCGCACTGTCGCGTCCGCCGCACCTGTCACGGCAGATCCGCCGCCGGACAGCCGACGTAGTCGGGTTCGTCGAGTCGGAGCAACGCCGCGGTCGCGGGATCTCGCAGCAGCGCGCTGACCCTTGGGCCGGTCTGTCCGTCGCCGTACGGACAGGTCAGTGCCGCGACCCGCTGTTGCACGTCGGAACCGGCCAGCTCGACGGCTGCCTTGAGCGCCCGCGGGGCGTCGAGCCCGGTGAGGACGGCGCTGCCGTTGCGCACGCTCTCCCAGCGTGGCGTCGAGCGGCGCAGTACCACCACCGGCACCCCGAGCCACGACGCCTCCTCCTGCAGGCCGCCGGAGTCGGTCACCACCACCCGCGCCGCGGCGACCAGGCCGACCATCGTCGAATAGGGCAGCGGCTCGACGACCGTGACACCGGGTCCCGCGAGGCGCGGCCAGAGACCGGTGCGGTGCAGAGCCTGACGGGTGCGCGGATGCACGGGAAACGTGACGGGACCGACGGCGTCGGCAAGGTCGTGCACGAGCGCCACCAGCTGTGCGAGCCGCTCTGGCTCGTCGACGTTCGTCGGCCGGTGCGCGGTGAGGAGCACCCCGCTCCGCTCGGCTGCCGGCCGCCGGGTCGCCCCGATCAGGCGCAGCGCATCGAGCACCGGGTTGCCGACGACGGCGATGCGCCGGTCGGTGACGCCTTCAGCGAGCAGGAAACGACGGGCCGTCTCGGTGGGCGCGAGGTGCAGCGTGGCAGCGGCTGTTGCAACCCTTCGGTTCACCTCCTCCACCGAGGTCGGGTTGAACGACCGCAGCCCCGCCTCCAGATGGATCACGGGAACCGTGTGGTTGCGGGCCGCGAGGCAGTACGCAGGCACGGTATGGGTGTCGCCCATCACCAGCACGGCATCCGGGCGCACCTGTTCGACCGTCGCCATGGCGCCCGTAAGAATCAGCCCCAGTCGGCGGGCACGGTCGCCCTCGGGCGCGAGCACGATGTCGGGTCCGATGCCGAGCTCGCGGTAGAAGACGGCGGTCAGCTCGGGATCATGATGTTGCCCGGTCGCCACGACCACCACGTCGTCCCCGCCCGCGCGCAGGGCCCTCACCACGGGGGCGAGCTTCACGATCTCGGGGCGGGTGCCGAACGGGACGAGCAGCCTCATCCGACGTAGACCTCGGCGAAATGGCGCAGCATCGTGACCTCAGGGCGGGCCTTGAGACGCCCCGGTCGCACCGGAAGTCCTTCCACCCCACGCAGGTACTCGCCGACGAGATCGGCGCCTGCCGCCAGCGACAGCGGCAACCCCCCCGACATGCGCGGGTTCACCTCGGTGAAGCCGATCGTGCCGTCGGCGGCCCTGAACCCCTGGACGTTCGCCGGGCCCGTGAGCGCCACGGTGCCGAGCAGATGCCCGACCGCTGCCACGAGCGCGGGGGAGTCGAACGTCCGCGCCGTCGTGCTGATGCCTGCCTTGGTCACGAGCCGCCAGCGGGGGACCGCGCCCGCGAGGGTGCCGTCACGGTCGACGAGGACGTCGACGGTGAACTCCGCGCCCGCGAGGCGCGTCTGGACGATCGGATCGGGCACGCGCAGCAGCGCCCACCGCAGGTCGTCCGCCGTGTCGACGGCGTGCACGTGGCGGGAGCCCCTTCCGAAGCGCGGCTTGACGATCCAGGGGCCGGGCACGCCGTCGGCTGTGCCGAGCCCCGTCGCGGGCACCGGCACCCCCGCCTGCGCGCACGCCGTGGCGAAGCGCCACTTGTCGATGCAGGCCCGCACGGTGTCCCGAGCGGGAAGCCAGGTGCGCAGACCGGCCTCGGCCAGCAGGTCGGCGCCGTCGTGCAGCGCGTCCATCTCCTCGGCGACCGTGCACACCAGCGCCGTCGCGCCCGTCCGGGCGGCGAGCTTCGCGAGGTGGGCTGCGAAGTCGGGGCTGTCGCCCCGCGGCAGGACGCCGTGGTCGTCGCCGAGGTGCAGGCCGACGGCGTCGGGATCGCAGTCGGCGGCGACCACGGGCCTGCGGCCTGCCAGCGCGCGGACAACGGCAACGCCTGCGGCCCCGCCGGTACCTGTGACGATGACGGCGCCGGGGAGTGCGGCGCGGGAAGCGGTCATGGTCATCCTCGTTCTCTCAGTTTGCCCATCAGCCGCGAACGGCGAAGGGGCGCAGTGTCGGTCCATCGATGGTCAGCTCGCGCCTGGTGGGTGTGGGTCTGACCCGCGGTCGGGTCGACGCCGCGGCAGGTGTGCCGACGGAGGCAGCGGCATCCGCTCTTTCGGAGCTCGCCGCGGAGAGCGCACCGGTCGGAAGCGTCGTGGTGGGGATGGCCGCAGTGCGCGATGCGGCCGCGGCGTCGGCGACGGCAGTGGTCGTCGGGACCGCGGGGATCGCGACGGCGGGGGTCGCGACGGCGGGGATCGCGACGGTGGGGCTCGCGACCGCGGAGCTCGCGCCGGTGGGGATCGCAGCGGTGGGGATCGCAGCGGTGGGTGGGTCGATGACCGGCCGCCCCGCGGCGTGTCGGGAACGGGACCTGCCCCGGTCCAGCGGAGCCTGGACGGGGAAGGCGATCGTCAGCGGATCGGTTGCCGATCGGGTCCGCCGGTGGCCACCGACGCGCGGCTCAGGCACCTGGCGGCCGAGGACTGCGGGCGTTCTCGAGTCGACCGGGGTGGCAGGCACCGATCCCTGTCGGCGGGTCGTCTCCTCCTGCGCCCACAGCCGCAGGCGCAGGACGTCGCGGCGGTCAGCGGGCTCCCACGCCGCGCGCAATACCGCGGTGACCAGCGCGGCGCGCACCCCGGGGTCGGTCTCAGCCGTGACACGCTCGCCGAGCAGCGCGGCGTGCCGCCGCAGCCCTTGCTCGACGGCGACGGCGACCGCGGCCCGCCGTCGCACCGGATCGGCGTCGCGCAGCGCCCGCGCCAACTGGGCGCGGGCGCGCAGCCGCTGCACCTGGCGCCAGACGAGCGCGCCGAGCACCGCCGCCGTCCCCCCGACGAACCACCACAGGTCAACCGACACAGGACCCCGACCCCCTTGCGTCGACGGACTCCCCGACGGGTCGCGCGGCATCCGGCCTTGCCCGCGCGGGGAGCAGGATGAAGAGCATCAGCAGGTAGCCGCCCAGCGTGTAGGTGAAGGCGAAGAGGCTCCCGACCCAGTCGTGGAACAGCACGAGGCTGCCGACGCCCGCGTGCAGCCCGACGGCGACGGATCCGGCGATCCGCGCGACGTTGCCCACGGCCACGACCGCAAGGGCGCACGCCACTGCGGGCAGCAATCGGCGCCGGTAGCGGGCGGGCACGAACAGGGCCAGGAACGCCACGGCGAGCAGTGACGACAAGGCCGAGCACGCGGGGGTCACGATCGCGAGGAACGGGCTTCCGCCTGCGGGAAACACGGCCAGCGACGCGTGGGACCTGCCTTGCACCGCGGACTGGGACACCCCGACGGCGTGCAGCACGGCCGCGGCCGCGTCCGCTTCGAGCTGCCGGAACGGGTCGTTCGCCAGCTCGAAGACGGTCAGCACCACGGCGATCACCGCGATCGGCTTGACCAGCGCAGGCAGGGCGCGAGAGCTCACGGCGTCACCGCGGGCGACCTGCGGGCCGTCTTCTGCCACGTGTAGGGACGCCCGAGCAGCCCGTCTATCCAGGCCTTCGCGCAGAGCGCCATGGAGACGAAGAACAGCGGCAGGAAGAAGATCAGCACGAACGCGGTGCGCCGCGCCGCGCCCGCCAGCAGCAGCCCGGTGCTCAGTTCGAGCAGCGGACCGAGCAGCAGCAACGTCCACAGCGCTCCGGTGGCCTCGGTGAGCGGCGAGTCGGCCGCGCCGAAGCCCGCGAACCCCGCCACCAGGAGGGCGGTCCCGAGGATCGCCAGCACCGGAAGGTGGAAGACGAGCAGGAACATCGTGGTCTCGATCTTCTCGAGGAGCGAGAGCCGCGCGCAGCGCCACACGGAGGTGCGGAAGTCCCGCCACACCTGCTGGTGGCCGCGTGCCCAGCGGTAGCGCTGCACCCAGTAGCGGCGCAGCGACGTGACGGCTTCCTCCTCGTCGACGGCCGTGACGTCGTAGCAGACCCGCTTGCCCCCCAGCACCAGGCGGAGCGTCAGGTCGGTGTCCTCGGTGACGGTCGCCTCGTTCCAGCCGCCGAGGGCGTGCAGATCCGACGTGCGTACCGCGCAGCACGCTCCGCCATAGGCGGGCAGCCGGAAGATGGCCTGCCGTCCGTACTCGTTGACGAGGTAGCCGCCGAGGTAGTCGATCGCGACGAGCTCGGCGACCAGTGAGTCGGCGCCGTTGAGGATCCGGCAGCGGCCTTGAACCGCGCCGACGCCAGGGTCGGCAAAGTGGCGGGCGAGCCTGCGCGGCACGTCGGGCCGGGGCCGGTGGTCGGCGTCGAAAATGATCACCACTTCGCCGTTGACCTCGGACAGTGCCGCGTTGAGTGCCCCCGACTTGCCGCCGCCCGCTCCGGCGGACCGGTGGAGCACCTGAACGCGGCGATCGGCGGCCGCCCACCCGTCGAGCAGCTCGCCGGTGCGATCCGCGCTGGCGTCGTCGACGAGCAGGATCTGCAGGCGGTCGGCCGGGTAGTCGAGGCCGAGCAGCGCAGGCAGGAGACGGTCGAGCACCTTCTCCTCGTTGTGGCAGGCCACGAGGACAGTCACCGAAGGCCACGGCCCGACCGTCACCGGCTCGTCCGGGACAGTGCGGGTCCGGACGGCGACGGCGACGAACGCCAGGTGGCGGACGAAGAACACGAGGAAGAAGATCTGCAGAGCGAGCGTCGCGGCGGCGATCGCCGTCGCGGAGCCGAGGGCGGCGACGACGCACACGGCCGCCCCCGCAATCGCGAGCAGTAGCCACGGCTGACCGTCCGGCGCGCGCTTCGCGGCGGACCGGCGCCGTGTCGCCGGGGCACTAGCCTGCGCGGACATGCTGCTCGCGGCCTGCCGTCGCGGACGGCGCGGGCCCGTCCAGTGCGGTCAGGTCCCAGAGGAACCGCTCGGTCTCGAAGGCCTCGGCGTTGCGGACGCGGGCCCGGAAGCCGTGGTAGCGCGCCTGCGCCTCCAGTGCTTCGAGGTCGACGAGCCCGTTCTTGAGCACCTGCGACATGTGGGCGCGCATGAGGTCGAGCTTCGCTTCGACGAGCGTCGCCACGTCGACGTAGATCACCGGCTCGAACGCGGTCGTGGTCGGCGACTCGAAGAGCAGCACGCGGCTTGCCCTTCGGGTCGCCGCCAGCACCGCGGCCGACGTCGCGCGGTGATCCTGGTGGGTGTCGTTCGCCGCGTGCCCGTAGACGAGCTCGGCGCCACTCGCCGCGATCGCCTCCTGCACGACGTCCACCGCCGAGCGCTCCATCGGTACCCCACCGTCGCGAAAGCCGCCCCAGAACAGCGTTGCGCCGAGCAGGGCAGCGGCGTCCTCCTGCTCGCGGATGCGCGAGCGGGCGTCCTGCGGGCCTTCCTCGCCGGTCGTCATCACCAGCAGGGTGATCTCGTCCCCGCGGGCACGATGTGCGAGCAGTGCTCCACCACATCCCAGCTCGATGTCGTCGGGATGCGCTCCCACGGCGAGCACTTTCACTGCCTGACCTCCTGCGTGCGCTACTGAAGGCGCCAGCTTGGCGGCGCACCCGCCGTTCAGCACCCCACGAACGGCAGAGGTCCGCTACATCGTCTGCACGGTCCGCTCGACGGCCCCCGGGCTCAGGCTCTCGGCGGGTCGCTGAGCTCGTTGCGGCCCACACGCCCCGGCTCGTCCGGGCCCGCAGGCGCCGCCGGGCGCCACGATGGAGAGGTACTCGCAGGATGCGCCAGGAAGAAACCAGAAGATCGACGGGGCGGCGGGCCCTGCGCGGGGTTGCCGTACTGGCCATGGTCCCGGCATGCGGGCTGCTGCTCGCCACGGCCGCCTACGCGGACGTCACAACCGTGACCGGCAGTGCGTTCGGGGAGAGCGTCAGCGTGACCACGGCATTAGGGGTGGCCGTCAACAGCGGGCCGATGCCCACAGTGACCCTTCCCGCAGGCGGCAGCGCTACGCCGGTGGTCAACAGCGCGGCCTCCGTCAACACCCCCGTGCTGACGACCGGGGTGCTCAACGTCAGCACCCAGGGCACGCCCGGTCCGTCGGGCTCGGTAACCAGCTCGACCTCGGTCACCAACCCCAAGGTCGGCATCGCGGTGGTGGCGCCCAACCTGGTGACGGCGACGACGGTGACCAGCACCTGCACGTCCGACCAGACCGGCTCGACCGGTAGCGCCACGATCGCGGGCCTGACGGTGTTGGGGAGCCCGGTCAGCGTGTCCACTGCGCCGAACTCCACGCTCAACATCGCGAACGTCGGGATCCTGCACGTCAACGAGCAGACCGTCACCGGCTCGGCACCGTCGAGCGGGATCACGGTGAACGCGCTGCGCCTGGAGATCAACGCAGGCCCCCTTGGCGGCGGGTCGATCATCATCGGGCAGTCGGTGTGCGGAGTGACCGGCACCGGCACCGCGACGCCGACCGGCGCTGTGGGCGGCGTGATGCTGACCGGCCTCGTGGCTGTGGCCTTCGGCGGTTACCAGCTCCGCAGACGGCGTCGGCCTTCGGAGAGTTGACGTGCGGGTCCCCGGGTTCCCCTTCGGGTGACCTGCGGGACCCGGGCGTGTGCAGCGAAGGGGTTGACCATGCTCACCTGCTGTCATGGCCGATGATCGTTCGGTGGACATCCACCGCGTCGTCGTCGTCGACGGTCACCGGATGTTCGCCGAGGCATTGACCATGACCCTGTCGGCCGAGGACGACCTCCGCGTCGTCGGCAGCGTGGCACCCGCGGATCCGGACCTGCCGGGCGTGCTGGGCAGGCTCCGGCCCGACGTCGCGATCGTCGACGTCGCGCGGCTCGGAGTGCGCTCGGCGGCGCTGCTCGACATCGTCTCCGGCGCCGTGGCGGACGTCCGGATCGTGGTTCTCACCGGGAGCCAGGACGTCGGACAGGTCGTCGACGCAGCTCGAGCAGGCGCGCTCGCGTGGGTGTCGAAAGAGCGTCCATCCGCCGACCTCGTGGCCACGATCCGAGCGGTCTGCGCAGGTCATGCCTGCTACCCGCCGGACTACCTCGGTGTCGTACTGAGGGCGCTGGCCCGGCCTTCGGCCCCCCGAGCCGACCGACTCGCGGTGTTGAGCAGACAGGAGCGTCGAGTCCTCGCCTGCATGGTCGACGGAGCGACGGGGCCGGAATTGGCGGCGGAGCTGCATGTGTCGCCCGGGACGGTGCGCACCCACATCCAGAAGATCTTCACGAAGCTGGGGGTGCACAGCAGACTGGAGGCGGTCAGGATCGCGCGGGAGGCGGGGATGCGGCCCGGTGACGCAGCGATCATGATCGGTCACGACTGTTCGTGAGCTCCGTCGCCCGAAGAGATGACGCCACTATCAGTAACGGACTCACCACACTGAGCGACAACGAGCTATGATCTTGACGTCGACGTCCGTCCCGCGGCAGCGCGCTTCGCGCTTCCGTCCGTCTGCTGTCGCAGACGCTGGTGACGTACAGGGCTTGCTGCACGACGTGGGCCACGGGCTCGCGACGCTGTCCCTGCTCGCGGCGGCCGCGAATGATCCGGAAGGTCGCGAGCGCATCCTCGGCCTCCTCGATGCCGAAGCCACCCGGCTGCTCGCGGTCGTCCGCGACGGCCTCCGCGGGGTGGTCGTCGACGAGCCGGTTGCCCTTCGTGCGCTCCTCGAGGAGATCGTCGCGGTGACCGCGTGCGTGTCCTCGACGTCGATCGTCCTCGAGCCGGGACCCGAGGTGGTGGTCCGCGCAGATCCGACAATGGTGTGGCGGGCGGTGTCGAACATCGTCGACAACGCGGTACGCGCGGCGGGACCGGCCGGACGGGTGCAACTGGACGTCGCAGGTGGCCGTCGGGGGGGCGCCGTCATCGACATCGTCGACGACGGACCGGGCTTCCCCGACGGACCGCTGCGGGCAGGGCATCTCGGCCTGCCGCTGGCCGTCCGGATGTTGGCCGAGTGCGGTGGACGCCTGGAGATCGACGAGGGCCATCCGTGCGGCACACAGATCCGGATTCTGCTTCCGGGTAGCGCTGAAGGGTGACCGACCTGGTCCTCTGTGATGACCACGCGGTGTTCGTCGAGGTGCTGGGGGCGGTGCTGGGCCGCCACGGATACGGCGTCTCCGCGATCGTGACCGCGGCGACCGCCATCGTCGAGACGGTGGCCCGCCACCGGCCCGCCGTCGTGGTGATCGATCGCCATCTGGGCGAGGTCGACGGCATCCACATCGTTCCCGACGTGCTGAGCGCGAGCCCCGCCAGCCGGGTGCTGGTACTGACGGCCGACGTCGACGCCGCGACGGTCCAACTGGCACTGGACGCCGGAGCGCGCGGCGTGGTGAGCAAGACGGCGGGGGTGGCGGCGCTGGTCGCCGCGGTGGCCAGGGTCGCGGCGGGCGAGGTCGTGGCGGATCTTCCGGTGCCCGACCCCGGGCCCGCGCGCAACGACGTGCAGCGCCTCGCTGCGTTCCTCACACCGCGGGAGTGGGAGTGCCTTGCGCTGTTGGTCGAAGGTTGTGGGAGTCGCGCGATGGCGCAGCGGCTGGGTGTCTCGACGGCGACGGCGCGCGGCTATGCGCAGTCCGTGCTGACCAAGCTCGGCGTCCATTCGCGGCTGGAGGCCGCATCGATGGCGGTGCGGTTCTCGCTACTGGGCCAGGTGGTCTGAACGGGCACGAGTCGGTGGCGGGCCGCCGCCGCGGCATTCGGGCTCGTCGTCGCCCTCGCATCGGCATCGACGAGCCCGCAGGCGGGCAACGTCGCGAGCAACGTCGTGGGCAACGTCGTGGGCGGTGCCATGGGCGTCGACCCGGCCGTGGTCGTGCAGGACGAGGCCTACTGGGTCTCCACCGCCCAACTGACCTGTGTGGGCGAGGGGACCGGGGCGATCGCCGAGACCGGCGGCACCCGGCACGGTCCGGCGTCGGTCCACCCTTACGAGGCGAACATCGGCGCCCGCGCGCTTGTGGCAGCCGGATTCCGCTACCTGCCCATGGTCGCCGCGTACCTGCGCTGGTACCTGGGTCACCTCAACCGACCTGACGTCGACGGCGTCACGGGAACGGTCTACGACTACGACTACGACCCGGTCAGCTGCGTGGGCACCCGCCAGCGCGATCCGGCGACCGGTGCCGCGACCACCTACGACTCGTCGGACGCCTACGCGGGCACCTTTCTGACGCTTGTCGCCGACTATGTGCGCGCCGACCCGCAGAGCGCGGCGTGGATCGCGGAGCCCCAGACGCAGGCCGACCTGGGCGCCGTGGCCGACGCCATCATGGCGACCCTGCGCCCGTCCGGGCTCACGGCCGCCACCCCGACGTACGAGGCCGAGTACCTGCTCGACAACGTCGAGGGACAGCAGGGCCTGCGGGACTATGCGTGGCTCCTGACGACGGTCGTCGGCGACGCAGCGCAGGCGCGACGCCGAACGGATCAGGCCGACGGCATCACCGCCGCGATCTCGACCTCGCTGTGGCGGTCGGGTCCGGCGATGTACGCGGTGGCGGCACACGGCCCCGATCCGTCATGGTCGGTCTGGTACCCCGACTCCTTTGCCCAGTTGTGGCCGGTCTCGGCGGGCCTCGGCACGCCCGGCAGGAGGGCGGCGCTGTGGGCCGCTTTCGCCAGGCACTGGCCGGGCTGGACGGCGAGCACTCCGGCTTTCGGCACCGTCGCGGTCGACCACGACCCGAATGCCGCCGTCGCCTACGCCGCCGCGATGGCAGGCGACTGGACCGCCGTCCGCACCTACCTGACCGCGTCACAGCTGCGCTGGGCGGGCCACGCGCCGCCGTGGACCGTCGACGACTCCGGCTTCCGTGCGCTTGCCGCCCAGGCCGCGTCACGGCACGGCGGCCGGTGAGCCGGGTGGCTGCCATGCGGGCTACGGGATGGCGGGCTGCGGGATGGCGGCCTGCGGGATGTCGGTGGAGGGCAGTCCGGGCGCGCCCATAGGATTTGGTCATCATGACTGGGAGCACCGACGTGAGCAGTCCTCTCGAAGCGCTGGCCGCGGCCGTCAGCGCGGCCCACGCGGCCTTCGCCGCGGCGGACGACCTTGCCGCGCTGGCCGCCGTCAAGCCCGCACATCTCGGCGACCGCGCTCCCGTGCTGCTCGCTCGCCGCGAGCTGGGGTCGTTGCCGGGGCCGCAACGCGCCGAGGCGGGCAAGCGCGTCAACGCCGCACGTCAGGACGTCCAGAACGCGTTCGACGAGCGGCACGCCGCGCTCGTGGAGGAACGCGACGCACGGGTGCTCGTCGAGGAAGCCGTCGACGTCACGCTGCCATGGGACCGGATCCCGCGCGGTGCCCGCCACCCGCTCACGCAGTTGGCCGAGCGCATCGCCGACGTCTTCGTCGGCATGGGCTGGGAGGTGGCGGAAGGCCCCGAGGTCGAGTCGGCGTGGCTGAACTTCGACGCGCTGAACTTCAAGAAGGACCACCCGGCCCGCACGATGCAGGACACGTTCTACCTCGGTGACAAGGACGACGACGAAAGCATCGTCCTGCGCACCCACACCTCGCCCGTCCAGGTCAGAGCGTTGTTGGAGCGCGACCTGCCGGTGTACGTGGTCTGCCCGGGCCGCACGTTCCGCACCGATGCGCTCGACGCCACCCACACGCCAGTGTTCCACCAGGTCGAGGGCTTGGCCGTGGACAAGGGCCTCACCATGGCCCACCTCAAGGGGACGCTCGACGCGTTCGCGCGCGCGATGTTCGGCAGCACGTCGAAGATCCGGCTGCGCCCGTCCTACTTTCCCTTCACCGAGCCCTCGGCCGAGCCGGACGTCTGGTTCCCGGAGAAGAAGGGCGGCGCGGGCTGGGTCGAGTGGGGCGGCTGCGGCATGGTCCATCCGAACGTCCTGCGTGCCTGTGGCGTCGATCCGGACGTGTACTCCGGCTTCGCCTTCGGCATGGGCATCGAGCGCACGCTGATGTTCCGCAACGGCATTCCCGACATGCGCGACATGGTCGAGGGCGACGTCCGGTTCAGCCGCGCCTTCGGCATCTGAGCAAGGGGAATTCTCGTGCGCGTCCTGCAGTCCTGGCTGTCCGAGCACGTCGCCGGTCTCCCGTCGGTGGAGGCGACCGCTGAGGCGTTCGTCCGCGTCGGCTTCGAGATCGAGGAGATCCACCCGGCGCCGGTGATCACGGGCCCGGTGAAGGTCGGCCGGGTGCTGGAGATCGAGGAGCTCACCGGCCTGAAGAAGCCGATCCGGTGGTGCCGGGTCGACGTGGGCGAGCCCGCTCCTCGTGGCGTGATCTGCGGGGCCACCAACTTCGCGGTCGGTGACCTCGTCGTCGTCACGCTGCCGGGTACGGTCCTGCCGGGGGGGTTCGCCATCACCGCCCGCCAGACCTACGGGCACGTGTCCGACGGCATGATCGCCTCGGTCCGGGAGCTGGGCATCGGCGCCGACCACGCGGGCATCCTCGTGCTGCCGCCGCAGACCGCCGAGCCGGGCGACGACGCGCTGCCGCTGCTGGGCGCGGGGGACCCCGTGATCGAGCTGAACATCAACCCCGACCGGGGCTACGCGTTCTCCGTCCGCGGCCTCGCGCGGGAGATCGCGACGGCCACCGACGTCGACTTCACCGATCCGGCAGGCCGCGTCGCCGTACGGCCCGTCGGGGGCGACGCCTGGCCGGTCACCCTGGCCGACGACGGCTGTCTGCGGTTCGTTGCCCGCCGCGTCAACGGGGTCGACCCGCGGGCGGCGTCGCCGTGGTGGATGCAGCGGCGCCTGCTCGGGGCCGGGATGCGGCCGATCTCGCTGATCGTCGACGTCACGAACTACGTCATGCTCGAGCTGGGCCAGCCGCTGCACGCCTACGACGCGGGCAGGCTGTCCGGGCCGATCGTCGTACGGCGAGCCCGCCTCGGCGAGTCGCTCACCACTCTCGACGACGTCGTGCGCGCGCTGGACCCCGACGACCTGCTGATCACCGACAGCTCCGGGCCGATCGGGCTGGCCGGGGTCATGGGTGGGGCGTCGACCGAGATCCGGCCCGGCAGCGACCCGATCGACGTCCTGATCGAGGCGGCGCACTTCGACCCCGCGACCGTCGCGCGCGGCGCCCGGCGGCACAAGCTGCCCAGTGAGGCGTCCCGTCGGTTCGAGCGCACGGTCGACCCGCAGCTTCCGCCCGTGGCCGCCGAGCGGGTCGCCGCGCTGCTCGTCGAGCACGGTCACGGCACCGTCGCCGACGGTCGCACCGACGTGGGCACCGTGCCCGTCGCCGCGCCGGTGCGCATGGCGTCGGACCTGCCGGACCAGGTCGCGGGCGTGGCTTACCCACCCGGTGCGACGGTGCGCCGCCTGACCCAGGTGGGGTGCGCGGTCGAGCTCTCGACGGGCCCCGACGGTCGCGGCCAGGTCGTCGCGACGCCCCCGTCGTGGCGCCCGGACCTGCTCCTGCCCGCCGACCTCGTGGAGGAGGTCTTGCGGCTGGAAGGGTACGAGGCGATCCCGTCGGTGCTGCCCGCCGCGCCTGCCGGGCGCGGCCTGACCGCTGCGCAGCGCAGGCAGCGCGCTGTGTCCGTCGCGTTGGCGGAGGCGGGCTACGTGGAGGTGCTGCCCTTCCCGTTCGTCGGACCGCAGGTGTGGGATGCGTTCGGGCTCGCGGCCGACGATCCGCGTCGCCACACCGTGCACGTCCGCAACCCGCTCGACGCCGATCGCGCCGAGCTCGCCACCACGTTGCTGCCCGGGCTGCTGGACACGCTGGTGCGCAACCGGTCACGCGGAGCAGGCGATCTCGCCCTGGCCACGCTCGGGCAGGTCGTGCTTCCGCACCGACAGCAGCTTCCGATGCCGGAGCCGGGCGTCACCGGGCGGCCCTCGGCCGCGCAGATCGCGCAGATCGCCGCTGCGCTGCCCGCGCAACCGGTGCACGTCGGCGTCGTACTGGCCGGTGACCGGGAGGCACGGGGCTGGTGGGGGAGCGGCAGGCGGGCGAGCTGGGCCGACGCCGTGCAGGCCGGGCGGCTCGTGGGCCAGGCGGCCGGAGTCGAGCTGCAGGTCACCGCGGGCGACAACCCGCCGTGGCATCCCGGGCGCTGCGCCATGCTGCGGGTCGGCGGCTTCCCGGTCGGCTTCGCGGGCGAGCTGCACCCGAAGGTGATCGACGCGCTCGGGCTTCCGCCGCGGACCTGCGCCATGGAGCTCGACCTCGACCTCCTGCCCCTCGACGAGGCGCGTCCCGTCCCGCTGGTGTCGCCGTACCCGCCCGTCGCGGTCGACGTCGCGCTGGTCGCGGACGCGACCGTGCCCGCGGCAGAGCTGGCCGACGCGCTGCTGGACGGGGGCGGTGACCTGCTGGAGGACGTGCGGCTGTTCGACGTCTACACGGGCGAGCAGGTGGGGGCGGGCAAGCGGTCGCTCGCCTACAGCCTGCGGCTCCGCGCCCCGGACCGGACGCTCACCAGCGAGGAAGCCAACTCCGCCCGCGACAGCGCGGTGGCGGTGGCGGCGCAGCGCTATGGGGCGCGGTTGCGCTGAGGCGCGGGCCTGGTCAGCTCGGCCGCCGCACCGGTGTTGTGGTGCTCGCACCCGCGCCGGGACGCCGGTGCGGCCTCGACCACGCCGGTGCCGCATTCGAGCGGTGCGATGCGGTGCGCTCCGGCGTGCTCCTGGACGGTTGCATCGAGTTGCGAACTCGTGCATAGTCATACGAGTGGTACGCATAGCGGTGGCCGGAGCCAGCGGGTACGCCGGGGGCGAGTTGCTCCGGCTCCTGCTCGGGCATCCGGAGGCGGAGATCGGGACTCTGACGGCAGGGGGTAGCGCGGGCACGCGGCTGGGCGAGCACCAGCCCCACCTCCTGCCTCTGGCCGACCGGGTGCTCGCCGACACGACGGCGGAGACGCTCGCGGGCCACGACGTCGTGTTCCTCGCCCTGCCGCACGGCCGGTCCGCCGAGATCGCCGCGCAGCTCGGCGCCGACGTACTCGTCATCGACTGCGGCGCGGACCACCGGTTGTCCGACCCGGCCGCGTGGGCGCGGTGGTACGGCGGCGAGCACGCCGGGAGCTGGCCCTACGGCCTGCCTGAGCTGCCCGGAGCCCGCGACGCCCTGCGCGGCGCGCGCCGGGTCGCCGTCCCCGGCTGCTACCCGACGGCCGCGAGCCTGGCACTGTTCCCGGCGCTCGCCGCGGGTCTGGCCGAGCCCGACGTCGTCGTCACGGCGGTGAGCGGCACGTCGGGGGCGGGCAGGTCGCCCAAGCCGCACCTGCTCGGCGCCGAGGTGATGGGCGCGCTGAGCGCGTACGGCGTCGGCGGCGTCCACCGGCACACCCCGGAGATCGTCCAGAACTTGTCGGTGGCCGCTGGTAGGACGGTCAGCGTGAGCTTCACCCCGGTCCTCGCCCCACTCCCGCGCGGCATCCTCGCCTCCTGCTCCGCGCCCACATCGGCGTCCGCTGCTGAGGTGGTCGAGGCGTACGCCAAGGCCTACGCCGACGAGCCGTTCGTCCACCTGCTGCCGGACGGCGTCTGGCCGAGCACCGCGGCCACGTTGGGCGCCAACACCGTGCACCTGCAGGTCACCGTCGACGCCGACGCGCAACGGCTGATCGCGGTCGCCGCGATCGACAACCTCACGAAAGGCACCGCGGGGGGCGCCGTCCAGTGCATGAACCTCGCGCTCGGCCTCCCCGAAACTGCCGGTCTGCCGGTCGCGGGGGTCGCGCCGTGAGCGTCACGAGCCCTTCCGGCTTCCGGGCCGCAGGCGTCGCCGCGGGCCTCAAGGACGGCGGCCAACTCGATCTGGCGCTCCTGGTGAACGACGGCCCCGGCCGCGCCGCCGCCGGAATGTTCACCACCAACCAGGTCAAGGCCGCACCGGTGCTGTGGTCCCAGCAGGTACTCAGCGGCGGAGCGCTGCGGGCCGTGGTCCTCAACTCCGGCGGCGCCAACGCCTGCACCGGCCCGGAGGGCTTCCAGACCACCCACGCCACGGCGGAGAAGGCCGCCGAGGCCCTGTCCACCGCCGAATCTGCGTGCGGAGCGGGCGACGTCGCCGTCTGCTCCACCGGCATCATCGGCGAGCAACTGCCGCGGGCCGCGCTGCTGGCGGGCGTCGAGAAGGCCGCGGGCGAGCTCGCAGGCACCCAGGAGGGGGGCACGGCCGCGGCCACCGCGGTGCTCACCACCGACACCCATCCCAAACAGACCGTCGTCGTGGCCGACGGATGGAGCGTCGGCGGCTTCGCCAAGGGTGCGGGCATGCTCGCCCCCGCGATGGCCACGATGCTGGTCGTGCTCACCACCGACGCGATCGCCGACGCTGCGACGTGTGACGCGGCGCTGCGGGCGGCCGTCGAGCCCACGTTCAACCGCCTCGACGTCGACGGCGGCACGTCCACCAACGACACCGTGCTGCTCCTCGCGTCGGGTGCGTCCGGCGTCGCGCCGGGCGCCGAGGAGCTGGCCGACGCCGTCCGCGCCGCCTGCGCCGATCTGTGCCGTCAGCTCCAGGCCGACGCCGAGGGCGCCACCAAGCACATCACGATCACCGTGCACGGTGCCCGCTCCGATGCGGATGCGCTCGCGGTCGCCCGCACCGTGTCGCAGGACAACCTCGTGAAGACCGCCTGCTTCGGCTCCGACCCGAACTGGGGTCGCATCGCGATGGCCGTCGGCCGAGCGCCGGGTGAGGTCGATCCGCAGGGTCTCGGCATCACGATCAACGGCGTCCCGATGTGTCGGGACGGGGTGGCTGCGGGCGATCGGCATGCCGTCGACCTGTCCGGTGTCGACATCGCCGTCGAGATCGAGCTGGGGCTCGGCCGGGGCACGGCGGAGATCCTCACGACGGATCTCTCCCACGGGTACGTCGAGGAGAACAGTGCCTACTCCTCTTGACGTGAAGCTCGCCCGTGCGGGGGAGAAGGCAGCCGTGCTGGCCGAGGCGCTGCCGTGGCTGCAGCGGTTCCACGGCCAGGTCGTCGTCGTCAAGTACGGCGGCAACGCCATGGTCGACGACGTGCTCAAGGCCGCCTTCGCCCAGGACATGGTGTTCCTGCGGCTCGCGGGCATCCTGCCGGTCGTCGTCCACGGCGGCGGCCCGCAGATCACGGCGATGCTCGACCGGCTGGGGCTGCCCGCCGAGTTCCGCGGCGGCCTGCGCGTCACGACGCCGGAGACGATCGACATCGTGCGGATGGTGCTCGTCGGCCAGGTCGGGCGCGAGCTGGTCGGGCTGATCAACCAGCACGGTCCCTACGCCGTCGGGCTCTCCGGTGAGGACGCGGGCCTGTTCACCGCGGAGCGGCGCACCGCGCTCGTGGGCGGGGAGGCCGTCGACATCGGGCTGGTCGGCGACGTCACCACCGTCAACCCGGACGCCGTGCTCGACATCGTGCGGGCAGGCCGCATACCCGTGGTCGCGGGCGTCGCCCCGGACGTCGACGGCACCGTCTACAACATCAACGCCGACAGTGCGGCGGCCGCGTTGGCCGCTGCGCTGGGTGCGGCGAAGCTCGTTGTGCTCACCGACGTCGAAGGGCTGTTCGCCAACTGGCCCGACCGCGAGTCGGTGATCAGCGAGCTCACCGCCGCCGAGCTCGAACCGCTGCTGCCGGGCCTGGCCAGCGGGATGGCGCCGAAGATGGAGGCCTGCCTGCGTGCGGTCCGGGGCGGCGTGCCCCGCGCCCACGTGATCGACGGGCGGGTGCCGCATGCAGTGCTGCTGGAAGTGTTCACGTCCGAGGGAGTCGGAACCATGGTGGTCCCGTAATGACGACGCTCGCTGCGCGGTGGCAAGCCGCGATGATGGACAACTACGGCACCCCGCCGCTCGCACTGGTGCGCGGTGAAGGTGCGTACGTCTGGGACGCGGACGATCGCCGCTACCTCGACCTGCTCGGCGGCATCGCGGTCAACGCCCTCGGCCACGCCCACCCGGCGGTCGTCGAGGCGGTCACGAAGCAGATCGCGACGCTGAGCCACACGTCCAACCTCTACATCACCGAGCCACCGCTGGCGCTGGCCGAGCGGTTGATCGAGCTGCTGGGCCAGCCGGGCAGAGTGCTGTTCTGCAACTCCGGTGCGGAGGCGAACGAGGCTGCGTTCAAGATGGCCCGGCGCACCGGCCGCCCGAAGATCATCGCGGCGGAGAACGCGTTCCACGGCCGCACGATGGGGGCGTTGGCCCTCACCGGCCAGCAGAGCAAGAAGACGCCGTTCGAACCGATGACGCCAGGCGTGTCGCACGTGCCCTATGGCGATGCCGCGGCGCTGGCCGCCGCGGTCGACGCCGACACCGCCGCCGTCTTCCTCGAACCGATCATGGGCGAGGCAGGGGCGGTCACTCCGCCGCCGGGTTACCTCGCGGCGGCGCGGGAGATCACCTCGCAGCACGGCGCCCTGCTCGTTCTCGACGAGGTGCAGACCGGCATCGGACGTACCGGGGCCTGGTTCGCCCACCAGGCGACGGGCGTCGTCCCCGACGTGGTGACGCTGGCCAAGGGCCTCGGCGGCGGCCTCCCGATCGGCGCGTGCATCGGCATCGGCGCGGCGGGCGCGCTCTTGGAGCCAGGCCAGCACGGCACGACGTTCGGCGGCAACCCGGTGTGCGCCGCGGCCGCTTTGGCTGTCCTCGACACGATCGCCTCCGACGGCCTGTTGGAGCACGTCGCGCTCGTCGGCAAAGGCATCGCGGCGGGCGTCGAGGAGCTGGGCCATCCGCTGGTTCGCGGGGTCGACGGTGCGGGGCTGCTGATCGGCATCCTGCTGGCCGAGCCGGTCTCGGCCGCGGTCGCGGGGCAGGCCCGCGCAGCCGGGTTCCTGATCAACAACGCGGTGCCCGACCGGATCCGGCTGGCCCCGCCGCTGGTGCTCACCCAGGAGCAGGCTGCGGAGTTCCTCGCGGCCCTGCCCACGATCCTGGACGCCGTGGGATGACCCGCCACCTCCTGCGCGATGACGATCTGACCCCGGCCGAGCAGGCCGAGGTCCTGGCGCTCGCCGCCGCGATGAAAGCCGCTCCCTTCGCCGAGCGACCGCTCGCGGGCCCCAAGGCCGTCGCGGTGCTGTTCGACAAGTCCAGCACCCGCACCCGCGTGTCTTTCGAGGTCGGCATCGCGCAGCTCGGCGGCACTGCTTTGATCATCGACGCCCAGGCGAGCCAGCTCGGGCGCGGCGAGACCATCGGCGACACCGCCCGCGTGCTGTCCCGGTACGTCGACGCGATCGTATGGCGCACGGGCGACCAGTCGCGGATCGCCGAGATGGCCGCTTCGTCGTCCGTGCCGGTGGTCAACGCGCTCACCGACCAGTTCCACCCGTGCCAAGTGCTTGCCGACCTGCAGACGATCCAGGAGCGGTTCGGGCGCCTCGCCGGACTGACGATGGTCTACCTGGGCGACGGCGCGAACAACATGGCCCACTCGTTGCTGCTCGGCGGGGCCACGGCAGGCCTGTCCGTGCGGGTGTGCGCGCCAGAAGACTTCCAGCCCGATCCGGAGGTGCTGCGCGACGCGAAGGCCCGCGGCGCCGAGACGGGCGGGGGCGCCGAGGTGGTCGCGGACCCGCTTGCCGCGGTGGCGGGCGCCGACGTCGTCGTCACCGACACCTGGGTGTCGATGGGGCAGGAGCACGACGGTCTCGACCGGACCGCCCCGTTCCGCCCGCTGCAGGTCAACGCCGCGTTGATGGCCCACGCGGCACCGGGCGCGATCGCGCTGCACTGCCTGCCCGCGCACCGCGGCGACGAGATCACCGACGACATCCTCGACGCGCCCGACAGCGCGATCTGGGACGAGGCCGAGAACCGGCTGCATGCGCAGAAGGCGCTTCTGACGTGGCTGCTCCGGCACTGAACCGCGCGGGGCGCCACGCCCGCATCGTCGAGCTGATCAGAGACCAGGCGGTGCACAGCCAGGCCGAGCTGCTCGGCCTGCTGGTCGGCGACGGGATCGAAACCACCCAGGCGACCGTGTCCCGCGATCTCGACGAGCTGGGCGCGATCAAGGTCCGCGGCGCCTACGTGATCCCCGACGACGGCAGTCCGGTCCGCGGGGTGGAGGGCGGCACCGCCCGCCTCGCGCGGTTGCTGGGGGACCTGCTCGTCTCCGCCGACTCGAGTGGGAACTTGGCCGTGCTGCGCACTCCGCCGGGGGCTGCGCACTACCTGGCCAGCGCCCTGGACCGCGCCGCACTGCACGACGTCGTCGGCACCATCGCGGGCGACGACACTCTGCTGGTGGTGGCCCGTGAGCCGGTCACCGGAGCCCGACTCGTCGCGCTGCTGCGCGAACTGTGATCTGCGCAAATCCGATAAGGAGCAACCATCCCGTGAGCAAGGTCCTGACCTCCCTCCCCAAGGGCGAGCGCATCGGCATCGCCTTTTCCGGGGGCCTCGACACGTCCGTGGCGGTCGCCTGGATGCGCGACAAGGGCGGGATCCCGTGCACCTACACCGCCGATCTGGGCCAGTACGACGAGGCGGACATCTCGGGCGTCCCCGCCCGCGCGAAGCAGTACGGCGCCGAGATCGCCCGCGCGATCGACATCAAGCCGCAGCTGGTCGAGGAAGGTCTCGCCGCGCTCGCGTGCGGCGCCTTCCACATCCGGTCCGGGGGCCGCACGTACTTCAACACCACGCCGCTCGGCCGCGCCGTCACCGGGACGCTGCTGGTGCGGGCGATGCAGGCCGACGACGTCAATATCTGGGGCGACGGCTCGACGTTCAAGGGCAACGACATCGAGCGGTTCTACCGCTACGGCCTGTTGGCCAATCCCGAGCTGCGCATCTACAAGCCGTGGCTCGACGCCGACTTCGTCGAGCAGCTGGGCGGACGCGACGAGATGAGCAGGTGGCTCACCGCGCACGGGCTGCCCTACCGCGACTCCGCCGAGAAGGCGTACTCCACCGACGCCAACATCTGGGGTGCGACCCACGAGGCCAAGACCCTGGAACACCTCGACGTGTCCCTCGAGACCATCGAGCCGATCATGGGCGTCAAGTTCTGGGACCCTTCGGTCGAGGTCGAGCCCGAGGACGTCGCCGTCACGTTCGAGGCCGGGTATCCGGTGGCGATCAACGGCGAGCGGTTCGCCGACCAGGTCTCGCTCGTCCTGGCGGCCAACCGGATCGGCGGGCGCCACGGCATGGGCATGTCCGACCAGATCGAGAACCGGATCATCGAGGCGAAGTCGCGCGGCATCTACGAGGCGCCCGGGATGGCGCTGCTGTTCGCCGCCTACGAGCGGCTGCTCAACGCCATCCACAACGAGGACACCGTCGCCAACTACCACCACGAGGGTCGCAAGCTGGGCAGGCTGCTTTACGAGGGCCGCTGGCTCGACCCGCAGGCGCTGATGGTGCGCGAGTCGATCCAGCGTTGGATCGCCTCGCTCGTGACCGGCACCGTCACGTTCCGCCTGCGCCGCGGCGACGACTACACGATCCTCGACACCCAGGGCTCCGGCTTCTCCTACCATCCCGACCGGCTCTCGATGGAGCGCGTGGAGAACGCCGCCTTCGGGCCGACGGACCGGATCGGTCAGCTCACCATGCGCAACCTCGACATCGCCGACTCCCGCGCCAAGCTGGAGGCCTACGCCGGGCAGCCGATGGAGCAGGGGACGGTCCTCGTCGAGCACGGCACGCTGTTCGGCGAGCTGCCTCCCGGCGGCTTCGACAGCATCGCCGCCGCCGAGCACGTCGGTGAACCCGACTTCGACGCGTCCCTTGACGACGTCGCTCTGGAAGCGGGCACCGACTGATGACGAGCTCACGGTTGTGGGGTGGCCGGTTCGCGTCCGGACCCGCCGACGCGCTGGCGGCGCTGTCCAGGTCCACCCAGTTCGACTGGCGCCTCGCCCCTTACGACGTGCGCGGCTCCATGGCGCACGCGCGGGTACTGCAGCGGGCGGGTCTGCTCACCGACGCCGAGCTCACCGGCATGCTCGACGCGCTGGCCAAGCTCGGCGCCGACGTCGAGTCCGGGGCCTTCACCCCGTCCCCCGACGACGAGGACGTGCACACGGCGCTGGAGCGGGGGCTGCTCGACCGCGCGGGCGCGGAGCTCGGCGGCAAGCTGCGGGCCGGACGGTCGCGCAACGACCAGGTGGCGACCCTGCTGCGAATGTGGCTGCGCGACGCGGGCGCGCGGGTGGGCGCGGGCGTGCTCGACGTCGTCGACGCCCTCGTCGCCCAGGCCGACGCCCACCCGAACGCCCCGATGCCGGGCCGCACCCATCTGCAGCACGCCCAGCCGGTGCTGCTGGCCCACCACCTGGCCGCGCACGCGCACGCGCTGCTCCGCGACGTCGACCGGCTGGCGGACTGGGACAGGCGTAGGGCCGTCTCGCCCTACGGGTCGGGGGCGCTGGCGGGCTCGTCGCTCGGCCTCGATCCCGAAGCCGTCGCCCACGAGCTGGGCTTCACGGCGAGCGCGGCCAACTCGATCGACGGCACGGCCTCGCGCGACTTCGCGGCCGAGGCTGCGTTCGTGCTGGCGATGATCGCGGTGGACCTGTCGCGGATGGCCGAGGAGGTCGTCATCTGGTCCACGGCCGAGTTCGGGTACGTGCGGCTCGACGACGCGTTCTCCACCGGCAGCTCGATCATGCCCCAGAAGAAGAACCCCGACGTCGCGGAGCTGGCGCGGGGCAAGGCGGGCCGGTTGATCGGCAACCTCGCGGGTCTGCTCGCCACGCTCAAGGGCCTGCCGCTGGCGTACAACCGCGACCTGCAGGAGGACAAGGAGCCGTTGTTCGACTCCGTCGAGCAGCTCGAACTGCTCCTCCCCGCCGTCGCAGGCATGATCGGCACGCTCACGTTCCACACCGATCGCCTCGCCGAGCTGGCCCCCGCAGGGTTCAGCCTGGCCACCGACATCGCGGAGTGGCTGGTGCGCCAGGGGGTCCCGTTCCGCGTGGCGCACGAGGCAGCGGGCGGATGCGTCCGCGCCGCCGAGGCCCGCGGGGTCGGGCTCGACGAGCTGACCGACGCCGAACTGGCCGCCGTGCACCCTGCGCTCACGCCCGGGGTGCGCGAAGTGCTCACCGTGGCGGGCTCGATAGCCTCCAGGGACGCCCGTGGGGGCACGGCGGCCGTCCGCGTCGCCGAGCAGCTCGACGGGTTGCGCGCCGCGGCCGCTGCCGCCCGCGCCGCACTCAGATCCGGAGGAATGGCATGACTTCGCCCGCCGAGCTGGCGCGCCCCGATCTCGACCAGGCCCGAGCCGCGTACGACGCGTTCGTCGCCCAGGGCCTGCAGCTCGACCTCACCCGGGGCAAGCCGTCGGCCGCGCAGCTCGACCTCGCGTCGGAGCTGCTGCGCCTTCCCGGCGACCAGTACCGCGCCGCCGATGGCACCGACACCCGCAACTACGGGGGTCTACAGGGGCTGCCGGAGCTGCGGGAGATCTTCGCGCCCGTGCTGCAGGTGCCGGTCGACCAGCTCATCGCGTTCGGCAACGGCAGCTTGGAGTTGATGCACGACACGCTCGTCAACGCCTTGCTCAACCCGATGCCGGGCTCAACGCGCCGGTGGGTCGAGGAGGAGCGTGTGGCGTTCCTTGCGCCGGTGCCCGGATACGACCGCCACTTCGGCGTCTGCGAGCGGCTCGGCGTCGATCTCGTGCCGGTCGCCATGACCGACGAGGGTCCCGACATGGACGAGGTCGAGCGGCTCGTCGCCGCCGACGCGTCGATCAAGGGCATCTGGTGCGTCCCGAAGTACTCCAACCCCACCGGCGCGGTGTACTCGGACGAGACGGTCCGCCGCCTCGCGACGATGTCGACGGCCGCGCCGGACTTCCGGATCATGTGGGACAACGCGTATGCGGTGCACACGCTGGCCGAGGAGCCCGCGCCGCTCGCCGACCTCCTCGCGCTCGCCACCGATGCGGGCAACGCCGACCGTGTGTTCGTCATCGGGTCGACGTCGAAGATCACGTTGGCGGGTGCCGGTGTGGCGTTCCTGGGGGCTTCACCGGCCAACATCGCCTGGTGGCTGGCGCTCACGAGCAAGCGCACGATCGGGCCGGATAAGACCAACCACCTGCGGCACGTGCTGTTCCTGCGGGACACCGCGGGCGTCGCCGAGCACATGCGCAAGCACCGCGCGATCATCGCGCCGAAGTTCGCCGCCGTGGAGCGCATCCTGAGCGAGAACCTCTCCAACACCCCCGGTGTGTCGTGGTCGACGCCCGCCGGGGGCTATTTCGTCACGCTGCGGGTGCCGGACGGCTGCGCGTCGGAGATCGTGCGGCTCGCGAAGGAGGCGGGCGTCGCGCTCACGCCTGCGGGCGCGACGCATCCGTACGGCAAGGACCCCGACGACGCCATCATCCGCCTGGCTCCGACGTTCCCGGTGCTCGACGAGGTGGAGAAGGCCATGGCGGGTGTTGCGGTCTGCGTGCGGCTCGCGCTCGCGCAGCGGAGATGACCCGCCTTCGCCGGTGGCCCTGATCGACCGCGAGGAGCTCGCTCAGGACGTCCTCCTCGCGGCGGTGCGGCTGCTCGGCTGTGTCCTGGAGGCCGACACGCCGGACGGCACGGTCGCCGTCCGGCTCGTGGAGGTCGAGGCGTACCGCGGCGCCGACGATCCGGCGTCGCACAGCTTCCGCGGTCGCACCCCGCGCAACGGCGTGATGTTCGGCCCACCGGGACACCTCTACGTGTACTTCGTCTACGGAATGCATTTCTGCGCCAACATCAGCTGCCTGCCCGAGGGCGAGCCCGCGGCGGTGCTGTTGCGCGCGGGCGAGGTCGTCTCGGATCTCGCCACGGCGCACGTACGGCGTCCGACGGCCCGGCGCGCCTCGGACCTCGCGCGCGGACCTGCCCGTCTGGCGTCGTTGCTGGGCCTCGTCGGAGCCGACACGGGGCTCGACGTCACCGATCCGACGTCCCGGGTCCGCGTGCACGGCGCGGCGCCGGTCGATCCCGCTCTCGTGCGCGCAGGCCCGCGTGTCGGTGTGGCCGCGGCCCACGACACCCCCTGGCGGTTCTGGCTCGACGGGTCGGCGGCGGTCAGCGTCTACCGGCCCGGCAGGCCCCCGGGTGCGCGAACCCGCTCGTCACGTGGGGGAGGATTGGCAAGGTGAGCACGGATGTCCTCGACGAACTGGAATGGCGCGGCCTGATCGCGCAGAGCACAGATCTCGACGCGCTGCGGCGCGACCTCGCCGGAGGTGTCCTCACCCTGTACTGCGGGTTCGACCCGACGGCGCCGAGCCTGCACGCCGGGAACCTGGTGCCGCTGCTCACCCTGCGGCGCTTCCAGCAGGCAGGGGCGCGGCCCATCGTCCTGGCGGGCGGGGCGACCGGCATGATCGGCGACCCGCGTGACACAGGCGAACGCACGTTGAACAGTGCCGCGACGGTCACCGAATGGGCCGACCGGATCCGCGGTCAGCTGGAGAAGTTCGTGGAGTTCGACGGCTCCCCGAGTGGGGCGCTCGTCGTGAACAACCTCGACTGGACCGGTGGCCAGACGACGCTGGAGTTCCTCCGTGACGTGGGGAAGCACTTCTCGGTCAACGTGATGCTGGCGCGTGAGACCGTGAAACGCAGGCTCGCAGGCGAGGGCATGTCCTACACCGAGTTCAGCTACCTGTTGCTGCAGAGCCAGGACTTCCTGGAGCTCTACCGACGCCACGGGTGCAGGCTGCAGATCGGTGGCTCGGACCAGTGGGGCAACATCATCGGGGGGGTCGAGCTGATCCGCCGGGTGAACGGCGGCGTCGCCCACGCCCTGACCACGCCGCTGGTCACCGACGCCGAGGGCCGCAAGTTCGGCAAGTCGACCGGCGGCGGCAACATCTGGCTCGACCCCGCGATGACTTCGCCGTACGCGTGGTACCAGTACTTCGTCAATGTCGCCGACGTGGACGTGGGCCGGTACCTGCGGATGTTCACCTTCCTCCCGCCCGCCGAGATCGAGGAGCTGGAGAAGGACGTCGCCGACCGGCCACACCTGCGGGCCGCCCAGCGGCGGCTGGCGACCGAGCTGACCACCCTCGTGCACGGGCAGCACCAGACCGACCAGGTCGTGGCGGCCAGCGGCGCGCTGTTCGGCCGCGGAGACCTCCACGACCTGGACGCGGGGACGCTCGACGCCGCACTCGCCGAGGTACCGAGCACCACGTTCCGGGTGGCCGACGGCCTCACCGTGGTCGACCTCCTTGTCGCTACGGGTCTCACCGAGAGCAAGGGTGCGGCGCGACGGGCCGTCGGCGAAGGTGGGGCGTACGTCAACAACGCGAAGGTGCTCGACGCGGAGTGGGCTCCCGCCGAGGCTGACCTCCTGGCCGGGGGATGGCTCGTCGTGCGCCGCGGCAAGCGGAACCTCGCGGGCGCGCGGGCCGAGTAGTAGCGTGGTCGTCGGTGGTGCTGAGCCGCTGACCTGCTGCGACGCGCGAACGGACCCCCCGTTGTAACCCAGGCGGAGGGCGCGTGTAACTTTGTCTCCACGCCACGGCGGGCAGCACGAAGGCCCGCCCGGCGGACGAGGTTTTTCGGGGGTTGAAGTTGCCCCGGATACCATGTACCTTGGAAAAGTTGTCGCGGTTCGGTCTGGCGGCAACACAGATGATCAGCCCCGATGCTGGTGCCAGACGGCAGCAGCCGGTGTGCGGGTGTCTTTTGAGAACTCAACAGTGTGTCGAGCTTGTTTTTTCTGGTTGTTTTTGTGCCAGTTTTGTTTTTGCTGTCC
>DASWUV010000045.1:0-46077 GCA_036401495.1 Pseudonocardia sp. | reverse complement strand
CCGGCCGCGCGAAGGAGCAGCGCGGCGGCGTCTCGGCCCCGGGTGGTGGCGAACGCGATCTGCGCACGCAGCAGGTCGGCTCGCGCGCTCCCGAAGTCGTCGAGGGCGCCTGCCCGCGCTATGGCCAGCATCCGCAGCGCTGCTTCTGGCGCGCCCGCGAGATGCTCCGCCGAGGCGGCGCTCAGCGCCCGCTCGGCGCGCCGCGCAGGCTCGGGCGTCAGCTCGGCGGCGCGCTCCAGGAACGCCGCGCCTGCCGCCAGCCCACCACGCGCCTGTGCTCGGCCTGCCGAACGTTCGAGCTCACGTGCAACGCCTTCGTCCAACCCGGCCACCGCCCGGGCCCGGTGCCAAGCACGTCGATCGGGATCGTCGTCGGGGTCGGTGGCCTCCGCCAGTACGCGATGAGCATCGCGCCGCTCCCCCGTCGACGCAGCGTGATAGATCGCGGAGCGCATCAGCGGATGACCGAACCGCACCCGGGCGCCGATGTCGACCAGCCCGGCCGCGACGGCGGGCTGTGCCATCACCCCGTCGATGCCGAGACGATCGGCCGCGCGGAACAGCAGGACGGGATCGCCGAGCGGCTCGGCCGCCGCGACCAGGAGCAGGCGGCACGTCTGCGCAGGCAACGCCGTGAGCCGCCGCACGAAGCTGTCCTCGAGCATGGTCGACACGGTCGGCGCGTCGGACAACCCGAACCCGCCCGCCATCAGCATCGGACTCAGTCCGCGGGGCAGCTCCAGCAGGGCCAACGGGTTGCCGCGGGTCTCGGCCACGATCCGGTCACGGACCCGTTCGTCCAACGGACCGGTGACGGCCGAGTCCAGCAACGCGCTCGCGTCGCGATCGGACAAGCCCTGCAGTTCGAGCCCGGGAAGGCCTGCGAGATCCGCGGCACCCGGCTCCCGCACGGCGAAGACCACGGCGACGGACTCGGCCATGAGCCGCCTTGCCGCGAAGACCAAAGCCTGCCTCGACGCGTGGTCGAGCCACTGCACGTCGTCCACGACGCAGATCAGCGGCCGTTCCTCGGCCGCATCCGACAGCAGGGTCAGAACGGCGAGCCCGACGAGGAAACGATCGGGAGCGCCGCCCGCACGCAGGCCGAACGCGACGCCCAGCGCGTCGGCCTGAGGGTCCGGTAACCGCGGCAGGTGCTCCAGCAGTGGCGTGAGCAGCTGGTGAAGCGCGGCGAACGGGAGTTCCAGCTCGGCCTCCACCCCGGCCGCCCTGACCACGCGGCAGCCCGAACCGCGATCGCACAGCTCGTCCAGCAGGGCGGTCTTGCCGATGCCTGCGTCGCCACTCACGACCAGGACCCGGCTGCGGCCCGAGCGGATGTCGTCGACCACGCGGTCCAGCTCCGCACACTCGCGCTGTCGTCCCCGCAACGTCCGGCGAGAGTCGGGTGCCACGGCCGTTGACGCTAGTGACGCCCCACCTCCGCGACAATCAGAGGACCGGTTGGATCAGCGGTCACAACACCGGTGCACGTCACTGGTCGGGTGGTTGTCGACCCTTCCGCACCGTAGGGAGCCCGGGCTCGGCCAGGCAGGTCCACGGGCGCGACGCCAGGACTCGCGCCGTCACCGTTGGTCGCGGCACCCCCATCTGACGACCACTTGGAGCAGTCCCATGCCGAAGCCCACCGTCGTGCTGGTCCACGGCGCCTTCGCGGAGTCCGCGAGCTGGAACGGGGTCATGGCGCGCCTACGCCGGGCAGGCTGCCCGACGATCGCGGCGGCGAACCCACTGCGCGGCCTCTCCAGCGACGCGGACTCCGTCCGCAGCCTGCTGATGGCGATCGACGGGCCGGTTGTGCTCGTCGGACACTCCTACGGCGGCTCGGTGATCTCCGCCGCCGCCCACGGCCTCGCCGACGTCAGGGCCTTGGTCTTCGTCGCCGCGTTCGCGCCGGAAGAGGGCGAGAGCATCGGAGAGCTGTCCAACCGGCTACCCGGAAGCACGCTGGCGCAGACCTTGTGGCCGGTGCCGCGTGCTGACGGCAGCACCGACCTCTACATCCGGCAGGACGCGTACGCCGAGCAGTTCGCCGACGACCTGGGCGAGGATGATGCGGCTCTCGGTGCCGCAGGCCAGCGGCCACTGCGTGATCTCGCACTCGACGAGGGCGCGCCTGCCTCGGCGTGGAGGAGCGTTCCGTCCTGGTTCATCTGGCCCGAGCTGGACCGGAACATCCCGGCGGCCGCTCACCGGTTCATGGCCGAGCGCGCGGGGGCCCGTGAGGCCATCGAGATTTCCGGAGCATCGCACGCCTTGCCTGCCTCGCGGCCCGACGACGTTGCCGCCCTGATTCTGCGGGCCATCGCGGCCGTCTGCTGAGTCCTGCGCACCGCACCCGGGGGTCGACCAGGCAAATCCCGGGCGCGGACACGGCATCCGGTGCTGCATTCTGCTGGCATCACACCGGAGAGGGCGGCGATGCAGGCAAGAAGAGTCGCGGGCAGGCCAGGGCTGGTCGGCAGGCATCACGAGTGCAGCGCCCTCGATCGCCTCGTCGCGGGCGTCCGTGGAGGCCACAGCGAGGTCCTCGTCCTGCGCGGCGAGGCAGGCGTCGGCAAGTCGGCCCTGCTGGACCACGTCATCGGAAACGCGCCGGGCTGCCAGGTCGCCCGTGCGGCAGGCATCGAGTCCGAGATGGAGCTGGCGTTCGCCGGGCTGCACCAGCTGTGCGCGCCGTTCCTGAACCGACTCGAGGCTGTTCCCGGCCCGCAGTGCGAGGCGCTCGGCACAGCGCTCGGGCTGCGGTCGGGCGACACCCCCGACCGCTTCCTGATCGGTCTCGCGGTACTGAGCCTGCTGTCCGACGCGGCGCGCGAGCAGCCGCTGATCTGCATCATCGACGACGCACAATGGCTCGACCGCGCGTCGGCACAGACATTGGCGTTCGTCGCCAGGCGGCTGGCGGCCGAGGCCGTCGCGCTCGTCTTTGCGGTGCGCGACCCCTTCGACGAGCACGACTGGGCAGGCCTGCCCACTCTCGTCGTCGCGGGACTGCCCGACCGGGACGCTCGGACGCTGCTGGATGCGCTGGTCACCGGCCCGCTGGACGAGCGGGTGCGAGAGCGGATCCTCACCGAGACGCGCGGCAACCCGCTAGCTCTGCTGTCGGCGACCCGTGAGCTGAGTCCCGAGCAGATGGCAGGCGGGTTCGGCATGCCGGGCACCGGTCCGCTGCCCGACCGGATCGAGGCAGGCTTCCGGCGGAGGCTGGTGGCGCTGCCCCCCGCGACGCAGCGGCTCCTGTTGGTCGCGGCAGCCGAGCCGGACCAGGATCCCGTGCTCGTGTGGCGGGCGGCGGGTCTGCTGGGCGTCGGCGTCGATGCGGCCGAACCGGCGATCGCCGACGGGCTCGTGGAGTTTGCCGGGCAGGTCCGGTTCTGCCATCCGCTCGCGCGGTCCGCGGTGTACCGCGCGGCCTCGGCGGAGGAACGGCGCCGCATCCACGGTGCGCTGGCCGACGCGACCGACCCCGGACGCGACGCCGAGCGACGCGCCTGGCATCGAGCCCACGCCACTTCAGGGCTCGACGAGACCGTCGCCGCCGATCTCGAGCGCTCGGCCGGCCGGGCTCGGGCTCGGGGCGGCCTCGCGGCTGCCGCGGCGTTCCGGGAACGGGCCGCCGAACTGACGCCGGACCCGCAACGACGGGCCCAGCGGGCACTGGCCGCGGCGCAGGCCAAGCACCAGGCAGGCGCGCCCGACCGGGCCCTGCGCCTGCTCGCCATCGCCGACGCGGGACCCCAGGACGAGCTGGCCCGCGCCCGCTGTCAGCTCCTGCGTGCCCAGATCGCCACGGGTGCAGGCGCAGGCCGCGATGCGCCGCTGCTCGCGGCAGCCAAGCGCCTCGAACAGCTCGACGCCGCACTGGCCCGCGAGACCTACCGCGACGCCTTCTACGCCGCGCTCAACGCAGGCAGGCTCGCAACCCGCGGTTCGGTCCGCGAAGTGGCACAGGCGGTGCGCGCGTTGCCCCCGCCGTCCGGCCCGGGACATGCGGGCGACCTGCTGCTGGACGGCCTGGCCAGGGTGATCACCGACGGCTATGCGGCGGGCGCACCCTTGCTGCGCAGCGCGCTCGACCGGTTCCGCAACGCCGAGGTCTCCACCGAGGAGGCGTTTCGTTGGCTGCCGCTTGCCGCCAAGTCGTCCCACGACGTCTGGGACGACGAGAGCTGGCACACGCTCGCGCACCGGTTGGTCACGCTGGCCCGCGACAGCGGAGCTCTTACCGTGCTCCCGGTCGCCTTGATGCTGGGACTCGCGGACCAGCTGTTCGCTGGTGCGGTGTCGACGGCCGCCGCGATGGCCGAGGAGGCCGACGCCGTGGGTCGCGCGACGGGCCACCCACTGCCGCCCTACGGAGCGTTGGTGGTCGCCGCATGGCGGGGACGCGAAGCCGAGGTCACCGCGCTCGCCGTGGCCGCCACCGCCGAGATGACCGCCCGTGACGAGGGCCAGTGGCTGACCGCAGGCGCGTGGGCGAGCGCACTGCTCTACAACGGTATGGGCCGCTACGACGACGCCTGCATCGCCGCCGAGCGGGGCAGCGCGTATCCCGACGAGCTGGGGTTGGCCAGCTGGTCGATGGTCGAGCTGGTGGAGGCCGCCGCGCGCAGCGGGACGCCCGAGCGGGCCGCGGGCGCCATGCGCAGGCTGACCGAGATCGCCGAGGGGTGCGACACCGACTGGGCACGTGGGGTCGAGGCCAGGTCCCGTGCGCTGCTGCGTGAGGGCGAGCCTGCAGAGCGCGCCCACCGCGAGGCGATCGCGCGGCTGGGTCGAACGCGCGTGCGCTCCGGGTTGGCCCGCGCGCACCTGAACTACGGCGAGTGGCTACGGCGGGAGAACCGCCGCATGGACGCCCGCGTACAGCTGCGGCTGGCGCACGACATGCTCACCGAAATGGGCGCCGAGGCGTTCGCCGAACGGGCCCGCCGAGAGCTGCTGGCCACGGGCGAGACCGTCCGCAAGCGCCGCGTCGACCGGGCCACCGACCTCACCGAGCAGGAGGCGCAGATCGCTCGTCTCGCGGTCGCAGGGCACACGAACCCCGAGATCGGCACGCGGCTGTTCCTCAGCCCCCGCACCGTGGAATGGCACCTGCGCAAGGTGTTCTCCAAGCTCGGCATCAGCTCGCGCAAGGAACTCCGCTCAGCCCTTCGCGGCGACGTGTCGGTGCAGCTGCCTGCCTGAGGAGGTCGCGCATCCCGGCCGCACGGGGGGCGGGGTCGCCGCCTGGCCGTGGGGTGGAACGCAGGCGTCGTGGTACCCCTCGTTCACCACGGCGCCTCGCGACCCGACCCTGACGATGCCACCGAGGAACAGCCGTCAACCCAGGGACGGTCACTGGCCGACACCCGTGCTCCGAGGGCCCGGCGCCCCGGAGGTGGAGCCCGCTGTGGCGGCGCGGAAGGGACGCGCGGCACCCGGCCGCCACCAGGGTGGGGCACGGGCTCGACCGGGGCCACGTGCGGGCGACGGTTGTTCCGATCTCACCAAGGCGGCCTGCGTGCTGCCCTGCATCCCGAGAACGGAAGCGATCACCATGGACGTGCAGCTCCACGACAACACCTCGACCACGGACCGCCCGCTGCGCACGCTCTACCTTGTCCGTGGCGTCGTCGCGCTGGCCTGGGCGATCGCCTTCATGGCCGTGTCCGGGTCGCTCACCCCGGTGTCGGCGGCTTTGCTGGTGGTCTATCCGCTCATCGACCTGGCGGCGACCCTGGTCGATGTTCGACGCCCCCACAGCAGGCCCGAGCGCAGAGTGCTGGGCACCAATGCCGTCGTCAGCGCTCTCGCCGCGATCGCCGTGCTGATCGCCACCTTCGTCGGCAGTGCAGCGGTGCTCGCCGTCTTCGGCGTCTGGGCCACGCTGTCCGGCGTCGCCCAGATCATCGTCGCCCTCCGACGGCGCGGTCCACACGGTGGCGGACAGTGGCCGATGCTGGTCGCGGGCGGTCTCTCGACTCTGGTCGGGATCTTCTACGACATCACCGCCGCCACCTCGACCGCCATCACGTTCGGGCCGCTTGTCGCCTACGCCGCCGCAGGGGGCGCCTTCTTCGTCATCCAAGCCGCCCTGCTTCGACGTCGGGGCGCCCGGCTCAAGCGGTGACGGCCACGGCGACCCGGCCGCCGTCGACGTCGAGCACCGTGCCGTGCACGAACGCGGCCTCGTCGGAGGCGAGATAGACCGCGGCGGCGGCGATGGCGTCCGGGTCCGGACCCCTCACCACCTTGCTAGTGTTCAAGTGACACCACATGAGACATTTAAGGTAATAAGTCGCTCGAAATAGCGCATGAACGGAGTACAACATGGTCAAGACGTGGCTCATCACCGGAGCGTCGCGCGGCTTCGGGCGCAAGCTCGCTGAGGCGGTTGCCGAGGCGGGCGAGCAGGTCGTGGCAACGGCCCGACGGCCCGAGCAGCTCGACGACCTGGTGACCCGATTCGGGGACCGGATCCGGGCGGTCGCGCTGGATGTCACCGACCCCGCAGACGCCCGCACCGCGGTTCAGCAGGCGATCGAGGGGTTCGGCAGGCTCGACGTGGTGGTCAACAACGCCGGTTACGCCAACAGCGCGCCCATCGAGGAGATGGCGGAGGACGATTTCCGCGCCCAGATCGAGACGAACCTGTTCGGCGTCATCAACGTGACACGTGCCGCGTTGCCGGTGCTGCGGCGGCAACGATCCGGCACCGTCGTTCAGTTCTCCTCCATCGGCGGCCGCGTGGGCGGCACGCCCGGCATGGGTGCATACCAGACCGCGAAGTTTGCGGTGGAGGGCTTCAGCGAGGTTCTCGCGAGCGAGGTCGCTCCGTTCGGGGTTCGGGTCGTGATCGTGGAGCCCGGGGCGTTCCGCACCGATTGGCAAGGGTCGTCGATGGCCCTGCACTCCGTCGGCGAGGACTACGAGCAGACCGTTGGCGCGATCAACCGCTACCGGGCCGAGAACGACGGAGTCCAGCCAGGGGATCCGGCGCGCGCAGCGCGGGTCATCCTCGATGTGGTCGGCTCCGACGAGCCGCCGCGCAGGCTGGTGCTCGGAGCAGGCGCGGTGAAGGCCGCACTCGAGTCCGCAGCCGAGCGCACCGCCGAGACCGAGAAGTGGGCCGACATCAGCGCGTCCGCCGACTTCCCTGCCAACGAGCACTGATCAACCCCCTTACCCCCAGGAGACTCTCGTGGAACTCAAGACCTGGCTCATCACAGGCGCCTCCAGCGGCCTCGGCCACGCTCTCGCCGAACACGTCCTCGCCCGTGGCGACCGGGCGGTCCTCACCGCCTCGACGACCGCGGCCACCGAGGATCTGGCGGCCCGCCATCCGAACACGGCGCTCGCCCTTCGGCTGGACGTGACCGACCCGCAGCAGCGCGCGGACGGTGTCGCCCGCGCTGTGGAGCGCTTCGGCGGCATCGACGTATTGGTCAACAACGCAGCGATCGACTTCATCGGCGCGCTCGAGGAGCAGGACGAGCCCGACTACCGACGGATGTTCGAGGTGAACTTCTTCGGCGCCGTGGCGTTGACCCGGCTCGTCCTGCCAGGCATGCGGGCCCGCGGTGCAGGCACGATCGTCAACGTCTCCTCGATGGACGGGTTGGCCAGCCTGCCTGCCAACGGCTACTACTCGGCGAGCAAGTTCGCACTCGAGGGATTCACCGAGGCGCTCTGGCAGGAGATCGAGCCGCTCGGCCTGCGCGCGATGCTGATCCAGCCCGGCTCGTTCCGCACCGGGATCGAGAAGCGCACCAGGGCCTCAGGTGCCGCAATCGCGGACTACGCGGGCACCGCGGGCGCATTCCGGGCGGTGCTCGGCGCTCTCACGCCCGACGTGTTCCCTGGCGATCCGGCCAGGGCGGCGGAGGTCGTGTTCGACGTGGTGCGTTCTGGTGAACCGCGGCACTGGGTCGTCCTCGGCAGCGACGCTCAGCGTCGGATCGGGATCAAGCTCGACCAGCTGCGTGCGGAGTTCGACGCGGGCGAGAAGACCGCGCTGAGCACCGACTTCCCCGGCAGCGCCGACAACGCAGTGCTCTGACCCGGTCCGGGCGCTGTCCTGCTCTACCTCAGAGGTTCTTCTGTGTCCGACTCGTTCGTCACCTGTTCCGGCCTGTCGTTCTCCTGGCCCGACGACACCCCGGTCTTCCGGGGCCTGACCTTCACCGTTCCCGACGGCCGCACCGGGCTCGTCGGGCCCAACGGGGCAGGCAAGACCACGCTGCTCAGGCTCATCGCAGGCGAGCTTCGCCCGACCGCAGGCAGTGTGACGATCAAGGGCACCGTCGCTCACCTTCCGCAGAACCTGCCTCTGACCGATGGCCGGTCGGTCCTCGACGTCCTGGGGATCGCCGACGTCGTGCGTGCGCTGCGCGCCGTCGAGTCCGGCGACGCCGCCGAGGAACACTTCGCAACCATCGGATCGGACTGGGACATCGAGGAGCGCACGCGCGCGCAGCTCGATCGTCTGGGGCTCGGCGACGTGGCGTTCGATCGGCCGCTGCCTTCGCTGAGCGGAGGTCAGATCGTCTCGCTGGGGCTGGCGGCACAGCTGGTACGACACCCCGACGTCCTGCTGCTCGACGAGCCCACCAACAACCTCGACGTCGACGCCCGGCAGCGGCTCTACGCGGTGCTCGACGTGTGGCGCGGGTGTCTGCTGGTCGTCAGCCACGACCGCGCTCTGCTCGACAGACTCGACCGCATCGCCGAGCTGCGCGACTCCGAAGTCCGCTTCTTCGGCGGGAGCTTCACTGCTTACGAGGAGGCCGTCGAGACGGCTCGCGAGGCCGCCGACCGGAACGTGCGCCACGCCGAACAGAAGGTCAAGCGCGAGAAGAGGGAGCTGCAGAAGGCCCGTGAACGTGCCGGGCGACGGTCGTCAACCGCGACCCGCAACCTCGGCAACGCCGGGCTACCGAAGATCTTCGCCGGGACGATGAAGCGCAACGCCGAGGAATCGGCGGCGAAGGCGGACGGCACCCACGCCATCCGGCTCGACGCGGCCAGAGCAGGCCTCGACGAAGCCGAGCGCGCACGCCGCGACGACGAGCAGATCGCCCTGAGCCTCCCGCAGACCACGGTGCCCTCCGGCCGAACCCTGTTTCGCGGTGAGGGTCTGCGGATCCGCCGCGGCGAACGGGAGCTGTTCGGCGAGGACGGAGTGACCCTGGACATCCGTGGCCCGGAACGGATCGCGCTGACCGGACTGAACGGCTCGGGCAAGTCGACGCTGCTGCGCATCGTGCGCGGCGAGCTCGAGCCCGACAGCGGTACGGTCAGTCGTGTCGAGGGCCGCATCGCCTACCTGTCACAGCGACTCGACCTGCTCGATGACCACCGGACAGTGGCGGAGAACCTGTCCGCCGCAGCACCGCACATGCTCCCGTCCGACCAGATGAACCTGCTGGCCCGCTTCCTGTTCCGCGGCGACCGGGCGCACCTCCCGGTCGGGGTCCTGTCCGGGGGCGAACGCCTGCGCGCGACCCTGGCCTGCGTCCTGTTCGCGGAGCCTGCGCCTCAGCTGCTACTCCTCGACGAGCCCACCAACAACCTCGACCTCATCAGCGCTGGGCAGTTGGAGAACGCGCTCAAGGCCTACCACGGTGGTCTCGTGGTCGTCAGCCACGACGAGCGGTTCCTCGCCGATCTCCGCATCGACCGCACACTCCGCCTCGACGGCGGCCGCCTGCGCGAGGAAGCGCGGACGTGACCGCCTTCGCGTCGGGTCGAACGCGGTCGGGCCGGGCAGGCGCGGCCACCGCCGGTCGGTCCGAGCTGATCAAGAAGTTGATCGACGTGCGGGCACCTGCTCCGTCGCGAGCCCGCGCAGGAAGCTGTCGACGGCGAGGTCGGCAGCCCGCCCCGTGGGGAGGTCCGGAAGATCCTGTGCCAGCGTGCGCAGAATGCCTTGGAAGAGCGCCAGCGGCCAGCTCTCCGGGAGTCCGGACACGAGGACCCCATCGCGCTCGGCGCGTCGGAAGAAGGCCGCCATCCGCTCGTTGAGCTCGCCGCGCCTGCGCAGGACGTCCGGCTCGGTGGCCACCCGGATGTCGACCGGCCACTCGCGGCTGACCCGGATCCCGCCCTCCGCGAGGGCGTGCAGCGCGACAAGCACCGGCGCCTCGTCCACCCGGGCGCCGTCGATCACCGCCTCGAGCGCGTCCAGCCGCGCCCGGTAGATCGCGTGCAGGAGCTCCTCGCGGGACTGGAACCGCCGGTAGATGGTCCGCCGGTCCATGCCGGCCGCGGCGGCGATGTCAGTGATCCGCGCCCCGGGGTCCGCCCCCAGCAATCGGGCCGACTCACGCAGCACGACCTGGAGGTTGCGCGCTGCGTCTGCTCTCACGACACCATGCTAGCGGGCAGCTGGAACACTTGTTGACATAAGCGCTACACAAAGGTGGCATTTCGGCAAATGGTTCACTTACTCAACAAACCCTTCCATATCCACCGTGGCGGGGTTGGCCGGTGCTGTCACCGGGCAGTCCCCATCGTGCGCGCATCCGCCATCGTGCTCGACGTCAACCGGACCGTGTCCGGCACGCGCTCGGTCTGGGCCTGAGCGTCGTGGGACGGGCACGGCAGAATCCCGACCCCGGCTCCGCGGGGAGCATCGGCGAGGACAAGACCTGCGCGGTGTGCGGACGGCGGATCGTGTGGCGGGCGAAGTGGGCACGCGACTGGGAGCAGGTGCAGTACTGCAGCGCAGCCTGCCGCCGTCGCGGCCTCGGCGCCGTCGACGCCGCTCTCGAGAGGTCCATCCGCGAGCTCCTCGGCGCCCGCGCCCGTACGGCCACCATCTGCCCATCGGAAGCGGCACGGCAGGTGGGCACACCGGACACGTGGCGGGAGCTGATGGAGCCTGCCCGCATGGCTGCCCGCAGGCTGGTGGCGCAGGGGGAGGTCGAGATCGTCCAAGGCGGGCGCGTCGTCGACCCGTCGACGGCGAAGGGCCCGCTCCGCATCCGGCGTAGCCGCTAGCGTCCGACGGGGCACTGCCATCCTCGGCGCGCGCCCGGCCTGCCCGGCCCGCAGACTCGGCGGGTGCTGCTCCCCACCCCCGCGCCAGGGCCCGACGCCGCCGTCGAGTGGGTGCGCACGCACCTCGCGGATCTGTGCTGCGACGCCCCCGTCGCGTCCCCGGCGTTCCGCGGCGGTCAAGAAGCCGCCGACGCCGCGCTCGCCACCCTGGATCTCACGGGCTATGCCGCGCGCCGCAACGAGGTGTTCCCCCGCTCCCGGCGCGGCGCCAGCCGGATCTCGCCCTACATCCGCTACGGGCTGCTCGACCTGCCGGCCGCGTGGGCCGCCGCCGCCCCCGCGCCGCCGCGAGACCGCACCAAGTTCCGCGACGAGCTCGCGTGGCAGGAGTACGCCCGGCACGTCTACGCGCGGGTCGGGCGGCGCAACGCCACCGCCCTGCGCGCCGCGCCCGCCCGCCCGGCGCGCAGCTGGGATGAGCCGTGGCCCGCGGCGATGAACTGCGTGTCCTCCTGCGTGCAGGAGCTGGAGACCGACGGCTGGCTGGTCAACCAGACCCGGATGTGGCTGTCCTCGCAGTGGACCGTCCGAGCCGGGGCGGAGTGGACTGCGGGCGAGGATCGGTTCTTCACCCACCTGCTCGACGGGTCCCGCGCCGCCAACCGGCTGGGCTGGCAGTGGACGGTCGGCGCGGGCACCGGCAAGCCCTACGGCTTTTCCCGCTGGCAGGTGCAGAAGCGGGCGCCGCAGCTGTGCCGGGACTGCGCTCTGAACACGGCGTGCCCGATCCAGGACTGGCCACAGGCTCCTCCATCGGACGGCCCCGGCGCCGATCGACCCGAGCTCGAACCGCTGCTGCGCCACGATCCCGACCCGGAGTCCACCGGCGGCCCCCGCACGCCCGTCGAGCACGGGGAGCCGGGCGCGGTGTGGCTCACCGCCGAGTCGCTCGGCGACGCTGACCCGGCGCTGGACGCCCACCCGAACCTGCCTGCGGCGTTCGTGTTCGACGAGCCACTGCTCGCGCGGCTGCAACTGTCGGGGAAGCGCCTGGTGTTCCTGGCCGAGACCCTCGCCGACCTGGCGACCCGGCGGGACGTCGAGGTGCGGCGCGGCGAGGTGGCGGGCGAGCTGCGCGGGCGCGCCGTGGCCGTCACCTACGCCCCGGTGCCGGGGTTCCGTTCCCGCGCAGCCGCCGTCGCTCCGACCGTCGTGCACCCGTGGCGGTGGCTGTACCGGCCGCACGGGGGCCCGATCGGCTCCTACTCGGCCTGGCGCAAGGGCCTCAGAGCCCGCTGGCCCGAGGCAGCAGTGCGATCCGCCCGGTGACGGCACGTCGGCCGGTTGCGCAGGAGAACGATGTTCGCAGGCAGCCGCGGAATCTCCCCCGACGCGAACCCGACAACGCAGAAGCGGCCGCCTGCGCGCAGGGCGCGCAGCGCCGACTCCGAAGCAGGCCCGCCGACCGGGTCGAACACGACGTCCGCGCCGCCGTCGGTGGCGTCCCTGATGCCGTCCTTGAGATCGGTGTAGCCGATCGCGACATCGGCACCGGCCGCCATCGCCGCGTCCCGCTTGTCCTGGGTGGATGCCACCGCGACAACACGGGCACCCAGCCCGTGCGCGACGTCGACAGCCGCGATGCCGATGCCGCCACCGGCGCCGAGCACCACCACAGCGCTGCCCGGGTCGACCGACACGCGACGGGTGACCGCGAACAGCACGGTCGAGTAGTTCTCGACAGCGGTCGCCGCGAGCTCGGGTGACACACCGTCCGGCAGTGCCACGACGGCGTCCGCGGGCAGCAGCAGATGCGAGGCGAACCCGCCAAAGGCGGTGAGCAGGGTGACGACGGCGTCACCGACACCGGGGAAGGTCACAGCCTCACCGACCGCGACGACGGTCCCGGCCGCGGTCGACCCCGGGGTGTAGGGCAGCCGTGGCCGGACCTGGTAGCGGCCCTGAGCGATGAGGCCGTCGACGAAGCTGACCCCGCAGGCGGCAACCTCCACGAGAATCTGTCCCCGACCCGGACGTGGCGTGGACTCGGTGACGACCTCGACCTCGGGCGGGTCTGCGAACGCGCGACAGACGACGTACTCCACAACTGACCCTCCTGCCGTGCGGTGACGGCGTGCGGCGGCGGCGGAGTTGCGGCCCCCGCAACCGCGCCCACCTCGCAGACCCCGCGTGCACTCCGCAGAGCCCCCAGACCCTGCGAGGTGACGAGACGCGCTACGCCGCGTTGACCTTCGGCATGATCTCCTCGGTCAGGCGCTTGAGGTCGTCGAGGGTCTTGGCGGTCGGCACGTCACGGAACGGCGGCCACAGCAGCGGCATCGTCATGCCTGCGTCCTTGTAGCGCTTGAGGATGTCCTCGATCTGCTGGGCGGAGCCTGCCAGCAGGTTGGACGCCTTGCCCGCCGGGGTCTGGTCCATCGGCTCGTCGGTGATGACGAACCAGATCATGCTGCACATCTCGAAGTTGTCGGGGAAGGTCCGGCCGAGCTCGCCCAGCTCGCGCTCCATCTCGCCCTTCCAACGCCTGATGTCGTCCGGGGAGTCCTGGATGCCGATCCAGCCCTGCAAGCCGTACTTCGCGATGCGGCTGGCCGAGCGCTTGGCGTCCTTCAGGCCGGAGAAGTAGATCGGCGGCCCGGGTTGCTGGATCGGCTTGTGGCCGAAGCCGGAGAGCGGGAAGTCCGCGAACTCGCCGTGGTACTCGAACAGCTCGTTGGACCAGATGCCCTGCATGATCTCGATCGTCTCGCGCAGGTGGGCGTGTCGACGCGGAAACAGGTGCGTGGCGCTAGCGGCGGCGAACTCCTCGGGCATCCAGCCGGAGCCGATGCCGACGTTGAGCCGCCCGCCTGACAGGTGGTCCTGGGTAGCGAGTTCGGCGGCGAGCACGGCAGGGGCGCGGTACGGGGTGTCGATGATGCTCATGCCGATCCGGACCTTCTGGGTCTTCGCGGCCAGCCAGGGGATCAGCGTCATGCCTTGGAACCACTTGCCCCGCGCGATGACCGGCATGCCCGGGGGGAAGTCGGTCATCATGCCGAACGGGTATTGCATTTCCGCGCGGTCGGAGGTCTCCGGGACGACGACCCGGTCGAGCGCCCAGACAGAGTCGAAGTCGAGGTCCTCGGCGAGGGCCGTGAGGTCCTCGAGTTCCTTGACGCTCACTTCGTCGCGGAAGTTGGGAAGGTAGAGAGCGAGCTTCATGCGTTCGGCCTCCTCGAGACGTCATCGTCACGCGGTCACGCCTCCGGCGGACATGGCACGGAGCATGCTCCGGCCGGCTCAACCCGATCACACGTGAATCTCAATTTCCGGTCAACGGCGCGGCGGGCACGGGCGGATCGTCGGCCGCAGGCTGGCCACCAGCCCAAGCCCCTCTCTATGTTTCGCGTATTGATCGCGTCCGACGCGCTGTGTCGTCGACGCTTGCGCGGTGAGGCGGTGCCGATGACCGACACACTCTGGAGCCCGACGGCGGCCCGCATAGAGAGCTCCGCGCTGCGCGAGTACCTGAACTGGTTGGAGAAGCGCGAGGGGCGGGCGTTTCCCGACCACGACGCGTTCTGGGCCTGGTCGGTCGAGGACCTGGACCGGTTCTGGATCTCCGTGGTCGACTACTACAAGGTCGACTTCTCCACGCCGTGGACGCAGGTGCGCACCGCCGATCCCATGCCGCACACCCGCTGGTTCACCGGGGCCCGGCTGAACTGGGCGCAGCACGCGCTGCGCAACGGGGCCGACGACGCCACGGCGCTGGTCTGCGTCCAGGAGGGTGGTCTGGCCGCGCGCGAGATCACCTTCGGCGCCCTGCGCCGGTCGGTGAGGGCGGCGGCAGGCTGGCTGCGGCGGGCGGGCGTGCGTCCCGGCGACCGGGTGGGCGCCTACCTGCCCAACACCGAGCACGCGGTGATCGGCTGCCTCGCCGCCGCCGCTGTCGGCGCGGTGTGGGCGTGCTGCTCCCCGGACTTCGGGGCCGAGGGCACCATCGGTCGCCTCGCGCAGCTCGAGCCCAGCGTGCTCATCGCGACCGACGGCTACCACTGGAACGGCAAGGAGATCGACCGCAGCGACGTCGTCGCGCGGCTGCGCGAGGATCTGCCGACGCTGCGGCACGTCGTCCACGTCCCGTACGTGTTCGACCGGCCGCACCCCGATGGCTGCACGCCGTGGGACGAGATGCTGGGCGGGGACGACACGGGCCGGGACGACACGGGCGGGGACGAGCCGCTGGTGTTCGAGCAGGTCGAGTTCTCCCACCCGCTGTGGGTGCTGTTCACCTCCGGCACCACCGGGCTGCCCAAGGGCCTGGTGCACAGCCACGGCGGGATCACGCTGGAGGGGCTGAAGTGGTCCGGGCTGTACGGCGGGCTGCGCGCAGGCGAGCGGATGTTCACCTTCACCTCGACCGGCTGGGCCCTGTGGAACATCCAGATGGGCGCGCTCACCCAAGGTGCGAGCATCGTGCTCTACGAGGGCAGCCCCAACCGCCCGGCGGGCGCGGTCTGGGAGGTCGCGGCCCGCACCCGGGCGGACGTCATGCTGATGGGTGCCGCCGTGGTCACCGCCACGGCAGGCACCGGGTTCTCCCCACGGCAGCAGCACGACCTGAGCAGACTGCGGCACGTGCTGGTCAGCGGCTCGGCGCTGCCTTCGGCGGGCTACCACTGGCTGCTGGAGCACGTCAGCCCGGACCTGCGGGTCGACTCGACCAGCGGCGGCACCGACATCTCCGGCTCCTTCGTCGGCGCCAACGAGTACGCCCCGGTCCAGGTGGGTCGCATCGGCGGCAAGCTCGCCGGTGTCGACTGCGCAGCGTGGGACGAGGACGGCAAGCCCGTCGTCGATGCGGTCGGGGACCTCGTGGTCACCCAGCCGATGCCATCGATGCCGGTGTACCTGTGGAACGACCCCGACGCCGTCCGGTACACCGAGTCCTACTTCGACCTCTGGCCCGGCGTGTGGCGGCACGGGGACTGGGTGACGATGCACTCCGACGGCAGCGTCTCCGTCCACGGCCGGTCCGACTCGACGCTCAACCGCCAGGGCGTGCGGCTGGGCAGCAGCGACTTCTACGACGTGCTCGAGACCCTGCCGGAGATCATCGAGACCCTGGTGATCGGGGTCGACCTGCCCGACAATTCAACCGAGCACGCCGATAGCGCGTACTGGCTGGGCCTGTTCGTCGTGCCTGCGCCGGGCCACGCGCTGGACGACGGGCTGAAGCAGAAGATCGTCACCACGCTGCGGACGCGTCTTACGCCCCGGCACGTCCCCGACGAGATCCTCGAAGCGCCCGCTGTGCCGCACACGCTGAGCGGCAAGAAGCTCGAGGTCCCGGTCAAGAAACTGCTGACCGGCAAGCCGTTGGAGAAGGCCGCGAACATCGCCTCCGTCGACGACCCGGACGCCCTGCGCTGGTACGCACGGTTCGCCGCGGACCGGTTGAGCTCGTCAGGCTGACCGTCCGACGGATCCCGAGCAGGTCAGCGCTCTCCTGCCGCGTTGAGGAAGCGTTGAGAACGCGTTGGCTGCGTTGTGACAGGGACCACGCACGATGGGGACGGAGTTGTCGTCGCAGCTTGGAGGACGTCCGTGGCCGGTTCGATGCGCGCTTTCGTGATCAAGAAGGTCGGCGAGACCGAGATGGTCGAGAAGCCGATCCCCGAGCCCGGGCCGGAGGAGGCGATCGTCCGCACCACGGCCGCGCTGATCTGCACGTCGGACGTGCACACCGTGAAGGGTGCACTGCCGGTACCCGACGGGCGCACACTCGGGCACGAGTCGGTGGGCGTGATCGAGAGTCTCGGCTCCGCGGTGACCGGCTTCGAGGTCGGCCAGCGGGTCGCGGTCAACGCGGTGACCCCCTGCTACCGGTGTCACTACTGCCAGCGCGGCTACACCAGCCAGTGCGGCGGCCCGCTCGGCGGTTACAAGTACACCGTGCAGATGGACGGCAACATGGCCGAGTACTTCGTCGTCCCCGCGGCCTTCGCGAACCTCACGCCGATCCCGGACGACCTCACCGACGCCCAGGCTGTCTACACCTGCGACATGCTCAGCACCGGGTTCATGGGCGCCGAGCACGCGTACCTGAAGTTCGGCGACACGGTCGCCGTGTTCGCGCAAGGGCCGGTCGGGCTGTGCGCCACGCTGGGCGCGAACATCATGGGCGCGGGCCGGATCATCGCCGTCGAGTCCCGCCCGGAACGCCAGGCACTGGCCAAGCGGTTCGGCGCCGACGACATCGTCGACTTCAGCCAGGGCGACCCCGTCGAACAGATCATGGGACTGACCGGCGGCGAGGGTGTCGACGCCGCGATCGAGGCGTTCGGGTTCCCCCAGACCTTCGAGGCGTGCCTGCGCGTCACCAAGGCGGGCGGCCGGGTGTCCAACATCGGCTACCACGGCGAGAACCCCGCGCCGCTGCAGCTGCCGCTCGACGCGTTCGGCCTCGGCATGAACGACAAGTCGATCCACACCGGCCTGTGCCCCGGCGGCAACGAGCGGATGACGCGGCTGTTCCGGCTCATGCAGACGGGCCGGATCGACCCGACCCCGATGACGACGCACACGTTCGCCTTCGATGACGTGGCGACCGCCTTCGGCATGATGACGACAAAGGAGGACGGGATCATCAAGCCGCTCATCACGTTCGGCTGAGCGGAACGAGTCGCGGCGCATCCCTCAGCGGCACGGCGCGGCGGGGAGCGTCACCTCGACCGTGGTGCCCACCGTCGCGCTGCAGATGGCCAGCGTGCCGCCCATCGCCTGGGTGAGGGCGCGGGCGACCACGAGGCCGAGGCCTGCCCCTGGCTCCGCCGAGCGTTCGGCACCGAGCCGGTCGAACGGAGTGAACAGCCGGTTCACCATCTCCGCCGGGATGCCGCGGCCCGAGTCGCGGACCGCCAAGGTCACCGTGGCCGTCCCGAGCTCCCCTGGGCCTACGGCTCCCCCGCCGATTTCGACCCAACCGCCGCGTCGGTTGTAGCGGATTCCGTTGGTGACCAGGTTGATCAGCACCTGGCGGAGCCTGCGCCGGTCGGCGCGCACCGCGCCCGCATCCGCGTGGGCCGGATCGGCGGGCCGCAGCGTCACCTCGTGCTCGTCGGCCAGTGGCGCCAGCAGCGCGAACACCTCGTCACGCAGGCCGCACAACGCGATCGTCTCCACCCGGATCGGCAGCGCATCGGCCTCGATCTTCGCGATGTCGAGCAGGTCGTCGACTATCGAGAGCACGTGCTCCGTCGCTGCGCCGATGTGCTCGAGCGCCGCCTGCCTGCGGTCCGGCGGCAGGTCCAGGGTGCGCAGCAGCTCGGTGAAGCCGGTGACCGCCTGCAGCGGGGTGCGCAGCTCGTGGTTGAGCGCCGCGACGAACTCGGACTTGGCTCGGCTGGCCGCCTCCGCCGCCGCGCGGGCGACCTCGGCCTTGCGCCGCGCGCGCCGCTCCCGTTCGGCGGCCCGCCGCTGGGTGATGTCGAGCAGGTTCACGCTCAGGTTCACCGCCAGGCCGTCGGCTCCCCGCACGATGGACGCGGAGACGGCGAGGTCGATCGTGCGGCCGTCGGTGTGGCGGGCCGTCGCCTCGTAGTGCACGCTGCCCGCCCGGTCTCTGGAGAGCCGCTCGAGCTGTCCTGACGAACCGGAAGTCGGGATCACGACCTCGTCGAGGGCGCAGCCGAGCAGTTGGGAATCGGTGCGGCCGAGCACGTCCCGCAGCGCGCGGTTCACGCGCATCATCCGGCCGTCGACGTCGGCCAGCACCATTCCCACGGCGTTGTCCTCGAACGCCCGCCGGAACCGTTCCTCGCTTTCCGCGAGCGCGCCGAACAGCCTGGCGTGGTCGATCGCGACCGATGCCAGATGGGTGAAGCGCTCGACGAGCCTGCGCTCGCGCAGCGGCGGCCGGTGCGGGTGGTCGTGGTAGACCGCGAACGTGCCGAGGGTGCCGCTGCGGCCCTGGATCGGGCTCGACCAGCAGGAGCGCATCCCGTGTGGGGTGGCAACGTCGCGGAAACGCCGCCAGCGGACGTCGGACCGGATGTCGGCGGCGATGACCGGCGTGCCGAGGTAGGCCGCGGCGCCGCACGATCCCGCGTCGGGCCCGACGAGCAGGCCGTCGATGCGGGCGGAGTAAGCGACGGGCAGCGAGGGGGCCGCACCGTGGTGCAGCGTCGCCGTCGCGGGGTCGAGCAGCAGGATCGAGCACCTGCTGCCCGCGATCAGCTCCTCCAGCGCGACGACCACGCAGGTCAAAACCTCGGCCAGCGGGGTGCCTGCGGCGATCAGCTCCAGCACCGAGGTCTGCCTGCGCAGCAGGTCGAGACAGTCGGCGTGGTCGAGGTCGACGGTCACCGATGCGGGCAGGGCGACCTCACCCGCCTGCATCGACCGGCTCCAACCGGTACCCGACGCCGCGCACCGTCTGCACGATCGGGCGACCGTCGCCGCAGGAGCCGAGCTTCTGCCGTAGCCGGTGCACGTGCTCGGTCACCGTGGCCTCGCCCCGCCAGCCCTTCGCGCTGCCCCACACGTGCTCCAGCAGCTGGGCTCGGGTGAACACCTGCCGCGGATGCTGGGCGAGGAAGGCCAACAGGTCGAACTCCTTGGCCGTCAGGTCGATCGGCCGACCGTCGAGCGTGACGTCGCGGCTGGTCGCGTCCACCCAGAGGCCGCCTGCAGGTCTGGCCGGGAGAGCGCCGGGGCGTGAGCGCCGCAGGACGGACCGGACCCGCGCGGCGAGCTCGCCCGGCGAGAACGGCTTGACCAGGTAGTCGTCCGCACCGAGATCGAGCCCGATGATCCGGTCGGTCTCCCCGCTTCGCCCGGACAGCACGATCACCGGAAGCGGGGTCATCGGCCCTTCCGCATCGCGCACCCGCCGCAGGACGTCGAGGCCGCCCACCCCCGGCAGGGACAGGTCGAGCACCACCAGATCAGGCCGGTTGCGCTCGATCTGGGCCAGGGCCGCGGCACCGTCGCCTGCCTCGGTGACCGCGAAACCGTCCGCCTCGAGCTGCCAGGACACCACGGTCCGCACCCGCTGGTCGTCGTCGACGACGAGGACCCGGGAACCGGGGACGTCGGCCATGCTCGGGCTCCTCGGCAAGGGGCGACCGCGTCGTCGCCAGTGGGATCGTGCCTGGTCCAGCGCGACCAGGGCAAGCAGCGCATCAGCATTGAGACAGCGTTCGGCGTCCTGCGCAGGCACGGGTCCCGCTCTGCCTGCTCGAGAACGGATGCCGAAAATACCCACGCCATGCGCCAGTGCGGCGAGGCCGAGCGACGTCATTCCTCGACGAACTCGATTTCTGGCGGAGGGCGCCGGAAGAACCTCGTCAGATAGGTGAGATAGAGGATTCCACAGGCCAGCCAAATCACGCCGAGTAGTTTGGCGATTCCGTCGAGGCTGAAGAGCAGGTAGATGTCCACGATCGCGCCGATTGCCGGGAAGATGACATGGGTGACGACGTTCTTCTGCGCCTCCCCGGCACGGCGGCCGCGGATGAACATGGCGATAACGCAGATGTTCACGAAGGTGAATGCGGTGAAGGCGCCGAAGTTGATGAATGATGTCGAGGTCTCGACGGTCAGGCCGAGAGCGATCAGTCCGACCACACCGGAGAGCAGGATATTGATGGCCGGGGTGTGAAATCGCGGGTGGATGTAACCGAAGACCCGCTTGGGGAGGACCGAGTCGCGGCCCATTGCGTAGAGCAACCTGGCCACGCTGGTTTGGGCGGCAAGTCCGGAAGCGAACTGGGTCACGATCAGGCCGGCGAGGAAGATGGCAGAGAACAGGTTGCCGCCGATGGTCTGGGCGATGGTGAACGCGGCCGAGCTGGCGTCGGGGAAATCCCCGCCCGGGTGCACCAGCTGAGTGGCGTAGGTGACGATGAGGAAGATGGCGCCGCCGATGAGCAAGACCAACAGAATCGCCCGTGGGATGGTCTTCTTCGGCTCCACTGTCTCCTCGGTCAGCGTCGTGATCGCGTCGAATCCCAGGAAGGAGTATGCGGCGAGGGCCGCGCCTGCCGACACGCCGGAGACTGAGGTCTGACCGTTGAAGAACGGCGCAACGCTCAGCAGCGCCCCCACGCCTGACGTGTGGACTACGTGCACCAGCGACAGCACGACGAAGATGGCGAGCACCAGAACCTGGAACGCCATGAGGAGCACGTTGGCATTCGCTGCCGCCTTGATCCCAATGACGTTGAGCGCCGAGGAGGCGACGATGAACGCGACGATCCAGATCCAGCTCGGCACGTCGGGAAACTGTGCCGAAAGAAAGGCCGTTCCGATGAGCCAGATGACCATCGGGAGGAAGAAGTAGTCGAGCAGGACCGCCCAGCCGACGAGGAAACCGACCCGGCTGTCGATCGACCGCCGGGTATAGGTGTAGGCGGAGCCGGCGACAGGGAACAGTTTCGCCATTTTTCCGTAGCTCAGCGCCGTGAACAACAATGCGATGAGCGCCAGCAAGTACGCCGTCGGCACCGATCCGCTGGTTGCTTCGGCGAGCACCCCGAAAGTGCCCAGCACGATCATCGGCGCGAGGTAGGCGAGTCCGAAAAGAACGACCGGGCGCAGTGTCAGTGATCGGGTGAGGGTCCGGCTCTGGCTGTCCTGAGTGCCACGGGTGGCTGCGGTGTCCATAGGGGCTGCCTCCTGCTCGTCAACGGCCGACGCGAGGGCGCCAGCGCTGAGGGTCCATCCGCCCGGCGTAGAGCGGCAGCTCCAAGGGTTCGTCGTCGTCGCGGAACTGGTCCCACATCCGATTGAGACCCGCGGTGCCGAAGGTGCGGACGCGGGTGACGTCGTCCAGATCCAGGACGTCGGTCAAAGCCGCAGGCCCGTCGGCCGCCTCGACCCGGACCCGGCCTTCGGGATCAACGATGACGCTGCGGCCGGTCCCGAGCGGGGAAGCGGTGTTGACATTGACGACGAAGACCTGGTTGGTGATGGCGTTGGCGCGGGCCAACACCACTTCCTGCGCGCGGTCACACGTCGTGGTCTGAGTGGGGTTGACGATCACCTCGGCACCCATCCACGCCAGATGCCTGGCGACCTCGGGGAACCAGGTGTCGTAGCAGATCGACAGACCGATCCGGCCGACGTCAGGGATATCGAAGACCACAAACCTGTCGCCTGCCGTGTAGGGCTCATAGGGTCGCCACGGAAAACATTTGCGGTAGGCGGCCACGAGCTCGCCGGTGGGCGAGAAAACAACGGCGGTGTTGTAGAGCGCGCCGTTCCCGCCGTCCTCGCAGAGGGTTCCGGGCATCAGCCACACGCCCAGGTCGGCCGCCAGGTCGCCGAGGAGTTTGGCCCTGGGCCCGTCCAGCGGCTCCGCGGCCGCCCGCAGCTGCGCGTTCCGCTCGGCCAGATGGCCGTCGACGCCGAACAGGTGCAGCTCCGGGTAGATCACGAGGCGGGTGTTCGGGAAGTCATCCAGCAGCGCGGTGACGCCTCCGGCGAAATCACGGCCACCGCTGTCCAACGGAACCGGGAGAACCTGTGCAACGGCCACCGGCAATGGACGGGACACAGCATCGCCTGCTCTCTGACGCGGCACAGCGTCAACCGAGTTGCCTGCCGAAGCAGCCAGAGTCAAGTTCTGAGGCGAGACCTGTCAACCCTTGAGCGCGTAACGGTGCACCTTTCCTGCCTTTGGTCTTGTTCATCCGCATGTCCGTTGCCGTCCACGAGCCGACGCAGGCCGAGGACAGCTCCCACACGATCTATGTCACAGATCATCTGTTCGGAATATGAGGCGCGAGGTCGCGGTTCTAGCGCCCGTAGACGCTGAAGTGGAGACGGCGATGAGCGATCACGATCCGGTCACCAGCATGAGCGAATGGCACCGCGCGCGGATGCACCACGACGGCCTGGCACTGACCACCGACCGGCTCGTCATCCGGGACTGGTCGGTCGACGACGCCGAGGCTGCACTGCACGTCTACGGTGCGCCGGAGGTCACACGCTGGCTGATGCCTGCCATGAGACCGGTGCCGGACGCCGACAGGATGCGCACCATCCTGCGGGCATGGCGGGATGCGCAGCCCGCCCTCGCTCCCCCACGGGGGCGCTGGGCCGTGCAGCGCCGCTTCGACGGCCAGGTCATCGGCGGCCTCGCCATCCGACCACTGCCCGCTTCCACCGGTGACCTTCAACTGGCCTGGCAGCTCAACCCCCGGCAGTGGGGGCAGGGATACGCGACGGAAGCGGCCCGGGCGTTGATCAACTGGGCATTTGCCTACGACATCCCGCAACTCTCCGCGGTCGCCCGGCCTGCCAACGTCCGTTCGATCGCTACCGCCGAACGGCTGGGGATGCGGTGGACCGATACCGTCAACTACGACGGACTGCAGATGCGGCTATACCGCATTCGCCGGGATGACCTGCCCGAGTGGCGGCGCAACGACCCCTTGACCGCAACCCCGTCCGTGCCACAGCACGCACCAGGACACGGCTCATCTCCCGACACCGCAGCGCTCGAACTGCCGCGAACGCCGTTCAACGCCTCGGTCAAGCTGGGTCGGATGGGCTGAATCAAGCGTCCTGCCCGATTGCTCTATCTGTCCTAGTAGGCGATCCGTCCGGTGCGGTCGTGGAATTCGCCGGTCGGCCCGTCCTGACCGAGGGTGGCCAACGCGACGGTCGCGTCCGTGCCCTCGGTGACGGTCTGGTGTCCGCTGTGCCGGTTGAAGTCCGTGGCGGTGTAGCCGGGGTCCGTCGCGTTCACGCGCATACCCGGAAGGTTCTTCGCGTATTGCACGGTCAGTGCGACGACGGCCGCCTTGGACGCCGCGTAGGGCACGGCCTTGACGGGGTACTCGACGCGGGCCTCGTCGACCAGGTACCGCGGCCAGCCCACTCCCGACGCCACGTTGACGATGACGGGGTTGGCCGAGCGTCGCAGCAGCGGCAACGCCGCCTGCGTCACCCGCACAATGCCGACGACGTTGGTGTCGAGCACGGTGGTCATCGCGTCGGCGTCCAGGTCGTCGACGCTGTACGACGTGCCGAGGATGCCCGCATTGTTCACCAGGACGTCCAGCTCGGACAGCTCGGCGAGGGCGGCCTTGATCGAGACGTCGTCGGTGACGTCCAGCCGGACGACGTGCGCGCCGAGCTCGCGAACGGCGTCGCCGTTGCTCGGGTCGCGCATCCCCGCGTAGACGGTGTGGCCTGCTTCGATGAGCCTGCGGGCGGTCTCGAATCCGAGGCTGCGGTTGGCCCCGGTGATCAGTGTCGTTGTCATGCCTCCACTCTGCCGGACGGTTTGCCTGCGAAGGTATGCCCTCCCGGTACCAGGCCCGACGTGATGCGACGCGGCATGCTGGAGGTGTGCAGGAATTCGCGGAGGTCCTACGGGCGTGGCGCGACCGGTTGAGCCCGCAACAGGTCGGTCTGCCACCGGGCATGGGACGCCGCGCGCCGGGCTTGCGCCGCGAGGAGCTCGCAGGCCTGGCCGGGGTGAGCGTGGAGTACCTGGTGCGGCTCGAGCAGGGACGCGCGCGCAACCCGTCACCGCAACTGCTGGGCGCGCTCGCCCGCGCACTGCGGCTCAGCGAGGGCGAGCGCGATCACCTGTACCGGGTCGCGGGAGTCGCCCCACCGTCGGCGGGCGTCGTTTCGCAGCACATCGGCCCGGGCGTGCAGCGGATGCTCGACCGGCTCGCGGACCTGCCGTTGGGAGTCCACTCCGCCAGCTGGGACCTGCTGTGGTGGAACCCGTTGTGGGCCGCGATGACCGGGGACCCATCCGAGCTGCGCGGCCTCGACCGCAACGTGGCGTGGCGCCACTTCACCAAGCCACGCAGTGTCATCGACTTCGACGACGCGCACGCCGAGGAGTTCTCGGACGATCTCACCGCCGACCTCCGTGAGGCCACAGGCCGGTACCCCGACGACCCGGGGCTGAAGAACCTGATCACGCGGCTCCACGATGAATCACCCGACTTCGACCGCCGCTGGCGGAAGGCACACATCGCCCGTCACCGGACGAGCACGAAGACCGCCACCACCACTCCAGTGGGGCCGATCGTCATCGACTGCGACGTCCTCACCGTGCCCGGCAGCGACCTGCGCATCGTCATGTACACCGTCGCACCCGATTCCGAAGACGCGTCCAAGCTCGACCTCCTGCGGGTCAGCGGGACCCGAGCACTGGCGCACTGAGGTCCAGCCCTAGCGCCAAGGATCGAGGGCGTGTTTACCGCGGGTCTGGCCGGCTTCGAGTTGCCGCAGCGCCTCCGCCCCTTCGGCCAATGCGTGAAGGTGGGGGGTGCCCGGCGGGTACACACCGTGGTCGATGAGCGCCTCGATCTCGGCGAGCAGCGATCGGTAGAGCGACGGGGCCTTGGCCGCCAGCGCCCCGATGTGCAGTCCCTTGATCTGGGGGTGGTGGGTGAAGACCAGGTCGTGCGTGGTCACAGCGGCGTCCCCGGAGGCGGCGCCGAGAACGACGACGCGGCCGGTGAAGGGCTTGACAACCGCCAGGCTGGTCCCGAAGGTGGCCCGTCCGACCGATTCCAGGACCAGATCCACCCCGCCCGTCAGGCGGGTGATCTCCGCCGCCAGATCGGGATCCCGGCTGTCCAGGACCTCACTCCAGCCGGACGGCACGGGAATGGCCCCTGCGGCCGACATCGTCATGTACTGCGCGAAGGCGCCTAGGCCTGCCCCGACGACGTGGGTGCCGAGATGGAGCGGGCTGTCAATTTCCGGGCCGACGCCCACGATCTCGCCTGCGGCTTCGAAACCTGCCACGTAGGGCGCCTGCGGGCCGCCTGCGTACGTTCCATGGGTCTGCATGACGTCGGCGAAGTTGATCCCGGCGGCGCCCACGCGGATCAGGTACTCACCAGGCCCCACTACAGGGCGGCGCCGATCGGTCGTGAGGGTCAGGTCCTTCGGTCCCCGGTGCGATTGCTGGACCAGTGCTCGCATAGTCTGGATGGCAATACGTACAGCGAGCCGAGCGCGATAGCTCTCCACCTCGTGCAGGAACTGCGCGGGAAGCACGCGCACATCGACATCAGGTCCGTCGGCCAGATAAGGTAGAACTTCCCGAATCAACCGGACGGGCAGCCCAGACTCCAGCAACGAGCGGATCACGTGCACCCGGTCGATCGTCGACTGGCAATAGTCGCGGAACCCATTGCTGAAGCGGCCGGGCTCGATCAAGCCCACATCCTCGTAGTGCCGCAGTGATCGTGCACTCACGCCGCCCACTCGGGAGGCTTCGCCGATCTTCATACCCGAGGCAACGTCAGGGAACACCACGATCTTCCAGCAACAGCAGCATCCTGGCCCTATAGCGGGCCGACCACGAGACGCCTGGGCCGCCGGCCGGTTCGCCACCCGGCTCGACGCGGCCGACCGCGCCCTCGCCGCGCTCGCAGGCCGCATCGAGCGGCTGCCCGTGATGCGGTGGGGCGTCACGCACGCCTGCACTGAAGCTTTCCGCATCGCGATGACCGGCGGGCGCAATAACCGACACTTCCCATCACTGGTTGTGATCAACCGTTTGCTTTGAGCTGGTAAGCGGCGCCCCTCGTGGCCGGACACCGCAATTCGCCGACCACCCGCCGCATGAGTGATAGGACACTGGGCGCGCGTTGCGGCCAAGTTGTGGAATGCTCAACACAAGCACTTCGGCGAGGTGACCAAGCCCCGACCTCGGCCGGACGACTTAAGGCGTGGTCCCGCGCCATCGCCTCGGAGCTCGCGGGGCCGATGGTGTTGTCTAAGGCGCGCGCTGCAATGACGTGATCCGGCGAATGAGGGTATATGCGGCACCTGCGACTGCGCTCTTGGGCCCGGGTGCCGCGTAAGGCTGCCCAGTGCTGCCCGGTGACGAACGGCAACTCTTCCCACGATCGATCGACAACGAGGAGCAGGTGTGGGTAGCCACGAGCTGAGTGTTCCGACGCGCCCGGTCACGGACCGGGTCGAGGGCGGTGATGAGGAGTTGCTGCATCGCCTCGGATACACTCAGGTGCTGTTTCGGAGCATGAGCTGGTTCTCCAACTTCGCGATCTCCTTCACGATCATTTCTGTGCTCGCGGGCTGCCTGACGTCCTATTATCTGGCGTTCAACTACGGCGGACCGGTCGCGATCACCTGGGGCTGGCTGGTCGTCGGGGCGTTCTGCATACTCATTGCACTGGCGATGGGCGAAATCGCCTCGTCGATGCCTACCGCAGGCGCGCTCTACTACTGGTCGTCCAAGCTCGGCGGCCCGGCCTGGGGCTGGTTTACCGGCTGGTTCAACCTCATCGGGCAGATCGCGGTGATGGCTGCTGCCGATTATGGTGCCGCAATCTTCACCACGGCGCTGCTCAACCTCTGGTTCCCCGATCTCGTCGGAACCGACACGGTGGCCATCTTCATCACCTACACGGTCATCGTCGGCTCGCATCTCGCGCTGAACCTCTTGGATATCGACGTGCTGGCGCGGTTGAACACATTCTCCGCCTGGTGGCACATGGCAGGCGTGGTGATGATCGTCGTTCTGCTGGTAGTGGTACCGAACCATCACCAGTCGGTCGCGTTCGTGTTCGGCGAGACCATCAACAACTCGGGGTTCGACGGAACCGGGTTCGGACAGTTCGGGTTCTGGTACGTATTCGGAATCGGACTGCTGATGGCGCAGTACACGATCATCGGCTACGACGCATCGGCCCACATGAGCGAGGAGACGCGGGGCGCGTCCCGATCGGCGCCGCGCGGAATGGTACTCGCGGTCGGCATGTCGGTCTTGTTCGGCTTCATCCTGCTGCTGGCCCTCACCTTCGCGGTACCTGATGTCCAGGGCACGATCGACGCAGGCGCGAACGCCGTGGTCTACATCTGGACGACCTCGATGAATGACGGGTGGGCGGAGTTCTTGCTGCTCATCGCGGTAGTGGCCCAGTTCTTCTGCGGCACGGCCATCGTCACCTCCGCCTCGCGGATGATGTTCGCGTTCTCCCGTGACCGCGCGGTCCCGTTCTCGCGGGTGTGGCGCAAGGTTTCGCGCAAGCGGGTGCCGGTCAACGCCGTGGCCGCCATCGCGGTCCTCGCCTGGGCGCTGATGATTCCGACACTCGCGAACGGCGCCATCGGCTATCTCGTCGGCTCCTCGATCGCCGTGATCGGACTCTCGATTGCGTTCGCGCTGCCCATCGTCCTGCGAATTTGGGCCGGGTCCCGTTTCCGGGCAGGCGTTTGGTCGCTGGGCCGCCACTACCGGTGGGTCGCGCCCGGCGCGGTGTTGTGGATCGCGGTCACCTGCGTGCTGTTCGTGCTGCCCGTCTCCCCGAAGGGCGTGCCGGGGGCAGCCGACTTTGACTGGAACGTCGTCAACTATGCCCCGCTCACGGTCGGCGGGGCGCTGATCGGGTTCGGCGGGTGGTACCTGATCTCGGCACGGCACTGGTTCACCGGGCCCGTGCGCGAAACCGAAGGCGACGACGCCCTCGAGAGCGAAGCGTACGCCGACCGGTTCTGATCGCCCGATGGCCGTCATCCACCCCACGACCCTGAAGCCGACCAAGCTCGAGTTGCTCTCGACGTGGTTGCCGACGCAGGCCTGGTACGGCGGTCGGGGCACGCCCTCATTGGCGAAGGCGGGCGGCTTCCGGCTGGACGACCCGGCAGGCGAGGTCGGCATCGAGCTGATGATCGTGACCGACACCGCGGGGCCCGAAGTCGTCGCCTACCTGGTGCCCCTTGCCTACCGCGCGAAGCCGGACGAGGGCACGCTGATCGGCACGACGCGCCACGGCGTACTGGGCCTGCGCTACGTCTACGACGGCCCGACCGACTCGGTCTTCCGCTCCCAGGTCGACGCCCTGCTCCGCGGCGAGGTGGCCCCGCAGGCCCAATCCGAGTCGCACACCATCGACCAGACGGTGCGTGTCGCGGTCTTACCTGGCGCTACCTGCGTGGAAATCGTGCGCAGGCTCGGCGCCGCCTCCGCCGCCGAGCCCGTCCGTCCCGGAACGGTGTCGGCACCGTGGCGCGATGCGGACGGGGCGCCCAACCGGGGCGTGGTCCTGCGCGCGCACTGAGCGACCACGCCCCGTCCGCCTACTTGTCCGCGGTCAGCCGACCCGCGACGCCCCAGCTTTCCGGCGGCGTCTCCTGGATCCACACCTGCACCGACTCAGCAGGCAGGCCCAGCGTGTCGACGAACGCGTCGGTGATCTTCTGGATCAGCGCGCGCTTGGCTTCGAGGGGACGCTGGCCCTGAAGGACGGTCACGATCGGCATTTCAGCTCCTACTCCGTGGGCAGTTCTGACGTCTTCCAGTAGACGGGCAACCTCGCTGCAGAACGAGGGGCAATAGCGGATCGCAGCGATTGGTCACAATGATCGATTGGCCACAGTGATTGTCCGACGCTCGCGGGGCGATGATGGGCGGGTGGAGCTGACCCAGCTGGAATGCTTCGTCGCGGTGGCCGAGGAGCGGCACTTCGGCAGGGCCGCGCGGCGGCTGATGATCGGCCAGCCTGCGGTCAGCCAACGAGTCGCGCGGCTGGAGCGGGAACTCGGCAGTGTCCTCTTCGAACGGACGTCGCGGTCGGTAGCGCTGACGACCGGCGGTGAACGGTTTCTGCCTGCCGCGCGCGAGGTGCTTGCCGCCGTTGAGCGTGCCCACAAGTCGGTCGACGCCGATCGGACCGCCGTGCTGCGTTTGGGCAGCAGCAGCGGCCTGGGCCAACGTCTTGCGCGCGTACTGGAAGCGCTGCGCCAGTCAGATCCGCCGGTCGAGGCCCGGTTGGTCTACGCGCCCACCCAGGCGCGCCTCGACCAGGTACGGGCGGGCCAACTGGACGCCACATTCGTGCGCGGCATCGCCGCTTCGGCGGGACTCGAGCATCTGCCGGTCTGGCGCGACCGCCTGGTCGTCGCCCTGTCGGCGCATCGACCCGAGGCCTCCCAGGAACCGCTCCCCTTGGCCGCGCTGGCCGCACTCCCCCTGCGCGTCGTCCCACGCTCGGTCAACCAGCCCCTGGTCGACCTGCTCATGAGCAGCTGTGCAGCCGCAGGCATAGACCCCATCCTCGAGTCCGGCACTCAGCGTCTCGACGACACCCTCGCCGAGCTGTCCGCGGGACGACCGGTCTGGACAGTTCTCTACGCCGCCCACGCCGATCAGCTCCGCACCCCCGGAGTGGCCTTCCGCGATACCGAACCGCGGCTCGAGCAACCCACCTACCTGGCTCTACGCGGCGACCGGGCGACGGCCGGGCTTGCCCCGCTGCTGCGCGCATGTGCGGCCGCCGATCAGGCAGGTGAGGACCGACGCCGAGGTCTTGGCTGATCCGGCGAGGGACGTACGCTGCCATCCGCGGACCAGGCACGCGCGATCGAGCTCAGCGGACCGTGTCGACCGGCAGGGGTCCCCGGCTCAGGACGGTCCTGATCGCGAAGGTGGATCGGGCGTCGATGACGGCGTCGATGGCCAATACGTGATCCAGCAGCAGCGACTCGTAGGCGGCGAGGTCCGGCACGACGGCTTCGACGAGGAAGTCGGCTTGGCCGCTGATCACGTGGCAGGCAACCACCGCGGGGATGGCAGTGATCGATTCCTCGACGACCCGTGAGGTGGCCCGGGAGTGTTGGTCGACCCTCAGCGAGATGAACACGGTCAGCCCGAGGCCGAGCCGCTGCCGATCGAGGTCGGCGCGATAGCCGGCGATCATGCCTGCGGCCTCGAGTGCCTTGGTGCGGCGCAGACACGACGACGGGGACAACGACACCCGCTCGGCCAGCTCGACGTTCGCCAGGCGACCCTCGCGCTGCAAGATGGTGAGGATGGCACGATCGGTCTTGTCGAATCCGCCGTCCGGCATGTTGTTGAGTGTATCGCTCCTTACCCGGTCGATCGTTGCAGGGAAGGTGCATTTCCGCGGCATATTCGGCAGCGCGTTCGAAGCCGGTTTCGGCACTGTTGTGGGCATGAACGACATGTCCACGCTGCGAGCCGTCACCCTCTACGTCGGCGCCCTGCTCGGACCGAGCGTCCTGTTGCTGCCGGGCCTGGCGGCTGAGATCGCGGGCCCGGCCTCGATCCTGGCCTGGCTGGGCCTTATGGCCGTGTCCGGCCTGCTTGCCACCGTCTTCAGCGCACTCGGTCGGCGCCACCCTGCGAGGTCGGGCGCGGCGGGCTTCGCCGGAGCGGCGTTCGGTCCGCGGGCCGAACGCGCGGTAGCCGCGTGCTTCTTCGCAGGTGTGGTGCTCGGCGCCCCGGTGGTCTGCCTGATCGGGGCGGGCTACGTCGCGCAGCTGGTGGGCGGCGGCCATCAGCTGACGATCGCGATCGCCGCAGTGTTGTTGCTGCTGGTCGTCGCGTTGACGATGGGCGGCGGGCAGGCCTCGGCCGCCGTCCAACTCGGTCTGGTCGCCGTTCTCGTGGTCCTGGTCGTCGTCGCGGTCGCGGGCGCGATTCCGCACGCCCACACCGCCAACTGGACCCCGTTCGCGCCACACGGCTGGTCAGCGATCGGGACAGCGAGCACCGTCCTCATGCTGTCCTTCGTCGGGTGGGAGGCGATCGCGCCGATGACCGCGCGCCTGCGGTCCCCGAACCGACAGCTGCCCCGCGTGATCGGGCTCGCGTTCCTGATCACGTCGGCGATCTACCTGGCTCTCGCAGGCACCACCGTGGCCGTACTGGGCCGGGACGCGGGCAGCCCGACACCCATCGCGGACCTCCTGCGGATCGCGATTGGCCCCATCGGGTCGCCGGCCGCAGCGATCGCGGCCATCGCCCTCACGTTGGCTGCGACCAACGCGTACCTCTCGGGCGCAACGGAGATGGTGGCGGCCCTGCTGCCCGCGACCGGACCGACCGGCACCCGCGCCCGCCTTACCGGTCCGCGGAGCCTGCCGATCAGCGTCGCAGGCGTCGGGATCGTGCTGCTCGCCCTCTCCGCGGCGGGAGTGCTGACCACCACCCAGCTCGTCGCGCTGCCCACGACGATGTTCCTCGCGGTCTACGTCGCGGCCACCGCGGCCGGGGTACGCCTGCTGACCGGACGTTCCCGCGTCGCCGCCGCGATCGCCTGCGCCGCAGTGGGGGTCGTTCTGAGCTTCAGCGGCGCAACGCTGCTGCTTCCCGTCCTCATCGCCTGCGTCGCCGCCGCACCCTGGAAGCGGAGCAACCCGCGGACCGCTCAGCTACGGATGCGGTCGACTTCGAGGTAGGTCTCGGGCCCGAAGTGCACGGTGTTGTGGGAGAAGCAGGGCGGGACCTGCACCGACGGCAAGGAGCGTGCTGGTGGCTGCTACCTCATTCGTCATGACCGCAACCCCCGCGTCTGGTGCTGGAGTCAGTGCGGGAGTCGTCAGCATCACTCTCGTCGCGGCGGTGCTGCACGCAATCTGGAACGCCGTCGCACACGCGATCCACGACCGCCTCGTGGGCTTCGCACTGATCGGACTCGCCTACGTCGTGGTCGGCGGCATCGCCGCGATCGCGCTGGGGGCACCCCCCAACGGGGCATGGCCGTTCCTCCTCGCCTCCACCGCCGTTCACGTCGTCTACACGCTGCTGCTGTGGGCGAGCTACCAACTCGGCGAGTTCAGCCAGACCTACCCGATCGCACGCGGCACGGCACCCTGGGTCGTCGCCGTGATCGAGGTGCTTCTCGGTCACGCCCTACCCCTCCTGGAGTGGATCGGGATCGGCGTGATCTCACTGGGCCTGCTCAGCCTCGCCCTCGACGGCACCCGCCTCTCCCCCGCCACGCTGCCCGCAGTGGGCGCCGCTGTGGCCACCGGCCTCACCATCGCCGTCTACACCGTCATTGACGCCGCCGCGGTCCACACCACCCCGGTACCGGTCTATGCCGCCTGGATGTTCCTGCTGGAGGGCCCGGTCTTCCCCGTGATCGCGCTCGTCCGCCGCGGGCGGGACCTGGCCAACCAGTCGCCTGCGGTCTTGCTCGCGGGCTTCGGTGGAGGTCTCGTCTCGATCGCCGCTTACGGGCTCGTGCTGGTGGCACAGACCAGCGGCGCGACCGCCGCGATCGCGGCCTTACGAGAGACCAGCATCGTCATCGGCGCGCTCATCGGCGTTCTCTTCCTCGGCGAACACCTCGGAACCCGCCGCGCGGTCGCCGCCGCCGTGGTCGCCGTGGGCATTGTGCTGGTCAGCCTCTGACGCGAACGGCGCAGGCACATCCACGCACAGCCGCAGCGGCCGATGCGCGCGGGGAAAGGCGGTCAGGGCGGGGTAAGGCTTTGCCCACGACGGCCGGAATCCGCGCGAAAGTGTCGGGGTGCGGAGCTAACGTCGCGCGTGTGATGACCGCCCACCCCCCTGCCGTCGCAGCCCGCCCCGTACGAACCAGTGCTCTGCTCGCCGTCGTGGTCACAGTGCTGGCGTGGGCCTCGGCATTCGTGGTCATTCGGTCGGTCAGCACGCACTACGACCCGGGTCCGCTCGCGCTGGGGCGCTTGCTCGTCGGCACCCTTGCGCTCGGGGTTTCGGTGCTCGTCAGTCGTGGATGGGTCACCCCGAACCGGCGCGAATGGCTGCTCATCGCCGTGTCCGGCGTGGCCTGGTTTGCGGCGTACAACGTCGCGTTGGGCGCCGCGGAGCAACGGGTCGATGCGGGCACCACCGCGATGCTCGTCAACGTCGGCCCGATCCTGATTGCGCTGTTCGCGGGCCTGCTGCTGGGCGAAGGTTTCCCGCGCTGGCTGGTCCTCGGCGCGCTCGTGGCGTTCGCCGGGGCGATGTTGGTCGGCGTGGCCACCACGCAAGGCACGTCCGACATCTGGGGCACGGTGCTCTGTCTGGTCGCAGCCGTCACCTACGCGGTCGGCGTGCTCGCGCAGAAACCCGCCGTGCGCAGGCTGCCCGCCGTGCAGGTCACGTTCCTGTCCTGCGCGATCGGCGCCGTCGTGTGCCTGCCGTTCGCCCCGGGGCTGGCACGTGACGTCGCCGCCGCACCCGCCGCCACCACGGGCTGGCTGGTCTACCTGGGCCTGGTGCCCACCGCGTTGGCGTTCAGCACCTGGGCCTATGCCCTCGCGCGCATGGACGCGGGACGGCTCGGCGTCAGCACCTACGCCGTTCCGCCGATCACCATCGCCCTCGGCGCGGCGTTGCTGGGCGAGGTGCCGCCGCCGCTGGCCATCGTGGGCGGGTTGATCTGTCTGGTCGGCGTCGGGCTGTCACGCCGCCGATAGGTCAGCCGAGCCGCATGACGTCAGCGTGGCCGGACTCAGACCAGCGTCACCTCATCGCCGACGTGAATCACTCCACCTCGGACGACCTCGGCGTACCCGCCAGCGCACGGCAGTACGCCGAAGCCCGGGACATCCACCTGGTTGACGGTCATCAGCGCCCGAACGGCGTGCGGTGCGCGGCCGAGCAGCCCGTGCTCGAGCGTGGGCACGGCACATCGAGGCGTCGGCAGTGTCACCCGCAACACCGCCGCATCCCCGCCGCCCGCGATGTGGAGCTCGCGGCCCAGCCAGTCGTTCTCGACGAACGGCGCCGTTCCCGGGGCTGTCTCGACGACGAGGTTGGGCCGGTAGCGGATGTGCTCGGTCCCGATCGCGTCGAGCGTGGCGCTGGTGACCACGTGGACCGGGGCGTAGTCCACGAACGTCGTGCCCGGTGCCCCCTGCCCGATCTCGAGCATCGCCGCGGGCACGGTGGCCGCGACACCCTGATCGAGCACGTCCTGCGGATCGGGACGCTCGACGGCGGCCGCCTCCGGCCGCTCCGACGACACCACTACGGGCCTGCCGAGCGCCGCGGAGAGCAACTGGTCAACACCGTCGGCCAGAGCGTCCCGCGTCCACCCTGCAGGCGATGTGATCAGCACCCGGCCGTTGTCGACCGCTGCGGAGTACTTCAGGAGATCCCGCCACAGGCGCGGGTGCTTGGCGCTGGCCACCAGCCCGGTCATGACGTCGATCAGGGCGAGTCCCCTGTCGAGGGGGAGCCCGGCCATTTCCAATCGCGCTTCGTCTACCCGTTCGCCCAGCATGGACTTCACCGGGTAGCGCCACATCATCGTGACCCGCATGCGACTCCCCACCCCTACGCCTGCCCGCGAACGAGCCGATTATCGTCTGCGCGGGCGGTAGCGGTGTTGGGGCCGTCCAGTCGTGCCGTAGGCGAGGTCGAGATCGAGGAGTTCGTTCTTGGTCAGCTCGGCGAGGCATCGCTGGGCGGTCGGCCTGCTCGCGCCGAGGGCCTTTGCGACGTCTGCCGCGCTCAACGCTGCCGCCGCTGATTCAACGATGTGGAGCACCTTGGCCATCGTCGGCTCCAGGGTCCGGGTGGCCATTCCTCGGGGTTGCCTGCCGCGCAGGCTGTAGAGGTCGTCGACGTCGCGTTGGTCGGCTTCGGGTGCCGCCGTCAGCCGCTGCACCCAGGCGGCGTAGGCGTGAAGTTGCTCGCGCAGTGCGGCAAGCGTGAAGGGCTTGACGAGGTAGTAGAAAGCTCCCAGTTGCATGGCAGCTCGGACTGATTCGATGTCACGGGCGGCAGTGAGCAGCAGGAAGTCCGGGATCTGTTCGCTGGTCGTCGAGAGCAGGCGCACAAGCTCGAGGCCGGTGCAGTCCGGCAGAAACATGTCCAGCAGGAGTAGGTCCGGCGTTGTGGACGTGATGAGCTCGAGGGCGACGGCTCCGGAATGGGCCTCGCCGACGACGGAGAATCCGTCGATGGCAGCCACGCTCAGCGCGTGAACGTGCGCGACGTGGTAGTCGTCGTCGACAACCAGCACGCGGATCATACGGCTCCTTCCCGCACCCGTAGGGGCAGGACGACATCAAACCGTGCTCCACCGGGAGAAGTGACGGTGATTGTGCCACCGAACCGGTTCACCAGGCGATGGACCAGGGCAAGTCCCACGCCGCGATGCATGCCGGACCGAGGCTGCTTGGTCGAGAACCCGTCGACGAATACGTCGGCGAGGTGATCGGGCGCTATGCCCGGCCCGGTGTCGGCGACGGTCAGGCGAAGGAGGTCACCGGTGTCGGTGACCGCGACGGTGACCGTGCCTCGCGGATGCTCGCCGCTGGTCGTCAGATCGCCGGTGATGGCGTCCACGGCGTTGTCGATCAGGTTGCCCAGGACCGTGACGATCGGCAACCGTTGCGCGTCGACGTCGGCGAGTCGGCTGATGGGATCGACCCGGACCAGTACACCGCGTTCCGCCGCAACGGCCATCTTGGCGATGATCAGCGCGGCGACGACCGGCGACCCGATCCGGCCGCGCACGTCCTCGCTGAGCAGCGTGGTGTCGGTCCGAAGTTGCCTGCTGTAACTGGCGGCCTCGTCGATCTCGCCCAATTCGAGTAGCACCGACAGCACGTGCAGCCGGTTGGCGAACTCGTGTTCCTGGGCACGCAACGCGGTCGTGAGCCCCTCGACGGCGTCGAGTTGACGGAGCAACGCCTCCAACTCGGTGCGGTCCCGGATGGTCACGACCCAACCGACCTGCCGACCCGCGACGACCACCGGCATCCTGTTCAGCACGAGCAGGTGCTCGTCGGTGACGGCCACCAGATCAGGGCCATTGATATGTCCGGCCACGATTCTTCGCAGCCGTCCCTCCGGCAGAAGGTCTTCGACGGGCTGACCCAGTCGGGCCGAGGGGATGGCGAGAAGGCGGCGCGCCTCGTTGTTGAGGACGTTGACCCTGCCGAGGTTATCGACGGCGAGGACACCCTCGCGGATGCCGTGCAGCATGGCTTCCCGCTCCTGCACGAGGGCCACAATCTCCGCCGGTTCCAGGTCGAACGTGGCCCGCTTGATCACCCGAGCGAGAACGAGCGCGGCCACGACCCCGAGCCCGAGCGCCAGCAGGGTGTAGAGCGCGACGGAGCCCATCTGCTGCGAGAAGCGACTGCCCACCTCGGATTCGAGGATCCCTACCGACACCTCCCCCACCGGACGTCCGGCTGCGTCGATGATCGGGGCGCGAGCGTTGGCCGACCTGCCCAGGCTGCCCTCGTCGATGCCCGTCCGGACGATTCCGTCGAGAGCGACAACGGGTTCTTCAATGCGCCTGCCGATGAGCGCGGGGTTGGGGTGGGAGTAACGGACTCCCGACCGGTCGATGATGACGACATAGGACGCAGCAGCGTCGTGTCGGACACGCTCGCCCAGGCCGGGCAGAACACGTTGTGGATCACCTGCGACGACCGCTTCGGCGACCCCCGGGGCGTTGCCGAGCGTCACAGCGATACTTCTGGCCTGCTCGGCGGCCTGGTCGTCGTTCGCCTCGCTCGTGAGCGTGGAGTAGAGCCCGAGTCCGGCGAGCATCGTCATGGCGATGATGCCGAGCGTGGCGAGCAAGATCCGCGCGGACAAGGTCATGCTTCTCGGCGGCATTTCCCTCCTGACTCCGTCGACCCGGACGCTGAGCAAAACGCACAAAACCAGCAATAACGCGACGATCGGGGCCATCGAGCATAAGCCTTCCACCGTCGTGGGGCCGGTTCCTAAAGTGCCCAGACTCAACGCCGAGGAGAGGAATCAGGCGCATGGCGGCCATCGAGCTACGCCACGTCACCAAGAAGTTCGCGACCGCAGACGACGGCACCTACACCGCGCTCGAGGACCTGTCCTTGACGGTCGAGGAAGGGCAGTTCTGCGCCGTCGTCGGCCCGACCGGGTGTGGCAAGTCGACGACGCTGACGCTCGTGTCCGGGCTCGAACTCGTGTCCTCGGGCGAGGCGATCGTCCACGGGCACCCTGTCCGCGCCATCGACACGAGCACCGGGTTCGTCTTCCAGCAGGACGCGGTCTTCCCATGGAAGTCGGTACTGGACAACGTCGCGGCCGGACCGCTCTTCCGCGGAACCAAGCGGTCGGAGGCAGTCAGCCTGGCGCGGGACTGGCTACGAAGGGTTGGGCTGTCCGGCTTCGAGGACCGCTACCCCCACCAGTTGTCGGGGGGTATGCGCAAGCGCGTCGCGCTGGCCCAGACGCTGATCAACCAGCCCCGCATCCTGTTGATGGACGAACCGTTCAGTGCGCTCGACGTGCAGACACGGGCGATCATGTCGACCGAGCTGCTGCATCTGTGGGACCAGACCAAGCCCGCCGTCATCTTCGTGACCCACGACCTCGAAGAAGCCATCGCTCTGGCCGACAAGGTCGTCGTCATCACCGCAGGCCCCGGCACGGTCAAAGCCGAGTTCGCCATCGACCTGCCACGGCCGCGGGTCGTGCAGGAAATCCGCTTCGACCCGACCTTCACCCGGCTGTACGGGCAGATCTGGGAAGCGCTGCGGGACGAGGTGGACGAGGCCTACACGCGCACGACAACCCTGTCGAAAGCCGTCTCATGAGCGACACCCCTGTGCGCACCGACCCGTCCCCGGCGACGAATCCGGCCGAAGACAGGCTGAGCCCGGCCGAGGCGCCCCGCTCGCCTCGACGTCGCCGCAACACCCGGCGTCGGGTACTGCTGGGTGTTGCACGCCTGGCCATCGTGGTCGTCCTGCTGACCGCCTGGCAGCTCGCGGTCAACGCCAAAGTCGTGGACCCGTTCTTCTGGGGTGAACCCATCGGGGTCTGGGACCAGCTCGTTTCGTGGGTCACCGTCGGCACCCCGCAGGGCTCGCTCGGCGAGCAGATCCTCGTGACGCTGCAGGAGGCCGTCCTCGGCTTCGTCATCGGCGTGATCCTCGGAGTGACGTTCGGGATCGCGCTCGGCAGAATCCGTATCCTGGCCGAACTCTTTGCGCCGTTCTTGAAAGTGGCGAACTCCATCCCCCGCATCATCCTCGGCGCGATCTTCACCGTGGCGTTCGGCTTCGGCATCCAGTCAAAGGTGATCCTCGCGGTCGTGCTGGTGTTCTTCGGGGTCTTCTTCAACGCCTTCCAGGGCACTCGGGAGGTCGACCGCAACCTGCTCGCCAACGCCCGGCTGCTGGGCGCCTCACCGTGGCGGGTCACCCGCGAGGTGGTCCTCCCCTCGGCGTTCACCTGGATCCTCGCCAGCCTGCACATCAGTTTTGGATTCGCACTCATCGGCGCGATCGTCGGCGAGCTGCTCGGCGCGAACAAGGGGCTGGGACTGCTGATCCGCTCCTCGCAGAACAACTTCAACATGAACGGCGTCCTCGCGGGCATGGTGCTCGTCGCAATCATCGCACTCGTCGCCGAGGCGCTGATCACCGTCCTGGAGAACCGCCTGCTCCGCTGGCGTCCTCCGCAGTTCCACGGTGGCGCTGCCGTCGAATAGCACACTGCCCTGTCCTTCGGACACCTATCGAGGAGATCCTCTGTGAAGCACAAATATCTCGCGCCCGTCGTGGGCGCCGTCGTGGCGGCCGCGGCCCTCACCGGATGCGCGAACAACGCCTCGGGTTCGTCGGGCGCCGCCTCGCAACCTTCGGCCAACGCGCCCAACGTCACGATCATGGTCGGCGGTCTGAGCAAGCAGATCTATCTACCGTTCATGCTGGCCAAGCAACTCGGCTACTACGACAAGATCGGCGTCAACGTCAACCTGGTCGACGAGCCTGCCGGTGGCGACGCCACCCAGAACATGCTCGCCGGTCAGGTGCAAGGAGTCGGCGGCTTCTACGACCACAACATCGCCCTGCAGGCACAAGACAAGATCAGCGAATCAGTTGTCTCCATGCTGCAGATCCCCGGCGAGGTCGAGCTGTGCCGCAGCGACCTGAAGGGCGTCATCAACAGCCCCGCAGATTTCAAAGGCAAGTCGCTCGGCATCACCGACACCGGCTCCTCGACCGACTTCCTCACCCAGTATCTGACGACCAAGAACGGCGTCGACCCGACCCAGACGACCCGACGCGGCGTCGGGGCCGGTCCGACCTTTATCGCGGCCATGAAGCAGAAGGCCATCGACTGCGGAATGACGACCGAACCGACCGTGTCGCAAGCACTATCGGACGGGACGGCGTTCATTCTTCTCGACATGCGCACCGCAGAAGGTTCCAAGGCGGCCCTCGGCGGAACCTACCCGGCAACCTCGCTCTATATGGAAACCGACTGGGTCAACAGCAACAAGGACACGGTGCAGAAACTCGTCAACGCCTATGTCTCGACCCTGAAGTGGATTCAGAGCCACAGCGCCCAAGAGATCGCTGACAAGATGCCTGCCGACTACTACCAGGGGGTCGGCAAGGACGCCTACGCTGCGGCACTGAACAGTGAGAAGGGCATCTTCAACCCCACCGGCGTCATGCCCACGGACGGGCCGCCTACCTGCCTTGAGGTGCTCAGCGCCTTCAACGACAAGGTCAAGGGCAAGTCGATCGACCTCACCAAGACCTACACTGACGAGTTCGTCAAAGCGGCACAGCCGATCACCTGAGCGACGCACGACCGGGGGTACGCCGCAGCTGAAGAGCCGCGGCGTACCGATGGCCTCATTCGTCGATGGCGGCGGCCGTGTCCTGGGGCAGCAGAAGCTCCGGGACCTGGGCGAACTGCCAGCCGTCGGCGGTCTTGGTGAAGGTCCAGATCACGTCGAACCGGTCCGAAGGCCAGTCCTTCGGCGGCTTCGGACTGGCGCCAGGGAAAGCCGCAGCGAGGGCAGGGAGCTCCCCGTGCTGCCAAGAGATCAATGTGGCCCCCGGCTGCGCGATCACGTGCCCGATCAGCTTCTTCTCGTCGCCCTTGCCGTAGTCGTTGTTCTGCGTGATGCCCAGCCGCTGGGCGAGCGGCGCGACGGTCTCGCGGGGCCTCGTGCCTTCACCGTCGTCGTTCGCACCGGCGGCGTAGATCGCTGTCGGGCGAACGAGCCCCGCCCGGATCTGCCCCGAAGCCGGGTCGAACAGATCCGCCAGTGCGTTCGCCCGCTGCCAGCCGGTCGCCGTCAAGGAATTGGCGTCCTCGTTGCCCTGGGCGTCGACGCCGGGGTCCGAGCCGTCCGGCTTCTCGCCGTGCCGGATCAGCATCACCACGGTGCCCGTCGCGGCGGTCGGTGATGCCGCCGCGCCCGACGCCCCGGAGCTCGGCGTGGGCGTCGAGGGCGAGTTGGCGGCGCAGGCGGTCACGAAGACCGAGAGCGCCAGCATGACGCCGACGAGCAGCCGCGGCATCGGACGAGGCCACCACGACGCACCCGGCACAGCGGGACCGACAGTTCGCACCGTCCCCCTCCTTCTCAATTCGTCCGAGCTCAGTTCGTCCGAGCTCAGTTCGTCCGAGAGGACAGGTTCTCGGCGCTCTCACGGGCGCCGGCGAGAACCAGATTGTCGGACGACTCGCCAGCCTCGACAGAGGCAGGGATCTTCTCGGCTGCCGGACCGGCATGCCGAGGACCGACCGGCTCCACTGCGGCAGCCTCCACCGCGGCCTGCTCGGCGGCCACATCCTGCTGGACGACGCCGTATCCCGGTCGGTACCGCACGTCGACGCTGGTCTGGTGGTGGCCCAGGTCGATCTCGGTGACCTCGTGGTACATCACGCGCCCGCCCAGCTCACGCTCGAGGTCGGCCACGAGCTCCGCGTCGCTGGTGTAGACCTTCTTCAGCTGCACGTCGATACGCCTTGACCGCTCACGCAGCGGCTTGCTGTCGAACACGGCCATGACCGTCAGCAGCAGTACGTTGAGTATCACGACCAGGCCGCGGTTGTCGACGTCCATCCCGTTGACCAAGCCCATGACGAGCGCGACGAAGTAGTAGGCCACCTCCTGCTGCGTCACCGCACTGGACCGCAACCGGATGATCGACAGGATCGCGAAGAGGCCGAAGCCGACGGAGATGTCGACCTTGACCACGCTCAGCACCGACATCACGACGAAGATGCCGATGTTGAGCGTGATGTAGGACAACAGCAGGTCTGCACGCCAGTGGCGGCGGAAGTAGAGCACGTAGGCCATCACGAGGATGGCGGCCACGTCGATCCCGAGGTCGATCCCGAAGTTGCCATAGTTCGCGATCACCTCAGTGATCAGGCCATTGATGTTCATCGGTCGACTCCCAACGTCGTCCAGAGCGCGCGGGTTCGAGGGAGTCGGACGGCGCCCCTCGAGCTTCGGTCGACGTGCGGTGCGGCTCGTCGGGTCACCGACGCCGTTCCCCACACCATCGCCGTAGCAGCTCGCTCATCAAGCACCACATGAAAGTAGCGCTTAGAGGCCCGATTCGCACATGGGTGTGACGCGGGAGTCAGCGCCCACCATCATCCGCGGCCGATGCCCTTGAGGAGGATCTCGACGGCGAGGTCGGCCGCGCGGCCGCAGTCGAGGTCGGGGATCCGGTGGGCCACCATGTCGACGATGCCGTGGAGCAGTTGCCACGCCATCCCGTCCGGCAGGTCGCCCCGGATGAGTCCTTCGCCTGCGGCACGGCGCAGGAACGTCTCGATTCGCTCGCGCTGCTCGAGATGCTGCGCGAAGGCGGTTGACGAGCAACCCATCTGCTCGTGCCCGACCGGATAACGGCGGTTCACGTCGACCGCGCCCTCGATGAACCGGTGCAGGGCCACGCCGACGGGCGCCTCGGTCAGCCTGCTCTGCGTGAGGACGTCGTCGATCGCGGCCAGCTTTGCGTGGAACACCCCGCAGAGCAGGGCGTCCCGGTTGGGGAACCGGCGGTACACCGTGCGCCGGTCCACACCGGCGGCCGCGGCGATCGCGGCGACGCTGACTCCCGGGTTCTCGGCCAGCAACTTGGCGCCGGTCACCAGTACCACATCGAGGTTCCGTACTGCGTCCGCTCGCACCGAGCCACCTCCTCAACCACTACCCACACCCTACTCCTGTGGCAGGTGGCGACTGTTAGGTCACACATTTGCGCATGGGAAACCGAGAATAGCTACGTTCCTGTGGTACTTAGCAGTAGACGTGCCACGGGGGTTTCGGATCGTGAGGGCGGCACCATGCCTCTGACGTCCGGCGAGCAGACCTCCACCACCGGCCAACCGGCCCAGAGCTCGGAGAGACGACATGTCCGTGCTGGTGATCGTGGTCATCGTGACCGCGCTCGTGTTCGACTTCACCAACGGTTTCCACGACACAGCCAACGCCATGGCCACCTCGATCGCCACCGGCGCGTTGCGACCGCGGGTCGCGGTGCTGCTCGCCGGTGCGTTGAACCTGATCGGGGCGTTCCTGTCGGTGCAGGTCGCTCTGACCATCTCCAGCGGACTGGTCGACGAAGCCCGCATCACTCCTCAGATCATCTTCGGCGGGCTCGTCGGGGCGATCCTGTGGAACCTGCTGACCTGGCTGGGGGGTCTGCCGTCGAGCTCGTCGCACGCCCTGTTCGGCGGCCTGATCGGAGCGACCTGGGTATCCGCGGGGTCAGGCGCGATCCACTTCTCCACCGTGGTGGGCAAGATCCTCGTGCCGCTCGCGCTCTCCCCGATCGTGGCCGGACTGGCCACGCTGGCCGCCACCGCCGTCGCCTACCGCATGACCGCCCGCGTCGACCAGCGCGCTGTCACCCGCGGCTTCCGCACGGCACAGGTCGTGTCCGCGTCGATGGTCGCACTGGCCCACGGCACCAACGACGCCCAGAAGACCATGGGTGTGATCACCCTGACGCTGATCACCGTCGGCCTCCTGCCTGCGTACGCCGCTCCCCCGCTGTGGGTGGTGCTGCTGTGCGGGCTGGCCATTGCCGCGGGCACCGCGACCGGCGGCTGGCGCATCATCCGTACCCTCGGCCACCGCGTCAGCGACATCCAGAGCACCCAGGGATTCACCGCAGAGACCGCGAGCACTGCGGTCATCCTCACCTCCGCCCACCTCGGCTTCGCACTGTCGACCACCCAGGTCACCACCGGAGCCGTCCTCGGCAGCGCTGCCGGTCGGCCCGGGGCGACCGTCCGCTGGGGTGTCGCGCTCGAGATGGTCGTCGCGTGGCTGCTGACCCTGCCCGCCGCCGCCGCACTCGGCGCACTGGCCGCCTGGACCGCCTCCACCGGAACCGTCGGAACCGTCGTGGTCGCCGCCGTCCTCGCCGTCCTGGCCGCCGTCATCTACCGAATGTCCCGACGCGCGCCGGTCACCGCCGCCACCGTCAACGAGGTTCGATCCCTCCCGCCGGTCGCCGCCACGTCCGCCCGCACCGCCGCCTGACCAGAAGAAAGCCACTGTGATGATCAACTGGTTGTCCCTGCTCACCGTCCAGCTCGTCTCGATCGGCGCGACCCTCGCCGTCGTCGTACTGGTTTCCCTGGCCGTAACCGGCTTGTCGGCCCGCCACGTCGACCACGACGCCCCGGCCTCGATCTCGGGGCGCCACCCCCTCACCGTCTCCGCCCGATCCGGTGCCGTCGTCGGCGTGACCAGCCTCGTCCTCGCGGCAGCGATCGTCTTGTTCGGGCTCTGGCAGATCGTCGCCCGATAGCACTCGGAGAACGAAGAACATGACTGTCCTCGACATCGCACCGATCCGCCGACGTTCTGCGGAGAGCGCTCTGCCGCCGGTGCCCGCTCGCCCGCTCGAACCGGCGGAACGCGAACAGGTCATCATGATCATCCGGCATGCGGAAAAACCACTGCCGGCCCGACCTGCACGCGGCATCAGCCCCACCGGGCGCTCTGACAACCGCTCCCTCACCGTCGACGGTTGGCTCCGGGCCGGAGCCCTTGTCGAGCTCTTCGCGCCGTTGCGCGGCGAGCCGCCTGCCGGTCTGTGGCGCCCCGACGCCGTCTACGCCGCTGCGGCGCGCAACGGCCGCAGCAGGCGCTCGATCGAGACGGTCGAGCCACTGGCCCGGCAGCTCGGGGTCGAGGTGGTGGACCGCTACGCACCGGGCGAGGAGACGCAGCTGGCCGCGGAGTTGGCAGGCCGCCCCGGCGTCAGCCTCGTGTCGTGGCACCACAAATCCCTCACGAAGCTCGTCGACAACCTCGGCGAGATCACGCCTGCGCCGCCGCGGAACTGGCCACGCGACCGCTACGACATGGTCTGGGTGTTCGTCCGCGCCGGGGCCGGTTGGCGGTTCGCCCAAGTCGCGCAACTGCTCCTGCCCGGCGACCAGCCCCTGCTCATCACGGCCTGAGCATCAGCCGCTCGCAGGCGTCCGCGAGCCGCGAGGTCGCCGACCCAGTTAGGCACGCCTGCCGGCGGGTGCGGCGACGATGACGGGCTCGGTCACCCGGCCCGGGCCGCCTCCAGCAGCTGGTCCGGGCTTGCGTCGATCGGCGCTTCCCGGCCCGCACACATCGTGCGGGGCTCACACACCGTGCGGGACGTGGGTGTGGGCTACCGACGGTGTGTGTCGGCGGGCGTGCGCGCGCTGTCACCGCTCAGACGTCCAGCTGTCACTACGCTGCGAGCGTATGGGCGATCCGCTCTTTGACGCCGTCGAGCGAGCGCAACTCAGCGACCTGTTCGACGAGCTCGGTCCCGACGCGCCGACCCTGCTGGAGCCGTGGACAACCCGCGATCTCGCCGCACATCTCGTCCTACGCGAGCACGACCCCCTTGCCGGTCCCGGGCTCGTCCTACCTGGCACATGGGCTCGTCTAGCCGAACAACGACGAACAGCGCTCACCCGCACCGACTTCGCCGCGCTCGTCGCTACCCTCCGCTCCGGACCACCGCCGGGATTCTTCCGCACCGCATGGGTGCGCCGGTTCCCGAACCTCAACGAGTTCTTCGTCCACCACGAAGACGTCCGCCGGGCCGACGGCCGCAGCCCACGAACCAACCCGGAGGGCATGGACGAGGCCCTGTGGCACAACGTCAGCCAAGCTCGCTGGTTCCTGGCGCGGCGGCTACGAGGAGTAGGTCTCGAGCTTCACTGGGCGGGCACCGCCCAGACCGTTCGAGCCCGTCGCAGCCAACCCGCCGCGTGCATCACCGGACTTCCGGGCGAACTGCTGCTCTACCTGTTCGGTCGACAAGACGCCGCACACGTCAAGGTGAACGGAGCCGCTGAAGCAGTCGAAGCCTTAGAACGCGCGCGATTCGGCATGTAGCGGCGGCGATCCCGTAGCAGCGGGGAGTCCGCGCTCGGAGACCTCAGAACATGACAATCCTCGACATCGCGCCGATCAGCAGAACTACGAAGGCCACCCCGATCCCGGTCGTCGCCGCAGGCGTCGCTGGACACGCGCCGAGTGCACGTGG
>DASWUV010000044.1:0-6177 GCA_036401495.1 Pseudonocardia sp. | reverse complement strand
GCCGGAGGTCGGACACCTGCGTGCCGGGGCCGAGTACCCGCGCGCTGCGGCGGGGTTCGCGGAGGGCACCCCGCAGGGGCTGGCGGTCTGGATCCGGCACTGCTGCGCCCAGTGGGAGTCGGGCGCACGCGAGGGACGGTCGATCGCGGACGCCAGGACCCGCGCAATGTGACGGGCGGCGGTCCCTGAGGAACGCCGCCCGCCGACGCGACTGCCGAGATCCAGCGTGCACTACGTGTCGTGATGGTGGCCTCGGCGTCCAGCGTCCCGGTACGCAGGCCTCACGACGACATGCCTCCCGCGGCGTGCTGTGCGTGGAGCGCCCGATCGTCACGTACGAAGCCCTGAGCAGGGAGGACGGGTGCTTCTCTGCCGCACCGCCCTTGGCTGTCAAGGGTTCGTGGTTTCTTTGTAGTCCGTGACCGGGACCACAGCAAGGGTTGACGGCCGGTGCACCGGTTCAGGCACGCAGGGTGGCGATCACCACCGCGTCCCGTCAGCGGTGGTCACGCCGATGGCGGATGGTCAGACCAGTGCCGAGCGCTCCGGCGAGCATCACGACGACCGCCGTCCCGGCAAGGGCGCCCACCCGGGCCTGGCGACGGAACCGGTTACGCAGCGCGACAGGATGGGCGAACGTCAACACCGGCCAGCCCCGCTCCTGCGCAACCCGCCGCAGTGCTCGGTCGGGGTTGACCGCGGTCGGATGGCCCACGGCGGACAAGAGCGGGAGGTCGGTGATCGAGTCGGAGTAGGCGCGACAGTGCGCGAGGTCGTAGCCGCATTCGACGGCAATGTCGCGAGCCGCCTGGGCCTTGGCCTCGCCATAGCAGTAGTACTCGATCTCCCCCGTGTAGCGGCCGTCCTCCACGCCCATGCGCGTCGCCCGGTATCGATCCGCGCCGACCATGGCGGCGATGGGCTCGACCACCTCTGCACCCGACGCCGAAAGCACGACGATCTCGTCCCCGTGCGCCCGATGCTCGGCGATCAGGGCCTGCGCCTCCGCGTAGACGAGCGGCTCGACCGTCTCGTGGAGTGCCTGGGCAACAAGCCTGCGCACCTGCGCCACCTCCCAGCCCGCACACAGCGCCGTGATCCGCCTACGCAGTGTGTCCATTGTGGACTCATCCGCCCCGGACAGCAGCAGGAGCAGCTGCGCATATCCACTTCGGAGCAACGCCCCACGCGAGATCAGGCCCTCCTTGAGAAAAGAGTGACTGAACGCGAGCGCGCTCGAGCCCGCGATGATGGTCTTGTCCAGGTCGAAGAACGCCGCATCGGCCACAGACGTCGAGACTGCCAGAGTGACGACGGGGCGCCGTTGCCGCCCGGGCCGCCGATAAGCGTCCGTCCAGGGGGCGCATTGCGGCTCCGCAGGAGCTACAGTTGTGCAGTCCGGATACGTCCGGGCAAGGTTCAGCTCAACCCCCCGGAGCTGAACCGCCGACGGCCCCCGCCAATCCCCCCTGGCGGGGGTCGTCCCGCGTCCGGAGTCTTTCTCGCCTCCGGCCGTCGGCCGGTCTAGCAGGGACCCTTCACACAGTGTGCTCGCCCGCGATGAGGTGAGCGAGTCGACCAACGCGTCCCTGCCCGCCGGTGACGATTCCCGTGGGGATTCTCGCCGGGATTCCGGCGGCAATTCTGACGGCGAGCCTGCGCGGGTGGTCGACGCCGACTCGACGGAGCAGGCACAGAGCCGCGACATAAACCGCGCCGACGCCGTCCCGGACGCCGAGTTGTCCCCATCGCCGCGAGTTGTCCACAGCCACGCCGTTCGATCCCCGATCAAGCCGTCACGTCGCCACGCTGAGTCCTGTCGCTCGAAGTGGCGAGCGCAGATCGGGAGGCGATGATGGCGGTGCAGAACGCGGTGCGGGTGACCCCGTCAAGAGGAACAACCGGCTCGGCGGCGTGGAGCCCGGGGCCTTGGAGTCCGTCCGGGCGCGCACAGGGCGCACACGCGTCGACTGGCCCGGCGCCCCCCGTGCGGCCGCGCGGGCTCGTGATGATCTCGGAGCCCGACCTGCTCGACGCGGTGCTCCGCCTTGCCGCGGCGGCGGGATGCGAGCTGCAGCGCGTCGCCGATCCGCCCGAGGCCCGGCGGAGCTGGATGGGCGCGCCGGTCATCGTGCTCGACGACGACGCGGCGCAACGCTGTGCGGCGGCTGGCCTTCCTCGACGCGAGGGAGTCCTCGTCGTCGTGCTGGCCGGGCCGCCTGCGCAGGTGTGGCAGCACGCCGTCGCGGTCGGCGCCGCGCACGTCCTCTCGTTGCCCGATGCCGAGGCGTGGCTGGTCAGAGCGCTCGCCGAGGCGATGGAGTCCGTGGAGGGTGGGCGCCGCACGGGCGCCGCCGTCGCGGTCGTCGGCGGTTGCGGTGGCGCGGGCGCGTCCGTCCTCGCCGCGGCGCTCGCGGTCACGGCCGTGCGCGGCGGCGGTCGGGCCCTGCTCGTCGACTGCGACCCGCTGGGCGGTGGCCTGGATCTCGTGCTGGGCGCCGAGCACGTCGCGGGCCTGCGCTGGCCGGAGATCGACGTCGGCAGCGGCCACGTACCCGCGGCCGCCTGGCACGCCGCGCTGCCCGCACCCCCGATACCGGGCCGTGCAGGCGGCGAGTTGGCGCTGCTGTCCTGCGACCGGTCCCCTGAGGGGCCCACGGCGGCGGCCGTCGCGGCGGTCCTCGACGCCGGGCGCCGCGCGGGCGAGATCGTGGTGTGCGACCTGCCCCGCTACCCCACCGAGGCCGCCGTCGCCGCGCTCGTGGCCGCGGACCTGACCGTGCTCGTGGTACCCGCCGAGATCCGGGCGAGTGCCGCAGCCGCCCGGGTGGCTGCGGTCCTCGCCGAACACGGGGGTCCGGTGCGCCTCGTTGTCCGCGGTCCTGCACCAGGCGGGATCGAGGCCGCCGAGATCGCGCGCGCGCTCGACTTGCCGCTCCTGGTCGCGATGCGGCCCGAACCGGGTCTTGCGAAGGCCGTGGAGGCGGGAAGAGCACCGGGACATGCGCGCGGTCCGCTCGCGGGCGCGGCCCGCACCGTGCTCGCCGAGCTCGCGAAGCTGAGCAGGCCGGCCGGGCGGAGCGGGCCGTGACGGCGCAGATGGTTGGGCTGGTCGACCGCGTGCGGTCGCGTCTGGCCGCGGCGGGCGGCGACACCGGGCCGGCCGCGGTCGCCGCCGCGGTGCGCGCCGAGTCTGGCGGGGTGGCGGCCGACCTCGACGTGCTGGCGGCCCTGCGCACCCTGCGGCAGGAGTTCACCGGCGCGGGCCCGCTCGACGAGCTGCTGCGCGACCCGCGCACCACCGACGTGCTCGTGTGCGGTCCTGCCGCGGTGTGGGTGGACCGCGGATCGGGGCTCGAGCGCACGTCCGTGCGGTTCCCCGACGACGCCGCGGTACGCAGGCTGGCGCAGCGGCTCGCCGTCGCAGCAGGCCGCAGGCTCGACGACGCCTGCCCCTACGTCGACGGCTGGCTGGCCGACATCGGCGTCCGCCTGCACGCCGTGCTGGCGCCCGTATCCGCCGACGGCACCTGCCTGTCGCTGCGCGTGCTGCGCCCGGCCACCCACGATCTGGCCGCACTGCGCGCGCTGGGTGCGGTCGACGCCACCAGCGAGTCCCTCCTGCGCGCTGTGCTCGACGCCCGGCTCGCCTTCCTCGTGTCCGGGGGCACCGGCACCGGCAAGACCACCATCCTCGGAGCGCTGCTGGGGATGGTGAGTGGGAGCGAGCGGATCGTCACCGTCGAGGACGTCGCCGAGCTGCGGCCGCGCCATCCCCACGTCGTCCGGCTGGTGTCGCGACCGGCCAACATCGAAGGCGCGGGCGGCGTCGAGCTGCGCGACCTCGTCCGGCAGGCGCTGCGGATGCGACCCGATCGGCTGGTGGTCGGCGAGGTCCGGGGCGCCGAGGTCTGCGAGCTGCTCGCCGCGTTGAACACCGGCCACGACGGCGGGGCGGGCACGGTGCACGCGAACTCCGCCGAGGAGGTCCCCGCCCGCATGGAGGCGCTCGCCTCGATCGGCGGCCTCACCCGCGCGGCGCTGCACAGCCAGCTGGCCGCCGCCGTTCAGGTCGTGTTGCACATGCGCCGCCTTCCCGCGGGCAGGCGCGTGCTGGACACGATCGCCGTGCCCGCAGTGGGCGAGCGGGGTGTCGTCGTCCGACCGGCGTGGGTGCGCGGATCAGGCCTGACGCGCGAACGCGACGCACTCGCGGCGTTGCTCACCCGACGAGGCACGCCGGTGCCGTGGTGAGTGCCGCGATGCTGGCGCTGGCCTGCACGTTGCTGTGGACGCCGCAACGAGTCGCCGCGGCCCGGCTGTCCGCGCTGCGACCCAGGAGCGGCCGGGCGGGACGTCGACGACTGCTGGTCGGCGCCCCGGTGGCGCTCGGCGCGATCGCCGGGCTGCTGGCGGCGGGGCCGGGCGGCGCGCTGGCGGCCGTGCTGCTGGTTCTGATGCTCTCGCGGGGACGCGCAGGCCGCGCTGCCGACGCGGCCGGGGCCACCGGAGCCGCCGAGCTGGCCGACGCACTGCGTCGCATCACCGATGAGCTCCAGGCGGGCAGCCACCCCGCGGCCGCGCTCGCGGGCTTGCCTGCCGACGGGCCCGTCGCAAGAAGGCTGCTGGCCCCCGCAGCCACCGCCGCGCGGTTGGGCGACGACGTGCCCGCCGCGCTGCGCCGCGGTGCTCAGGCGCAGCCGAGCGCCGCGGCCGAGTTGGAAAGGGTGGCCACGGCGTGGTCGCTCGCGGAGCGCCATGGCGTCCCGCTCGCCGAGCTCTTGGCCGGTGTGCACGACGACATCCGCTGGCGGGTCCGTTTCGGGGCGGGTGTGCGGGCGCAGCTGGCAGGGCCACGGGCGACCGCCGGGCTGCTGACGGCACTGCCCGCGCTCGGCGTCGCGCTGGGCCAGCTCATGGGCGCCGACCCAATCGGCGTTCTGCGTGGCAGCGTCCTGGGACAGGTTCTCCTCGTGATCGGGATCGGGCTGGTCGGGGCCGGGCGGGCGTGGACGGCGCAGATCCTGCGGCGCGCGGTGCCCCGGTGAGCGGCCCCGTGGTCGGCACGGCGGTCGTCTCGGTGATCGCCAAGACGGTCGGCCCGGTGTTCACCGCGGTGATCGGCCCTGTGAGCGCCGCACTGATCGGCTCAGCAAACGACACGGTGAGCACCGCAGTGAGCGGCACGGTGGGCGGGTCGACGCCGCCCCCGGTCTGCCTCGCTGCGGCGATGTTGTCGGCGGCCGCCTGCCTTGCTCCACAGGGCGTCGGCCGCGACCGATGGCGCGACCTCACCGCGGCGGCGCCCCCGTCCGGCCCCCCGGTGCCTGCGCTTCGGCTGGTCTGGCTCGTCGTCGGCTGCTGCGCGATAGGAGCCGTGGGGTGGGTCGTCGGTGGTGCGGTGACGAGCGCGGTCGCCGTCGGCCTGGGGGCGTTGGCGGGCGCGGGAGCGCGCCAGGTGCTGTCGCGGCAGCTCGTCGAACGCACCGAGAACGGTGCCGAGCTGGCCGGGTGTTGGGAGCTGCTGGCTGCCTGCCTGGAAGCGGGCCTGCCGGTGGCGAGCGCAGTCCTCGCGACAGCCACCCCGCTCGACGGCGCCGCCGGAGAAGGCCTGCGGCGGGTTGCGGGTCTGCTGGAGCTGGGCGCCGATCCGGTCGACGCGTGGCGCACGGTAGAACACCGGCCCGCGCTCGCTCCCTTCGCCCGCGCGGCGGCTCGGTCAGCGGGCACCGGCGCAGCTCTTGCGAGCGTGGCCCACACCGAGTGCGTTCGGCTGCGCGGCGCTCACCGACTCCGCTCAGGCCCGTGCGCAACGGGCCGCCGTGATGATCACCGGTCCGCTCGGCCTCTGTTTCCTGCCGGCGTTCCTCGTACTCGGCATCGCGCCGGTCGTGATCGGCCTCGCGAGCGAGGCGCTGGCGCGATGGTGACCGCCGTCGCGCCCCATCAAGAGAAGGAGTTCACATGTCTTCCACCCGTTCCCGCACCGCTCGTCTGTTCGCCAGGCTTCGCGACGACTCCGGGATGAGCACGGTCGAGTACGCCATCGGCACGCTGGCCGCGGCCGCGTTCGCCGCGGTCCTCTACGCCGTCGTCACCGGCGACTCCGTCGTCACCGCGCTGACCGGCTTGGTGCAGCGTGCGTTGTCGGTGACCTTCTGATGGTCAGGATGGCAA
>DASWUV010000043.1:0-2361 GCA_036401495.1 Pseudonocardia sp. | reverse complement strand
CTCGCTTTTGGAGCGGCCCTCGACCAGTACCGCCGTGACGACCAGCTGCGCCATCCCCATCGCTCACCCCTTGTCCTCGGGTGTGAACGATGTCCCGCGACAGGTGTGAACGATGTCCTGAACTCAGACACTGCCGGGGGCACCGCCGACACTGGCGCTGAGCAGCCATAATGCCTTTTGATCTTGGGCGTCAGCTCGCGATATTTGGCAATATCGTGCAATGCATATGGCACGTATCTTGCACGACGAGCAGACCTGCGCATCGTGGCGAGAGGGATGGCGCGCTACCGCTCCAGCGACTGCGCGCAGCTGAGGTGGTTGAGGTGAAACATGAGTCCACGGCTCGTCGCTCCACCGGGTCCGGCCCCACTCGTCGGCGTAGGTCGGGCGAACCCGACGACAGACGGTTCGCCCTGCGCCGGTAGCCACACGGCGTTGGAGACAACGTTCGCCAGCAGGCGATTGAGATCGGCGTCGCTGCCGAGCACTGTCGGCTAGCTGTACTGACCACAGAGGTTAGTGACGACATCAGTTCGATGATCTTGATATGGGGGAGGGCCTCCCGGTTGCGCTCATCTTGGCAGAACACGGCGCTGATCCCATGACCGTCATCACGGCCGTGCTCCACGATCTCGAGGACGTCGGCGCTCAGGACGTCGCCATGGAATTCACATCCGACACAGCTCTGCGGGCGACATTCGGCGACGCGATCGTGGACCTGCTCTGCGAGTTCACGGCCTTCGACAGATCGGGACCGATCCCGCCGCCAGAGACCACTGATCGCCGAGTTCTGGCCATCAAAGTAGCCGACCGACTGCACAACATGCGCGCCATCAGCTGCCTCCACCCCGAGGTGCAAGGCCAGATTACCGGTCTCCGTCGTCCGCACCATCCGGCTGCACGTGGCGGCCGCGGCTACCTGCCGTAAGTCAGCACCTTGCCGATGCCCTGCCGTCGGGATGCTTCGCGGCTACCTGACGAGCTCGCCCGACCTCGACGTGTCGCCTCAGGGCTTGCGCCCGACTGCACCCGCGATGCAGTACTGCACCGATGTCATAGGCTTCACCCTCGGCCCGTCCGGCCACCAGTCGGCGCAGAGTACGAGGCCGGGTTCGACCAGTTCGAGGCCGTCGAGCATGCTGAGGATCTGCGTCCGCGTGCGGAAGCTGCCGCTGCCCATCGGGCTGTGGATGAAGATTTCCTCCATCTTCCGTGCGAGGGCACTGTGCTCGTCGGTCTCCGGGTCGAAGAAGTGGCTCAGCGCCACGTAGGAGCCCGATGGCAGCGCGTCGATGTACTCTTTCATGATCTCGGCGTAATGATTACCGGTGTAGTGGTGCATCGTTCCGCATTGGTAGAGTGCGAGAGGCTCCGAGAAGTCGATGTACTTGCGCACCGTCTCGTTCTCGAGCACCTGGCGGGGCTCGAAGATGTCGGCGCCGATCAGGTACGTCCGATCGTTGTCCTCGAGCAATGCCCGCCCGTGTGCCAGCACGACGGGATCGTTGTCGGCGTATACGACCCTGGCGCCGGGCTGGACGCGCTGCACGACCTGGTGGGTGTTCTCCGCGGTGGGCAGCCCGGACCCGCAGTCCAGGTATTGGGTGATCCCGGTCTGGCCCACGATGAACCGAGAGGCCCGGATCAGGAACTCGCGGTTGTCCCAGCCGAGCTGCGCGGCCTCTGGTGCGACCTGCTGAATTTGGTGAAGGACCTCACGGTCGATCTCGTAGTTGTCCTTGCCGTTGAGGAACGCGTCGTAGACGCGCGCGACGCTCGCCTTGGATACGTCGATGTACGACGGCACCACCTCGGACTCGGGTGCCTCTGCGCTGGCCATACTTGTCCCTCGCTACACGGTCGTTGACGGTTCACGGCCCATACGGCGACGAGTCGAGTGTAGGGCCTAGATCATGCGATTTGAACCCAGGGAGCAAGCTCCCGATAGCCTACGGTGACATGTAGCGTTCACTGGGCAGCGCGCCCCTTTCGTCGCCTGGTGGCGACCCGGGTCGAAGATCCACGGGAGTAGTCGATGACCGAGGCCGATCAGCCTGGGGTTGCTGCCGCCCCCGATGCCGGATCCGTCAGGGGGGTCACCGCCCGGCGCATCGTGCTCGGCTCCCAGCTGCGCAGGCTGCGGGAGGCCGCCGGCATCTCGCGCGCCGATGCCAGCTACATCATCCGCGCATCCGACTCGAAGCTCTGGCGGCTGGAACTGGGCCGGGTCGCGTTCAAGGAACGTGACGTCACCGACCTGCTCTCGGCCTATGGGATCACCGACGCCGGCGAACGCGAAGTCTTCCTCGACATGGTCCGCCACGCCAACGAGCCGGGGTGGTGGCGCCGCTACACCGACGT
>DASWUV010000042.1:0-25787 GCA_036401495.1 Pseudonocardia sp. | reverse complement strand
GCTTCGGTCTCCCCGGTGGTCGTAGTCGGTGATCTCCCCGACGGTTGGTCCGGGCATTTCGGCGCCGCGTCCCACCAGATTGGACGTTCGGCCGAGGGGGAGTGCATCCGCTGCGGCTCGCACGTAGCGTCACCCGTGTGCGGGTCTGGTTGTTCACGCAGCGTCGTTGGATCGACTGCTGTCTCGTGACGGCAGGTTTCTGTCGTCGCCGCTGAGCGCTCATTCTGCTCCCCGTGACTTTTCTTTCCTGATTCCACGAGTACTGCCGCGTCTGCGTGCGGTAGATCGGAACTTTGCCGTGCCCATTACCGCTCACTGGTTCCTGCCCACCAATGGCGACGGCCGCCATCTCGTCGGTGGCGGCCACGGCGTCGCCACCGGCTCGGCAGGCGCGATCCGGCCCGCCGCGATCGGCTACCTTGCCCAGATCTCGCGCGCCGCCGAGGGCCTTGGCTTCGTCGGGGCGCTCACCCCTGCCGGCGCGTGGTGTGAGGACGCGTGGCTGACGACGGCCATGCTGGTCCCGCAGACCGAGCGGCTGAAGTTCCTCGTCGCGTTCCGCCCGGGTTCGATCTCACCCACGCTCGCCGCGCAGCAGGCCGCCACGTTCCAGCGCCACTCCGGCGGCCGGTTGCTGCTCAACGTCGTCACCGGCGGTGAGTCGCGCGAGCAGCGCGCCTACGGCGACTTCCTCGACAAGGACGCCCGGTACGCCCGCACCGACGAGTTCCTGCAGGTCGTGGGGGCGTTGTGGCAGGGCGAGACCGTCACCCTCGACGGCGCGCACGTCCGCGTCGAAGAGGCGGCACTGACCCGCATCCCGGAGCCGGTGCCGCCGATCTACTTCGGCGGTTCCTCGCCTGCAGCTGTCGAGGTCGCCGCCAAGCACGCGGACGTCTATCTGACCTGGGGGGAGCCGCCTGCCCAGGTCGCGCAAAAGATCGATCTCGTGCGCGCGGCGGCCGCCGAGCACGGCAGGCGGATCCGTTTCGGGATCCGGCTGCACGTCATCACCCGCGACACCGCCGACGCCGCGTGGGCGGAGGCACAACGCCTGCTCGACGCGCTGGACCCTGCAGTCATCGAGGCCGTACAGGCAGGCCTGGCCCACAGCGAGTCGGAGGGGCAGCGGCGGATGCGCAGCCTGCACAGCGGGTCGACGGCCAACCTGGAGATCGCCCCGAACCTCTGGGCGGGTGTCGGCCTGGTTCGCGGCGGTGCCGGAACGGCGCTGGTCGGCAGCCACTCCGACGTCGCCGATCGGATTGCGGAGTACCACGCGCTGGGCATCGACGAGTTCGTGCTCTCCGGCTACCCGCACCTGGAAGAGGTGTGGTGGGTCGGCGAGGGCGTGTTGCCCGAGCTGGCCCGGCGCGAGCTGTGGAGCCCACCCGACGGCCATGTCGCCGACACCGGGCCCGTGTCGGTGCCGTTCGCGGGAGCGGCCCGATGAGCGAGTCCTCCACGCGAGAGGGAGGGCACGTGAGAGGGAGGGCAATGAGCACCACAGTGGAGCGGCCTGCGATCCCGCCGCCGTCGGCGTCGGTCCGGACGGTCCTGACCGCGAGCCTCGTCGGCACCACCGTCGAGTGGTACGACTTCTTCCTCTACGCAACCGCGGCGGGGCTCGTGTTCCCGAAGCTGTTCTTCCCGGTCGGGAACGAGACCGCGGCGACGTTGCTCGCGTTCGGCACGTTCGCGGTCGGGTTCGTCGCGCGGCCGATCGGCGGGGTTCTGTTCGGACACATCGGCGACCGCTTGGGCCGCAAGCGGACGCTGGTGGCAACCATGCTGCTCATGGGCATCGCGACCGCGCTGATCGGCCTTTTGCCGCCGGTGTCGGCGATCGGGGTGGCGGCGCCGGTACTGCTGGTCGTGCTGCGCATCCTGCAGGGCCTCGCCGTCGGTGGTGAATGGGGCGGGGCGGTCCTGCTGGCGGTCGAGAACGCCCCGCCCGGCAAGCGCGGCCGGTTCGGCAGCGTCCCGCAGATCGGTCTCGGCCTCGGGCTCGCCCTCGGCACCGGTGTGTTCGCACTGCTCGGTCAAGTGCTCGACGCGCAGACGTTCCAGTACATCGGATGGCGCGTGGCCTTCCTGTTCAGCCTCGTCCTCGTCGCCGTCGGACTGGTCGTCCGGCTGCGGGTGTTCGAAACGCCGGAGTTCCAGGCGCTGCGTGAGCGGGGTGGGACCGCGCGCGTCCCGGTGGCCCAGGTGTTCCGCACCCGCGGGCATCGCCGAGGCCTGGTCGCGGGCCTGCTTGCCCGTTGGGCCGAGGGCGCGGCGTTCAACACGTGGGGTGTCTTCATCATCATCTACGCCACCGCCACGGCAAAGGTGGACAAGGTCGTCGTCCTGTCGGCCGTCACCGTGGGCGCGTTGTTGATGTCCGCGCTGACGCCCCTCGCCGGCAGGCTCGCTGACCGTTTCGGGCGTCGCCGGGTGTTCGGCGCGGGCGTGGTGGGCTTCGGCGTGACGGTCATCCCGTCGCTGTTCGCCGTACGGTCCGGGTCGGCCGGGCTGACGGTGTTCGTCCTCCTGCTGCAGCTCGGGATCTGGTACGCGTTGATGACCAGCGCGGAGTCCACGTTGTTCGCCGAGCTGTTTGACGCCGACGTCCGCTATACGGGGATGTCGCTGGTCTTCCAAGGCTCGGGCATCTGGGCTTCCGGCCTCACCCCGGTCTTCTTGACCGCCCTGATCGCGCTGGGCGGCGGATCGCTGTGGTGGGCGGGCGGCTATCTCGCGCTCACCGCCCTGATCAGCCTGCTCGCAGTGGTGACGATGCCCCGCTTCATCGGATGGCGGCCCGCGTGGGCCGCGGACGCGCGCTGGTGAGGACGACGGTGCCCCACGGACCGCGGCTGGTCAGTGCGTTCCGCTGAGTCGTGTGCCGGAGCGGATGGTCACGCTCCAGCGAGGGCTCCCGCAAGCCGCCAGGTCCGGCCGCGGGCTTCGGGGCCGCCGAGCTCGGTGTTGGTGAGCACGATCTCGGTGGCGCCCGCGTCGAGATAGCGTTCCAGGCCTGCCGCCACGGTGTCCTCATCGCCGATCAAGGCAAGATCAGCGGCTTTCGCCGCGCCCTCCTCGGCGACTACCCGGGCGTAGGAGGGCACGGCGTCGTAGAAGCCCATCCGAGCCGCGACGGTGGCGCGGACCGCGTCGGGGTCCTCGGTGACCACCGCCGCAACGAACGCCACCACCCGTGGAGCCGGTCGGCCCGCGCTGCCAGCGGCCTCGACGATCGTGGGCACGATGCGGCTTTCCAAGACGCGCGGGCCTGCCAGGTTGGGCAGGACGCCGTCGGCGAGTTCGCCGGTGGCCCGCAGCGCCTGCGGCCCCATGGCAGCCACCAGCACCGGGACCGTCGCTTCGGCTCCCGGTAGTGTGGCGCTCAGCCCGGGTGGGGTGGTCGCGGTCACCAACTCGCCGCGGAAGTCGGTGTGTCCCGTGTCCAGGGCGGGGCGCAGCGCGCCCAGGAATTCGCGCAGTCGCGCGACCGGCCGTTCGAACGTGACTCCGAACGGACCCTCGACGAACGACTTCGCCCCAAGCGCGAGCCCGAGCTGGAACCGGCCCGCGGTGGCGGCCTGCGCGGTCGCGGCGCCTGCCGCCACCAGCAACGGCTGCCTACCGAAGATCGGAATCGCCGAGGTGCCCACCCTGAGTGCGGGCACTTCCCGGCCGACCAACGCGGCCAGCGCCGCGGCGTCGTAATCGAAGCGCTGGCCGAACCAGGCCGAGGGCACACCCGCGTCCGCGGCGTCACGGGCCAAGTCGATGATCGCGTCGACGTAGTTGGGTGTGACGGCCGGGTCGGTGCTCGTGGCGATGGCCACTCCGATGTTCACCCCACGGCCAACCCTCCGCGCACGGCCGTCATTCCGCGTCGCCACAAGAGACGCCGTCAGCCGAGCTCGATCGATCCCGCCCTTCTGATACGCGGTCATTGATTTGCTTGAGACCTGCCTTCGCATTCGTCCGGACAATGCAGAAAGAAACGCCGATGTTCCACCAGGATTTGGTAGATGAGCCACGCGAACCGATCTCTTCCCGGCTCGGTTGGTGCCGGTAGCGAGAGCATCGGCCAGTGGGTACAGGCCTCGGTCGAACAACTTCGGCCGCCGTTGATCCCGAGGAGATCGGCACGAGGTCCAGCACGTCGAGCGGGGTGGTGGCCATGGCAGACGCAGTACCTTTCAGCGGCTGTGTCGACGGTCATAGTCGCGCTCTTGAAAGACCGCCCGGCCCCCACGTAGCGTTGCGTGGGTCCATCACGAGCGGACGAGAGACCTGGCTCGACGACGCCGCAGCAACCCGCGCGCCTACTGGGCTGTGCAGGGTGCTCACGCCAGGAGCGATGGGAGTACGGGGTGCGCGGGTGTGGGGGCACGGCGTTGACGCGTCGCCGTCACGTTGACCTGTGTCGTCTCGTTACCGGGCACGGTTTCTGAGGGCTGCGCCGCGTCTCCGCCCGTCCTCGGCCCACCGGAAGCACCCGGGTGGCCGCACGCGCAGGAGGCCAACCGGTTCGGCGCGGCCGTTGTGCCCGAGATGCGCAGCGCTCGGGCTTGTCCGACGGGGAGACGGAACACCGAGATGACCTTGCACCTGGCCGTGGAGATCGACGGCGACGGCGACCATCCCGAAGCGTGGCGTCGCGCCACGCATCCGCCGCGGGAACTGCTGACCCCGCGGCGGGTCGCGCGGGTCGCGGCGATCGCCGAGAACGCGGGCTTCACCCTCGTCACCCTCGACGATGAGGTGCTCCCGCCTGCGGGTGTGGCCGGTCGGGTCGGCGCGATCGAACGGGCCGCGTTCGTGGCCGCGTCCACCAGCGTGCTGGCCGTCGCGCCCGTCGTTTCCACGACGTATGCGGAGCCCTTTCACGTCTCCTCCCAGCTCGCGACGTTGGACCACCTGAGCGCGGGGCGGGCGGGCTGGGTCGTCTCGGCCAGTGCGGACGCTGCCGCGGCCCGGGCGTGGGGTCGCCCGCAGGTGCCCGCCGAGGGTCTCGGGAACGAGGCCCGTGACGCGATGACGGTGGTCGTGGACCTGTGGGACTCGTGGGAGGACGACGCGGTGATCCGCGACGTCACGACCAGCCGCTACCTCGACCGTGATCGCCTGCACTACATCGACTTCACCGGTGACACCTTCGCGGTCAAGGGCCCTGCGATCGTCCCGCGCCCACCACAGGGCAGACCTGTTGTGTTCGCCCCGCCCGCCCTCATCGACGCCGGGGTGAACGCCGACGTCGCCTTGGTCTCGAGGCCCACCCGCGCCACCGCCGCTGCGCGCACGTTCGTCGAGGTCGAGATCGCCCTCGATACCGCCGATGCCACCGCCGAAGCGCGCATTGCGGCGCTCGGCGGCTGGCCGAACACAGATCGGCAGCGCTACACGGGCACGGCTGCGGGCCTCGTCGCCTGGCTCGCGGCCGTACACGGGCAGGTGGATGGCGTCCGGCTGCACGCGCTCGTGCTCGACGAGGACCTCGCTGTGCTCTCGAGCCTGGTTGTCCCGTCGCTGCTGGAGGCGGGCGTCGTGGCCCGGCCGCTGCCCGGCGCCACCCTGCGCACCACTCTCGGCCTGCCGCGGCCCGTGAGCCGCTTCGCCGCGCCATCGACACTTGCGGAGGTCCGATGACCGACCCGACCGACACCCCGTATCCCGCTGCGCAGCTGCACTTCGGGGTGTTCTTCCAGGGTGTCAACCACTGGACGATCTGGTCCGACCCGACCAGCGGCTCACAGATCGATCCCGCCTCCTACCGACGCGTCGCACAGACAGCCGAGCGGGGCCTGTTCGACGCGTTCTTCCTCGGCGAAGGCCTGCGTCTGCGTGAGGTCGACGGCCGTGTCCACGACCTGGACATCGCCGGGCGCCCCGACGCGATCACCCAACTCGCCGCGCTCGCCGCCGTCACCGACCGGATCGGCCTGGTCAGCACGTCCAACACGACGTTCAACGAGCCGGTCGACCTCGCCCACCGCCTGTCGAGCCTCGATCTCCTGTCCGACGGTCGGGCGGGGTGGAACGTGGTGACCACGGACAACGCCTGGACGGGCGCGAACTTCCGCCGCGGCGGCTACCTCGATCATGCCGACCGGTACGTCCGCGCTGAACAGTTCCTCACCGTCGCCCGCGCCATGTGGGACTCCTGGGACGACGACGCCATCGCCGCCACCCGGCAGGCGCAGTCGTGGGCCGACCGGTCCGCGATCAGCCCGGTCCGCGTGCGCTCGACGCAGTTCGACGTGGAGATCGTGCCGACGCTGCCCCGCAGCCCGCAGGGGCATCCGGTGATCTTCCAGGCAGGCGATTCGGGCGAAGGACGTGACTTCGCCGCCCGCAACGCCGACGTGATCTTCTCTGCCCACGGCACCGACTTCGACGACGCGCTCGCCTTCGCCACTGACGTCCGCGCCCGGCTGCGCGCCGCAGGCCGTCCCGACGACGACATCCGCATCCTCCCCGGCACCGAGATCATCATCGGCGACACCGAGGCTGAGGCGCAGGAGAAGCTGCACTGGGTGCGCCGCGGCCAGGTCACCCCGCGTACCGCCCTGACCATCGCCGGGCTGGTGTGGAACCGCGACCTGTCCGACCGCGACGCTGACGGTCCGCTGCCCGCCGAGGACCCCATCGTCGCGGAAAACGACGGCAGCTTCGGCTCACGGCGCACCAAGGACCCCTACGCAGTGGTGCGGTCGTGGCGCGAGCAGGCCGAGGCGAACCATTGGACGTTGCGGGAGGCCGTGATCGCCCTCGGCCCGCAGCGCGGGCACGTCGGCACACCGTCGGGGCTCGCCGACCGGTTCGCCCACTTCGTCCGCCACGGTGCCGTCGACGGCTTCAACGTCTCGCCCTACATCATCCCCGACGGTCTGGACGACATCGTCGACAAGCTCGTCCCCGAGCTGCAGGAACGCGGCGTCTACCGCACCGCCTACGCCGGTACCACCCTGCGGGAGCACCTCGGCCTGCGACCGCCGCTGACCCATCGGGCCGCCGACCGCCGTCGCGCGGGCTGACGCCGCCGCCTGCGGCTACTCGCGGGAGGACCGCGTGAGCGCGGATGCTGGAACAGGCCGTGCGTCAGCCCGGTTGGTTGACATATCTCATGACCGGCAGCCGTGACGCGAGAAGGAGAGCCGCTATGCCGACCCCTGGGGTCCCATTGGAGAAGCTCGGCTATCTGACCATCGGTCTGTTCGACGGCGACGACCCCGCTCCTGGCCACGAGAGCGTGCTGCAGGTCATCGAGCTCGGCGAACGGCTCGGGTTCGACAGCGCATACCTGCGCCACCGACACTTCCAAACCGGCATCTCATCACCGATCGCGATCATGGCCGCGGCGTCGCAACGCACCCGCCGCATCGCCATGGGCACGGCGGTGACCCCGCTGGGCTGGGAAAACCCGCTACGCATGGCCGAGGACCTCGCCACCGTCGACATCCTGTCCGGAGGCCGCCTGCAACCCGGCTTCTCGATCGGGCCACCGATCCACTGGGACGATATCAAGGGCGCGCTCTACCCCGACACCGCCGATGCCGAGGACCTCTCGTTCGAGCGGGTCGCGCGGCTACTGCGCATGATCAGAGGTGAGTCGGTCAGCACCTTCTCCGGCTCTTCGGGCTTCGAACAGTTCTCCGCACGGGTGGAACCCCACTCGCCCGGTCTCGCCGACCGCATCTGGTTCGGCTCAGCGAGCAGCCGATCAACCCGGTGGGCCGCCGAACAGGGTCTGAACCTGCTGACCAGCAACATCCTCAAGCCCGAACCGGCAGACCTCGAGACCGACGGTCGGTGGGACTTCGCCGCGATCCAGCAGCGCCAGATCGCGCTGTTCAAACGCCACCATCCCGATGGCGAGGCCGCGCGGGTCTCGCAAGGCCTCGTCGTGATCCCCACCGACACCGCGACCCCCGATCAGCGGGCCAAGTACGCCGCTTACGTGCAGATGCGCACTCCACGCACCGCCGCGCCGCTGGGTCCACCCGGACCGGGTCTGCTCGCCGCGCCCGACATCCTCGGAACATCCGACGAGATCGCGGAGAGGCTCTACGCCAACGCCGCCTTCCGCGAGGTGCGTGAAGTCGTGTTCGCCCTACCTTTCAGCTTCGACCACAGCGACTACGTCCAGATCCTCACCGACATGGCGACGTGTCTCGGCCCGGCGCTCGGGTGGAAACCCGGCGCGTGAACGGCGACCGGAAACGCGGGCCGGGTGCTGCGCGCCGGCACGTGCTACTCCGCGGCCGACCCGGGCGCGGTTGTGCCGGCCGGTTCCGCTGCCTGCGGGATGGCGTTGTCGACGAGGACGGCGGCGATGGCGGCGGCGGTGGCGAGGGTCTCGGTGTCGAGGACTCGGCTGCGGGCAGAGGCGCCATCCAGTAGCAGCGCCAGTTGCTCACCGAGATGTTCGGGGTCGGTGGCGCCTGCCTCGCGGGCGGTCTCGGCGAGCCGGACGGCAAAGGCTTTCTTGTAGTCGCGGGCCTGTACGCGCGCCGGGTGGCCCGGGTCGGGGATCTCGACGGCCGCCGCGATGAAGGGGCACAGCGGTGCGTGCACCTCGAACGCGGCGAGGAGTCGTTCGCGAGGTGTGAGGTCGGTGCGGTCGAACACTTCGGGCAGGATGTCGGGATCGAATCGGCGCAGGCATTCGGCGACCAGCTCGTCCTTGCCCGCGAAGTGCTGGTAGAGCGTGCGCTTGGACACCTCGGCCGCCGCGCAGAGCTGGTCCATGCCGGTGCAGTTGATGCCCTGGTCGCGGAACAGCTGTTGGGAAGCGCTGAGGATGCGCTCTCGGGCGCCCCTGCCGCGGCGCAGGCCTTGCGGCCCTTTCTCCAGCTCTGTCACGCACCCAGCCTAGCACTGAGCGGTACAGATCGGTGTACATAGCTTGCCTCTCGTGTGGCCCCCTGCTACGTTAAGCACTCAGATCGGTGTACATAACACTGACGCAGTGACGAATGGAGTACCGGTGGGAAAGCTCGATGGCAAGGTTGCGGTGATCACGGGCGCGACGAGTGGTATGGCGCTTGCTGGTGCGAAGTTGTTCGTCGACGAGGGCGCTCACGTCTTCATCTCGGGCCGGCGGAAGGACGCGCTGGACGAAGCCGTCACGCTGATCGGCCGGAACGTGACCGGCGTGCAGGCCGATTCGGCCGACCTCGACGATCTGGATCGGTTGTTCGCGACGGTCAAGCAGGAAAAGGGTGCGGTCGACGTGTTGTGGGCGAGTGCCGGAACGGGCGAGCAGGGCAGACTCGGCGAGATCACCGAGGAGCGCTTTGATGCCGCCTTCTCGGTGAACGCGCGCGGCACGCTGTTCACGGTCCAGAAGGCGCTGCCGCTGTTCAACGATGGAGGCTCGATCTTCATGACCGGGTCGAACGCTTCGCTGCGGGGCTACCCCGACTGGAGTGTGTACGCAGCGAGCAAGGCCGTGCTGCCCGCCTACGCCAGGGTGTGGGTGTCCGAGCTGAGGGACCGCAAGATCCGGGTGAACGTGCTGACCCCCGGCCAGGTCGCGTCGCCGATGATGGAGGAGGTGATGGACGAGCAGATGAAGGCGCAGTTCGAGTCCTTGATCCCGCGGCGAGAGATGGGCCGCCCTGAGGAAATCGCTTCGGTCGCGTTGTTCCTCGCCTCGGACGACTCGAGCTATGTCAATGGCACGGAGTTGGTCGTCGACGGCGGCGCCACGGTGATCTGAGCGGAACACGTGGCATAACCAACATGAGTATCATCGGCTCGGTAGGCTCCCGCGCATGCCCGGTTTTTATGTTGGCTGGCTCCCTGACGATCAGTGGCGTCCTTTGCTCTCGTATGTCCTGGATCAGGCGGACTCGTACCGGGTCCACGTCCCCGAAGGGCCGGGGGGCCAGCTCAGCTACGGCAGGGAGCAGTTCAAGGCGCTACCCGAGAGCAGCGTCACGCCCTGGAGCGGCATGCGCGACGCTCTCGAAATCGCAGGCGAGCTCTCCCCTGGTGCCAGGGAATTGTTCGCGACGATGGAGAACTCCCTGGCGTCGTTCAATCCGACCGAGAAGCTCTGGGACTATCAACTTCTGCGGCGCGGCGACGTCCTTCTGCGCATCGGTGACTACCACGACCTTCTGCTCTACCCGACCTACGCTGACCTCTCCCACCTGCGCTTTCGCGGCGTCGTCACCGATGCCTGGCATCCGCTATCCGAACAGCGCTGAACACGGCCTGATGGTCGGCGACGCGGCGGTGAGGGCGTCGACCGGCAGATCACCCCCCCTGACGTACCCGATCTGGAACGAACCTGTCCTGTCCTCCGTTGGCGGAGTGTGAGCCCCGGTGGATAGCGTCTACAGCCGACGACACCTGCTGGGCTTGCTCGGGCTCGGGACAGCCGCCGTGCTCACCGGGTGCTCGTCGGACACCACTCGGACCCCTGGTGTCGGGGGCGGCGCAGGCGCACGGAGTGCGGTCTCCTCTCCCACGCCCCAGTCCCCGCCGACGGGGGTCACGCCTTACCCGCCGATCAGTGGGCTGAGGACGAGCTCCGTGTACCGGGTGTCCGCGGGGCCGTCGGCGGAGCAGATCTGGGTGGAGCAGGTGACGGCGGGCCGTACCGTTCATTGCGCCGCTTTTGCCGGCAGCGGAGCTGTCCCGGTGCGGGTGGAGGTCAGCGACCCGATCACGTCAGTCCAGGTCAGCCCGGCAAGCCTGGGTGTGGCCGCGACGGTCGACGGGTCGTCGGCGCGGTTCACGTTGCCGCACTCGACCAAAGTGATCGTCTTCGTCGTCACCGCGGCAGGCGCCCTCGACCCGCTGTACCTGCTGGTCGACGAGCCGGAGGTCGACCCGCCCACCTCCAGCACCCCCAACGTGCAGTACTTCGCGGCGGGCACGCACGATGCTGGCGAGATAACGCTGACCGACGGTGGCGCTGTGTATCTGGCTGCCGGGGCGTTGGTGACCGGACGTGTTGTCGCCGATGGCGCGAAGAACCTCAGCGTCGGTGGCCGAGGCATCCTGCGCGGACCCGACGACCATGACTCGGTCATCCGGCTGAACAACTGCACCGGGGTCACCGTGGAGGGGATCTCGGTGCGCAACCCGTTCGGGGTGTGGACCAGCCTCTTCGACGGATGCACCAACGTCACAGCCCGGAATCTCAGCGTGTTCTCCTTTGCCGTGAACGGCGACGGCATCGATCCCGTCGGCTGTACGAATGTGACCATCGACAAGTGTTTGATCTCGACGGGTGATGACTGCATCGCGATCAAATCGATGGGCGCGAACGTCGCCGACATCGAGGTGTCGGGGTCGGTGCTCGAGACCTATCCGAGCACCGGCGCCGGCGAGGGCGGCGACTGCGTCAAGATCGGCACCGAGAGCGACTGTGACGAGATCAGCGGCATCCGCGTGCACGACTGCGATGTTGTGCGGTGCTATGGCGAGAGCAGTTGGGGTGGTAGCGCCGCACTGAGCATTTTGCCCAAGGGCGACACGGTGCACGTGCACGATGTGCATTACGCCAATATTCGCGTAGAGAGTCGGCTCGAACACGCGGATTTCCAGATTCGACTATTGGGTTCGGGCACGGTGTCCGATGTGACACTGACCAATATCACGTGGGATGCAGCGCAGTCGATCAACCTGGTCGGTCCGGTCACCAACGTGAACTTCACAGGGTGCACCGTTGCCGGGAAGCCGCTCACGGCTGCGCAGGTACATGCTTCCGAGGGCGCGCAAGATCCGCAGTTGTAGGCGCTCACGAGGCCGCGATCGCGGCGACGGCGAGGCGGGCGCCCCCGATTGCGCCGCCGTAGTCGTCCAGCCGCGTTCGGATGACCCGGTGTGGGGGGACCCAGCCGCCGAGCGCTGCGATGGCCTCGGACATCGATCGCTCGTAGAGGGCTAGGTAGCGTGCGGCGCTGCCACCGATGATCGCGAGCTCGGGACCGTAGAGGGCGAGGAGCGTGGCCAGCCCGTCGGCGACGGCTCGGCCGTAGTCGGCGAAGGCGGCGCAGGCCGCCTCGTCGCCCCGGCGCGCATGGTCGGCGAGGTCGGCGATGACGTGCTCCTCGGCAGGGGAGCGGTCGAGGATGCGCGCTGCGGTGTGCTGCAGGCTCCGACGGGACGCGGCCTGCTCCCAACAGGGCCTACGGCCGCAATAGCAGCGTTCCGTCGGGGTGGCGACGGTGAAGTGCCCGCCTTCGGGGTGGGCGCCGTCGGCCAGGCGGAACGGGACGTCGCCGTCGAGGAGGCAGACTCCGACGCCGGTGCCGAGGGTGATGTGCAGCGACCGGCGCGATGTCGCGGCGGCGCCGACCGCGCGTTCGGCGAGGGCAGCGCAGACGGCGTCGTTCTCAACGGCCACCGGGCCCGGCACGAGTTCCCCCACGATCGCGACGAGCGGTATCCCCGTGAACGCTGGGAGCGTGTCCGGGTTGCGGATGACACCGCTCGCGTCGATCGGGCCGCTGGCGGCGATGCCGGTCGCCACGGGCTGCAGTCCTGCGGTGACCTCGCCGATGTGTTCGGCCAGGAACGCGCGGATGTCGTCGGGCCCGGCGGTGTGCGGCGTGGCGGCTGTGCGCCGCGCGAGAACCTGCGTGCCCGCTGCGGCGACGAACCGAGTCCCGGTGCCGCCGATGTCGATGCCCACGACGACCGCCGCGCCGCCGCTCTCGGACGCGCCCATCAGAGCGTCGTGGTGATCTTGCTGCCGTGCACGAAGGCCCCGGGGACGACGCCGTTGGCGCGCGCGAGGGCGACCGCGAACAGCTCGGTCACCACCGCGCCCGTCGCCATCGCGGCCAACGCGCAGGTGCCAGGGACGGCGATGCGCGTGGTCGCGTCGGCCCCGGGATCGCCGACGGTGACCACGTGCGACCCGGCCCGGACGAGGTCGGTCGCGAGCGTGCGGAGGCTCAGGTCCGCTGCGCTGTCCGCATCGTCGTGGGGGAAGAACAGCACAGCGGTGTGGCCGTCGCCTGCGAGCTCGAAAGGGCCGTGGCGGAACTGTCCGGTCGTGTAGCCCTCGGCCGCCATCTTGGCCGACTCCTTCGTGATCAGGGCGGAGAACAGGGCGGTGGCCACGGAGTCCCGGCTGCCGATGTAGCTCAGACTCCGGGCCGGGTGCTTCGCGGTGGCCTGGGCGACCTGTGCGAGCGCTGCGGCACATCCGGCGTCACCCAGCAGCACTTCCACCGCATCGGCGGCGTCGTGCAGCTCCCGGCCCCAGACCCCATCGAGGTCGTCCCCGGCGAACGCGGCGCGCAGCAGCCGGTGCGCCGCGAGGGTGTTGAGGTAGCTCTTGGTGCTCACGGTGGCCTCGGGCCCGCTGCGCAGCGGGACGACGACGTCGGCGGCACGGGCCAGAGTGCTGGCGCCGTCGTCGGTGATGCCGATCAGCGCGGTCTGCGCGATCTGCCCGGACCGTTGGCGGGCCAGCAGCTCGACGATCTCCCCGCTCTCGCCGGACTGCGACGTCGCGATCAGCAGCGTCGCGGGCGCGAGCAGCGCGGGGTCATCGAGCAGCAGGCCTGCGTCGATGCTCCACGCCTGCCGTCCGGCGCCCACCAGGTGTCGCCAGGTCGGGATGCCTGCGAAGTGCGAGGATCCCATTCCGGTGAGGACGATCCGCTCCCACGGCCCCGTGACACGCCTGAGGTCGGCGGGCTCCGCGGCGGCGAGGCGCCGCAACGCTGCGGGTTGCTCGGCCATGTCCTGTTCGAACGGAGTGGTCGTCTCGAGGGGGGTCATGACTCCGGCATCTCCTAGAGGGGACGGGTGGGGCGGGTTGCGGGCTCAGGTGCTGACGGCGGTGGAGATGGCGTCGGCGGGGGTGAGACCGAGCAGACCGGCGGCGATCCGCGCCCCGATCATCGCGGTCGGGAGGTTGATGTTGCCGCGGGAGATGGCAGGCATGATCGAGGCGTCGGCGATGTAGAGCCCCTCGACGCCGTGCACGGCGCCGCTGTGGTCGACGACGGCCAACGGGTCGGTGACCGGGCCCATCTTGGCGCTCCCCGCGGGATGACAGTAGTTGACGATCCGCTCCAGCGGGTCGCCGTCTGCCGCCTCGCGACCGAGCACGACGGCCAGCTCCGGGTCGGCGGTCATGGCACGTAGCAGCTGCAGGGCCTCGGACAGGACGAGTCGGTCGTAGCCGTCGGGGTCGGTGCCGTAGCGGTGGTCGATGACCGGGGCGGCGTCAGGGTCGGCACTGCGCAGGGTGACGGTGCCCTCGGACCGGGCCCGCATCGCGCCGCCGTAGAGACTGATCGGCGGCAGGCCGGGGTGGCCGCTGTTCGCGCCTGCGACCATGAACACGTGGATGTCGTAGGGGCCTGCGTCGCAACGCGACGAGCGGGCCCGGCCGACGGTCTGCTCGTCGGGGTTCCACGGGGTGCGGGCGAGATCGTCGAGCAGCCCGTCCTTGCCGTGGAAGTCCAGCTGGATGCAGGCGTGGTCGAGCAGGTGCCTGCCTACGCCGGGCCGGTCGGCGACGATCTCGACGCCCAGCGTCCGCAGGTCGTCGGCCGGACCCACGCCGGAGCGCAGCAGCAGAGCGGGTGAGTGGTACGCGCCGCCTGCGACGACGACGCGGGCAGCCCGCACGATCTGCCCGCCGTGCGGGCCGTCGATCTCCACGCCCGCCACCCTGCTGCCCTCGAACACGAGCCTGCGCACCGTCGAGTCACCGGCGACGGTGAGGCCGGGCACGTGCCTGACCGGGTCGAGGAAGGCCAGTGCGGCGTTCCAGCGCACGCCGTCGACGATGTTGACGGGCATCGGGCCGATGCCTGCGGCGGCCTCGATGTTGTCGAGGTCGTCGGCGAAGGGCAGCCCCGTGCTCATCCCGGCGCGGACGAACGCGGCCTGGGCGGAGGTGAGCTCGTCCATGCGGTAGCGGCGGACGCGGAAGCGGTCGCGCGTCCAGTCCAACAGCGGTGCGACGGTGGCGGCGTCCCAGCCGGGGTTGCCCAGCCGGGACCACTCGTCGTAGTCCTCGCGCGCGCCCACGGACGCGGTGCAGCCGTTGTGCGCCGAGCAGCCGCCGACGATCCGGGCCCGGGGCAGGTCGAGGACGCGGTCGCCGGTGGCGTGCCCGTTCAGCTCCCAGTCGTGGGAGAGCGGGATCGCCTTGGCGTCGAGCATGTCCGCAGGCCAGCGCCCGCCGTCGAAGGGGCCGTAGTCGGGCCCGGCCTCGACGAGGAGCACCGACTCCGCGCTGTGTGCGGCCAGGAGCCCGGTGAACGCGGCGCCGCCGGTTCCGGCGCCGACGACGACGGTGTCGACTTCGCGGGGAAGGGGGGATTCGGACATGGGACGCTCCTCGAGTGGGCCGCGTCGCGGATCAGGCGAGGCGCAGCAGGCTTCCCGACACCTGCACGGCTCGGCGCTGCTCGGCGTCGAGGGCGGAGTCGGAGATGATCAGGTCGGCGGCGTCGAGGCCGCCGATGCGGGCAAAGGCGGTGTGCCCGAACTTCGACGAGTCGCAGGCGACGATGCAACACCCTGAGCTGGCCAGGGCGGCCCGCTTCACCGCGGCGTCGTCGACGTTCCATTCGGTCAGGCCAGCCGACGCGTCGATCGCCGACACCGTCATGACGTAGGTGTCGAAGCGGTGGTCGGCCAGTGTCCGCTCGGCCGCAGGCCCGACGAGCGAGCGCTCGTCGTGCCGGATGCGCCCCCCGGGGATCATGACGGTGGTCTCCGGGGAGGCGAGGATCTCCGCGACCCGCACGTTGAGCGCGCAGATCGTCATGCGGCGCCCGACGAGGGCTTCGGCGATCGCGATCCCGGTGCTGCCGCCGTCGAGCACCAGGGTCTGGCCGTCGACGAGCTCGCGGGCGACGTCTTCGGCGATGGCCCGCTTGGCCTCCGGGTTCAGCCGGGTCCGCATCGCGAGCGGGGGCTCGAAGCTGCCGCTCTGGGAGCGGACCGCGCCACCGTGTGTGCGACGGAGCAGCCCGGCCGAGTCGAGCTGCGCCAGATCGCGCCGGATGGTCATGTCCGACACCGAGAACCGGGTGCTGAGTTCGGCGATCGTGAGCCGTCCTCGCGCGTTGAGCAGCTGCAGGATGATCTGCTGGCGTTCCTCGGCTTGCACGGCGCTCTCCTCGACGGCCTCAGCGGCTTCTCGGCCCGGCAGGTGGGTCACCCTACGTCGGGCAGTTCTCCGACGTCCGCCATCCAACCCCTTCGGCCCGGGCGCAGGTTGCGTCCGAGCAAGACCGCCACCCCGGCCAGGATGTAGCAGGCGGCCAGTACCGGCGCCAGCGTGACCGGCATCGCGGGCAGGGGCACGAGGCTCTCGTAGCCGATGGTGAGCAGGGCCAGGGTCGAGACGACGGGGCAGATGACATACGGCAGGACCCGGAACTCCTCGGGGTGCACCCTGCGGAAGTACAGGAACGCCGCCACGTTCATCAGAATGAAGATCGGGATGTAGACGAACGTGCCGGTGGTGCCCAGGAGGTTGAACAGGTTGTACGGCCCCAGCGGGAGGCCCGCGGCGAGACAGATCGTGACCGCGACGGCCGTCTGCAGGTAGACCGCCACCACCGGTGTGCGGTAGCTCGCGCTGACCCGGGCGAGCACCGTGGGCAGGGCTCCGGTGCGGGCCATCCCGAAGATTGTCCGAGTGGAGCTCGTCGTGCAGGCGATGCAGACACCCAGGCCGGAGTTGACCAGCGCGATCAGCACGACGATCGAGCCGCCGTGCCAGAGCCGGTCGGCCAGGACGAACGCCGGTGCGGTCGGCGAGTTCGCCAGTGCGTCGAGGTCATTGGTGCCCCAGCCGATTTGCAGGCCCCAGGCGCAGATCACGTAGAAGGCCCCGACCAGGACGAGGGAGCCGAGGATCGCGCGGGGGATGAGGCGCTTCGGGTCGCGGGACTCTTCGCCGACCGCCGCGGCCGACTCGAAGCCGGTGAAGGCGAAGATCGAGAGCACGATCGCGAGGAAGAAGCCGGACGAGTCGGTGATGCTGGCCGGGTTGAACCCGCCCAGGTTGACCCCGCCCGGCCCGGGGCTGAGCAGGCCGGTCAGCGCCAGGGCCAGGCCGACGGCGATCTCGAACATCGACATCACGACCAGGAACCGGATGGAGATGACGATCCCCCGGTAGGCGCACAGGAAGCAGATCAGCAGGATCGCGAGCGCGTAGGCCCACCACGGGACGCCGATGCCGAACTTCGCGGTCAGCTCATCCTGCAGCACCGCGCCGGTGAAAGCGGCCAGCGCGGCAGGAACGATCGTGACCATGATCGCGTAGAGCCAGCCCGTCATGAACCCGAGCTTCGGGCCGATACCCCGGGACACGTAGGTGTAGAAGCCGCCTGCGGAGGGCAGGTGCCGCGCCAGGCCCAGCATCGGAACCGCCAGCACGAGGCATACGGCGAACGCGGCCAGATAGGTCAGGGGCGCCGCGGCGCCGGCCTGAGTGGTGGTGAAGGCGATCGTGTAGAAGATGCCGAGCGTCGGCGAGATCTGCGCGATCGACTGCATCAGGACGCCTGCGAGGCCGACCGATCCCGTGTTCAGATCGGTGTGCAGCGCTCTCTCAGGCGTCGCGCCGTCCACCGTAGGCGTGGTACTGGACTGGTCTGCTGTGGTCATGATCTATCCCCTTGCAGCGGACGGGCAGGCCGAAGCCTGCTGGACGTGCAGGGCCTGCCAGCCCGATCGAACAGCGCCGTGTTGAAGTGAACACCAGAACTGAGCGAATCGTCAACGTTCTGTTCGTTCTATGTTCGACTGGCCGGGATCTGGCGGCGCGGCGGGATCGGTCGGCCGCGCGGGACCGTCGGCTGTGGGTTCCCAGAATTCGGCCGCTTCCAGCAATGAGTTCCTCGCCGCGCCCGAGTCTCACTGTCTGGATGGGGCGGCCTGAGGACGGGGCCACCTCGACGTCATCGACACGAAGCGGACGAACAGGGGGCGCTGTGAGCGGTATCAGGGTGTTGGTGGCGGGGGCGAGCATCGCGGGGCCCGCGCTGGCCCACTGGCTATGCAGGCGGGGGGCGCAGGTGACGGTGGTGGAGCGGGCGCCCGGGCTGCGTCCCGGTGGGCAGGCGGTGGACGCGCGCGGGGTGGCCAAGGAGGCTATCCGGCGGATGGGGCTCGACGTGGAGGTGCGCGCGGCCTGCACCGACACCGCAGGCGCCTACACCGTGGACGTGGACGGGAACGTACTGGAGACCTACCGCGCCGACGACCACGGCGGTGACGGCTACATCGCGGAGATCGAGATCCTGCGCGGGGACCTGTCCCAGGTGCTCTACGACAACACCCGCGACGGCGTCGAGTACCTCTTCGGCGACCGGATCGTCGAGCTCACCCAGGACGCGGACGGGGTCGACGTGGCCTTCGCGGGCGGCGACCGGCGGCGCTTCGACGTGGTGATCGGGGCCGACGGGCTGCACTCGGCGCTGCGCGCGATGGTGTTCGGGCCGCACGAGCGGTTCGTCCGCCACCTCGGGCTCGTGCTGGCCTTCTACAGTGTGCCCAACGAGTTCGGGCTGGACCGCTGGCTGATCGAGTACCAGCACCGGGAGTCCGGGCGCTCCGCACTCCTGCGGCCCATCCGGGACGCCACCCGGGCGATGGCGATGTTCTCCTTCCCTTCGGCGACTTTCGACGTCGACTACCGCGACGTCGAGGCCCACAAGCGCCTCCTGCGCGAGCGAACGACCGGCCTGGGCTGGTTGACCCCGCGAATCCTCGCGCACCTGGACGACACCCCGGACTTCTACCTCGACCAGGTCGCCCAGGTGGTGATGGACCGCTGGTGCAGCGGTCGGGTGGGGTTGCTCGGAGACGCGGCGTTCAGCTCGTCGCCGATGTCCGGAGGGGGCACCGGGCTTGCGCTGGTCGGCGCCTACCTGCTGGCCGGAGAACTGGCCGCCGCCGGGTGGGACCCGGCGGCCGGGTTCGCAGGCTATGAGGGGCGGATGCGCTCGTTCGTCGAGGCCAACCAGGAGATCGGCAGGCTGCACGTGCGGAGCCTCGACGCCACGGGGCCGGAAGCCGAGCCGAGCCCGCAGCCCGACATGGAGGCGCTCACCGCACTCGTCGACCGCGCGATCAACGGCGTCGAGCTGCCCGACTACGCCGGGGTGCCGGACTACGGGGTCCCCGCCGAAACGCCGATCACCTCGTCGGCCAGGACATAGGCCACCGCCTCGACAAGGCGATCAGCGCGACTGCGGGCCTGCTCGTCACCGCGTTCTGCTACGCCCGCACTGTTGGGGGCCCCACGCCGTCACGCCGGCAGGGGGAGCGCACGGTGCCGGTGCGGAAGCGGCCGGATGAGGTGGATCTGCACTCCGTAGACGACCCAGCCCAGCACGGACGGCACGAGCCAGCTGGCCGTCCGGTAGATCAGCACAATGGCGGCAGCCGCACCGAGGTCGGCGCCTGCGGCGGCGAGCGAGCCGAGCAGGCCGACCTCGGCGAGCCCGGCGCCGCCGGGCAGCACCTGTAGGGCGATGCTGACCTGTACGAGCAGGAATCCGGTGATCACCCCGGCCCATGGCACGGTCGGCAGCACGGCCGCGGTGCTCGCTGCCAGGCCTGCGAAATCCAGCGCCCAGGTGCCCGCTGCGATGCCGAGCAACATGAGCCAACCCAGCGCGCTGGGTCGCAGCAGGGCGATCCGGGCGGTGCCGCGTTGCACGGCGGCGTCGAGGTTGTCGGCCCAGCCCGAACGGCACTGGTTGCACGGGTGCGGAAGGTGCGCGGCCAGCCGCAGCGCGGGGTGCAGGAGCCTGCGCAGCACGGCAGGGTGGGTCACCAACAGCCACCCCGCCGGGCCGCCGACCACGATCGCGACGACCACGACACCAGCCGCCGCGGCGGGCAGCCGTCCGGTCACCGCAAGTCCGACCGCGCCGAGAACCAGCAGCCACAGGGTGGTGAGCAGACTTGCCAGCAGGACCGCCCACGACGCCAGCGCGGGATCGGCGCCCCACCGGCGGAATCGGGTGATCGCGTAGGCGAGTGCGCCTGCGCCGCCGACGACGGGCACGGTGTTGGTGATCGAGTTCTGCGCGAAGGTGATCCCTTGCACGGCGGGGATGGGTATCCGCAGTCGTCCGATCAGCAACAGTTGGCGGTGCAGCTCGGCGTAGAGCGCCACCGAGCTCAGGTTGAGCGCGAGGGCCAGCGCAACATAGGGCCAGCGCGCCTCGAGGAGCCAGATCCGGCTGGCCTCGGCGGAATGAATCAGCTTCGGGGCCTGGTAGGCGAGATAGCCCAAAGCCGCAACGACCAACCCCCAATGCAGCAGGGCCTTCATCCACGACCTCCCCGGTTGCGGCGAGCGAGCGACGACTTGCCTGAAGTTCTCGCCGCATCCGTCGACGGGCGGCCTACACCGCGACCGCCAACTCCGAAGGTAGACGAGCCCTGATGTGTTCGACCCGGTCGTGGGCCGCGAGCCGGGTGCCCGGCAGGCGGGTCACTTCAGGCCGCCACAACGTGCATTCCCCTGTGGATGGTGTGCGTGTAACGTCCGCGAGTCGTTACGTGATTAACACTTTCGGGGGAAATAGCCCAGCGGTGGCCGAACCCGCCGCTGATGCCTTCCGCACTGCTGCGGTACGCGGACGTCTGTTGTGGGAGGACTGGATGACGACACATCTCGTGCGGGACGACGTGCTCGAACGCGAAGCGGCTCCGGAGGCCGTCTTCGGGTCGGTCTGCACGGTGATCTCGTTCCATGCGGCGGCTCGGCCCGACCACCCTGCGGTGGTGGACGAAACGGGCCGGGTGACCTACGCCGAGCTGCAGCGGCGGTCCGGGCTGTTGGCGGCCCGGCTTGCCGAGCACGGTGTCGGGCCAGGGTCGTGCGTCGGCATTTTCCTCGACCGCTCAACGGACTTCGTCGTCGCCGCCTACGCGGTGTTGCGCGCAGGCGCCGCCTACCTCCCGCTCGACATCGCCACGCCCGGTGAGCGTCTCGCGTTCGTGCTCGCGGATGCAGGCACCGCCGTCGTCGTGACGCGGGACGCCGGAGCGCTGCCCACCGGTCCGTGGACCACGGTCGACGTGACCGAGCAGGGCGCGGGGGCGCCGGGCGGCGTCGCCCCGGGTCCGGACGACCTCGCCTACGTGATCTACACGTCGGGCAGCACGGGCAGCCCGAAGGGCGTCGAGCTGACCCACACGAACCTGATCAACTTGGTCGACTGGCACGTCGAGGCGTTCGCGGTCACGGCGGACGACCACACGAGCCAGGTCGCGAGCGTCGGGTTCGACGCTGCCGTGTGGGAGATCTGGCCCGCGCTCGCCGCGGGCGCCACCCTGCACGTCGCAGGCGAGGCGACCCGCCGGGCGGCGCCTGCGCTGCGCGACTGGCTGGTGGCCGAGGAGATCGCCGTCGCCTTCGCTCCCACGGTGCTGGCCGAGCAGCTCATCGACGTCGCGTGGCCGCCGGGGACCCGGCTGCGCACCCTGTTGACCGGCGCGGACGCCTTGCACCGCCGCCCCCCGGTCGGGCTGCCGTTCACCCTGGTCAACAACTACGGGCCTACCGAGTGCACGGTGGTCGCCACATCCGGCCCGGTTGATCCGCACGGCGCTGCCGGGCCTCCGACCATCGGCAGACCCATTGCCGACACCGCCGCGCTGGTCCTGGACGACGAGCTGGCGCCGGTCGCCCCAGGTCAGCAGGGCGAGCTCTGCCTGGCAGGCGCCCTCGTCGGGCGGGGCTACCGCAACGACCCTGAGCTGACCGCCCGCCGGTTCGTGACCCTGCACGGGGACGGCGGCTCGCCACTGCGCGTCTACCGCACGGGCGACCGAGTGCGCCTGCTGCCCGACGGGCAGATCGACTTCCTCGGCAGGCTGGACCGGCAGGTCAAGCTGCGCGGCTACCGCATCGAGCCCGCCGAGATCGTCGCCGCGCTCGACCGGGTGCCCGCGGTCCGGGCCGCCGCGGTCGTGGCGCGGCACAACGCCGAGACTGACGCCGAGCCCGAGCTGGTGGCGTATGTCGTCCGCGCCGAGGGCGCGGCGCCCACCGCGCAGGAGCTGCGGCACCACCTCGCCGCGCGGCTGCCCGACTACATGATCCCCGCGAAGTTCGTCGGGATCGTCGAGCTGCCGGTGACCCTGCACGGCAAGCTCGACGAGGCCGCGCTGCCCTCGCCGTCGCCGGAAAACCTGCTGCCGGGCCAGGTCGGCGCACCGTCCGCCACCGATGACGCTGCCGGGTCGACGACGGGGTCCATTCAGGAACAGGTCGCCGCACTGGTGTGTGAGCTGCTGAAGGTGTCTGCGGTCGGCGCGGACGACAACATCTTCGTCGTGGGCGGGCACTCCATGCTCGCGATGCAGCTGGTCGCCCGCATCAAGCACGTCTTCGGGGTCAAGCTGGCGCTGCGCGAGGTCTTCGAGAAGCCGACCGTGATCGGACTCGCAAACGCCGTGCTCGAGCGGACCACCGCGTCGCCCTCGCCGACAGCGGACCGATGACGACCACCGACCAGGGCACGGACACGCCGCTGAGCCTCTACCAGCTGCTCGACCCCGACGTGCTGGCCGACCCCTATCCGCTCTACCACCGGCTCCGCTCCCGGGACCCCGTGATGTGGGATCCGTACCTGCATGCGTGGGTCGTCACCCGCTACGACGACGTGGCCACGGTCTTTCGGAAGTTCTCCGCCGACCGCTCGCCCAAGCCGGAGTACTTCGAGGCGCTCGGCGTGCCAGAGGTCGCCCCTGCCGCCCGGATGATGGTCCGCCAGATGCTGTTCATGGAGGGACCAGGGCACGTCCGGCTGCGGCGGCTGGCGGGTGCGGCGTTCCAGCCTGCGAAGGTCGCCACCCTGCAGCCACACATCGAGGAGATCGCGGACCGGCTGATCGACGACATCCTCGCTCGCGGCCCCGGCCCGGTGGACCTGCTGGCGGACTTCGCCGAGCCGCTGCCCGCGATGGTGACCACCGAGCTGCTCGGCGTGCCCGTGGAGCACCATGTCGACCTGAAGGACTGGTCGGTCACCTTCGGTGGGATGCTCGGCAACTTCCAGCACAACCCGGACCTGCTGGGGAACGCGCTGGTGGCCGTCGAGAACCTGTCCGCGTACTTCCGCGACGCCATTGCCCAGCAGCGCAGGAACCCGCGCCCGGGCCTGATCGGCGACCTGCTCGACGCCGGGGTGGAGGGCGATCGGCTCACCGACGAGGAGATCATCGCCAACGTCATCCTCACGATGGTCGGTGGCCTGGAGACCACCACGAACCTCATCGCCACCGGGATGCTCACCCTCCTGCGCAACCCCGTCGCCCGACGCCGCCTCACCGCGGAGCCCGCCGTCATGCCCGCTGCGGTCGAGGAGCTGCTGCGCTACGAGAGCCCGAGCCAGCAGACCGCGCGGCTCGCCCGCGACGACGTCGAGCTGGGTGGCAAACAGATCCGGAAGGGGCAGGCCGTCATCGCCGTCATGGCCGCGGGCAACCGCGATCCCGAGCGCTTCCCGGACCCCGACCGGCTCGATTTCGACCGGCCCGACAACCGGCACCTGGCCTTCGGGTGGGCCGCGCACTTCTGCTTCGGTGCACCGTTGACGCGGTTGGAGGCCGCAGTGTCTTTCCGCGCCCTGCTGGACCGCCTGCCCGGGCTCGAACTGGTCGACGAGCCGTTGGTCTGGCGGGACAACCTCGGCCTGCGCGGGCTGACGTCGCTGCCGATGAGGCTCTCCTCATGAGCACGGATCGTGAAGGGCTCGTGCTGACGGAGGCGCCCGGAATGCCGCGCCTGCGCGAGGCTCGATTTGCCGATTACCCGCAGATCTACGACCTCGAGTCGGTCTTCTTTCCGGACAGCCTGCCGCCTGCGCAGCGGCGTGGCCTGTTCGTCGACAACCCGCTGTGGTCCCGGTTGGCGGACACCTGGCCGATCGGCTGGGTGCTGGAGGACGGCGCAGGCCGGATCGTCGGTTCGATCAACAACATCCCCTCGGCGTACGTGCTCGGCGGTGCGGAGAAGCTCTGCGCGAACGGGCATTGCTGGGCGGTCTTGCCCGAGTACCGCGGCTACGCGGTGATGTTGATGGACGAGTTCCTCAGCCAGGAGCAGCCGGACCTGATCGTGAGCGCGAAGGTCGGGGTCGACGCAACCCCGGTCTGGCGCGCCTACGCGCAGCGCATGCCGGTCGGCGACTGGAGTCGCGCCTCCTACGTCATCACGCACTACCGCGGCTTCGCGCGGGCGGCGCTGCGACGCAAGGGCGTCCCGCTCGCCGGGTTGGCGGGCCTGCCCGTGGCCGCGGCCCTGCGGGCCAGGGACGTACTGAGAGCGACAGCGGTCCCCGAGCCACCGCCGTCGGTCCACGTCGCCGAGGTGAGCTCGTTCGACGCGCGGTTCGACGCGTTCTGGGCCGAGCTGGTGGAGCAGAACCCCACGACGCTGCTCGGCGTGCGCGACTGCGCGGCGCTGCGGTGGCACTACGGGGTGCCGCTGCGAGCGAACCGCCTGACGATCCTCACCGCGACGCGCGACGACCGGATCCGGGCGTACTGCGTGCTCAAGCAGCACGACCGTCCGGGCGCGCTGCGGAGCATGAAGCTCGTCGACTTCCAGACCCTCGAGCCCGAGCACGACCTGCTGTCGGGCCTGATCGGGCTCGCGCTGCGCCGCAGTGCGGACGCGGGCTGTGTGATGCTCGAACACCACGGCTGCGGGCTGCCGAAGATGCGTAGCTTCGACGCGCTCGCCCCGTACCGGGCCGCCAAACCCGCCTGGTCGTTCTACTACCTACCGGTGGACCCGGCGCTCGCGGAGCGGCTGGCCGACCCGGGGACCTGGGATCCTTCGGAGTACGACGGCGACTCGAGCTACAAGTGACCTGATCCTGCGACCTGCCTCCACCGACGGCGGATCAGTCGAGATCATTCAGCAGCGCATCGGAGGCCGCGAGCAGCTCCGCGATCGCCTCGGCCTCCGCCGCCATTCCCGCCGACACATCGGCGTGCTGATCCGACTCGGTCGGCTCGACGGCCGAGCCGACGCTGCCTGCCATCCGGGCGCGCAGCTCGCGCTCCTCGGCCCGCTTTTCGCGCTCCCGCGCCCGGCGTTCCCGCTGCTGGTCGATGTTCTGCGCCGTTGCCAGCACCCTGTGCAGGTTGAGCTCGATCGCGTCGAGGGACTCACGTTCCCGCTCTACCCTGGCCAGGGTCTCCCGGCCCAGATCGTGCAGCGACTCGTGGCCGAGGGCGCGCTCCGCGTCGAGGTATTGCCGCTCGACCGCGAGCGAGCGCCCGACTGCCTCCCAGAGGATCGCAGGCGCCCGCCGCTGGGGATCGACGGTCCGATCGGTCCAGGAGTTCGTGGCGGCGAGGCCTGCCACCGTCTCGCAGAGTCGCCAGGCCCGACCGTCGGTGGGCGCGACCCGCAGCCGCGGCCGCTCGTCGGCGCGGCGCCACGTCACCGGCAACCGGGTGACCAGCGCGGACAGCGCACCGCCGATGACCGCCCCGGCGCTGCCGCCGAGAAGGAAGAACAGCAACACCACCGGCGTGCTCACCTTGTCGCGGGCCGCCCAGAGTCCACAACCGATGACGCAGATCAGGAAGATGACGCTGCGGATCGCGGGGCCGAAGTCGATGGCTCGCTCGGATCTCGCCTGCGCCGGGTACCGGGCTGCCGGGTCGGCCAGGATGTACCAGCCGCGATCCGCACCGTGGTGCTGGAACTTGGCGAGCGAGGGCATCGACGACGTGCTCGTCCGGATGAGCGCGGGCGACCCCGGGGACTCAAGCGGCGACGACACCTTGCCTCCTCG
>DASWUV010000041.1:0-3517 GCA_036401495.1 Pseudonocardia sp. | reverse complement strand
GCTGCCGCTTTTTCACGATCTGCGGCTCGAACGTGCCTTCCCGGTCTCGCGGTACCGCGATGTCCACCTCGCCGGCCGCATCGGAGATCACCGTTTTCGGGCGCGACCCGTTCCGCACATTCGACGTCTCACGGCCCGCCTCGGCACAATTCTTTGAATTCCCGAGATGCTCGGTCAGCTCCTCGTTCAACGCCGTCTCCAAAACGTTCTTGGTGAACAGCTTCAGCAACCCGTTCGGGCCGGTCAGCTCCAGGCCACGGTCTCGGGCCTCGGCCACCATCGCCGCCGCGGCGGCCTGCTCCGGCGACAGCTGCCGCCGGGCTTGCTTCTCATCCTTACGTGGACTCACAGGGTCCGATGTCATCACTCACAGTGCCCATCCCGTCGGACCTCAGCCCGGCGCGTCGGGCCGAAAACACCGTTCGATGCACAGTCCCGACGGCGGGCCGTCCTGCTCGCGATCAGATCACGCTTGATCCTCGGCGGCGCGGCGGGCGAGGTCCCGTGGGCTGCGGTTGGGGGCGCCGGTACCGTCCTGGGCGAGTTCTCGAAGGCTGGTGCGGATGAAGTGGTCCCAGCTGCGGCTGCACATGTCCTTGCACTCGAGCTCGTCGTTGAGGCCGAGGTGCTCGAAGGTGAGTTCGCAGGCACCGTCGTCGAGAGGTGTGATCGTGAAGGTGGGCTGGGTGCCGACCCAGTCCTCCATGAAGGTGCACTCGGCCACCGTCCAGCGGACGGTCGTCGGACGGGAGGCCTCGTCTACGTGGATCAGAAGCGGCGGCTGGTCCGCCACCATCGGAAAGCGCAGCTCACCGCCGGTCAGGCCTGAGCCGGTCACCGGGCTCCACCACGCGGCGAGCGCCTCGGCGGTGGTGACGGCGTCGAACACGACGTCGGCCGGGGCGTTCACCCGGACGGTCGTGCGGTAGTCGGTCGTCGTGGTCATCGACGATGCTCCTTTTCGTTCGACGAGAGTGATGCAACTGACTGGTTGCAATATATGGCAACCGACTGGTTGCGTCAAGGCTTCCTTCGCCACGTCCTGATCAATGGCGACGTCGACACGGCTGCCAGCGACCGCCGCACGCGCGGTCAGGCGAGCGCAGGCCTTGCACTATGGACCGTCGTCTAACGGCCGGCGAAACCGTCTCGAAAGCCGAACCTCGCAGCGGACGCTGCCGTGATATCGCTTTGGGGTGTTCGACCTTCCTTGCCGCGTCTCCGGCCGAGCGCTGCCGACTCAGGTGGGCAGGGTGCGAGGTAGCCCGAAGCGGGGCAGGACGCTGTTGTCGAAGCGGGTCATCGCGCTGATCCGGTCGCCGGCCAGGGTGAGTACCAGTAACCCATTCGCGTGCACGATCAGCCCGTGTGGGTCGGGCAGGTAGACCCCGAACGCGGGCTGTCGGTTGGCGTGGGTGGCGACCAGGCGGCAGGTCCGACCTCCTGCGAAGGCCACGGCGGTGAGGAACCGGCCGATCGCCGCGCGGCCCTGGTATTGCAGCGGAGCCGGCGGCATGCTCAGCCAGGCGTCCTCGGTGAGCAGCGCGACGACGTCGTCCACCGCGCCGGCCTCGTAGGCGCGGGTGAGCCGGGCCACGAGTTCCCGCTCGAGGAGGGAGTCCGGCGGCGGAGGCGGTGTCGAGGTCCCTGGTTCGGTCTGCCCGGCCCGCAGTGTCGCCCTGCCCCTTTTCAACGCGCTGGTCACCGACTCCACGCTCGAGTCGAGGATGTCGGCGACCTCACGGGCCGGGAACCCGAGAACGTCGCGCAGGATCAACACGGCACGCTGACGCGGCGGCAACAGCGCTACCGCGGTCACGAAGGCCAGCGAGATCGCCTCCCGGGCGTCGTAGCGAGCCTCCGGGCCCGGTGCCGGGTCGGGCAGCCCGTCGAGCAGGTCGTCGGGGTAGGGCTCCAGCCACAGCACCTCACCCCGCCGGGTGGGGTCGGGCGGGTCAAGCCGGGGCGACATGCTCGCCGACGGCCGCCGCCGCCCCGCACGCAACGCGTTGAGGCAGCGGCTGGTCGCCACCTTGTACATCCAGGTCCGGATCGAGGCCCGGCCCTCGAAGCCTGCCAAGCCCTGCCACGCCGCCACCAGGGTCTCCTGCAGCGCGTCCTCGGCGTCCTGCGCCGAGCCCAGGATCCGATAGCAGTGCACCTGCAATTCCCGCCGGTAGGGGTCCACCAGCTGTCCGAAGGCGTCTGTGTCCCCCGCCCGGGCCAGATCGATCAGCTCCCCTGTCACCGCACCACCGTCCCATCAGCACCCGCCATCACGTCCTCCCGCCGCGCACCTACCGCGCGCCGGTATCGACACCGGATGAGCGCGGAACTGGGCGGTCGCCGTGCGCCCAGTCCACCGCACGGGCGGCGTCTATCCGGACATGACCTGCCGGCAGCTGAGCCGGCCGAACAAAGGAGCCGACACCATGCCGACCTATGTGATCGTCAACCGGGCACCCGAGGGCTACCGGGGATCCGCTGAGTCCCTGCAGGACTGGAACGCCTGGTTCGACGGCCTCGGCGCTCATCTCGCCGACCGCGGCAACCCGGTGTTCCGCCGCGCCGCCGTCGGCCGGTGCACGACCGACACCGTGCTGGGCGGCTACACCCTGATCACCGCCGACGACCTCGACGCCGCTGTCGCATTGACCGCTGGCTGCCCCGCCCTCGGCTACGGCGGCGGCGTCGAGGTCGGAGAACTCACCGAGCTCAACCGCGGCACCGGTCAGATCACCGACACTCCGGCCTGAGACGAGCATGGGATGCGCAAAATCATCGAGTACACCCTGATCTCGGCCGACGGCGTCTGCTCTGGGCCGCAGTTCCCCCGGTTCCTGGACTCCCGCGACGACGCCTACCTACGCGACGGTCTGGGACTGCTCTTGGCCTGCGATGCGATGCTGATGGGCCGAACGACCTACGACACTCTCGCCCAAGCGTGGCCCAGCCGCACCCACCCGTGGGCGCAGCGGCTCAACACCATCCGCAAGTACGTTTTCTCCTCGACCCTGGAACGAGCAGACTGGACGAACTCGACCATCGTCCGGGGAGACGTGGCGCAGGAGGTCACCCGACTCAAACACCAAGACGGCGGGCACCTCCTCGTCTTCGGGCACGGCCAGCTGACCACAACGCTTCTGAAGCATCACCTGCTCGACATCCTCGACCTGTCCATCCACCCACTACTCGCGGGATCCGGAAAACTCATGTTCCACGACGGACCCGTCATCCCGATGACGCTCATCGCCACCAAGAGCTTCGCCAACATCGTCAAACTCACCTACGAACCCCAGTACGAATGAATCATCATTCCGCGAAACGCAGGCGGGAGATCGACTCACGGCCGAACCGCTAATAACTCGCTATGTCGCCAAGTCGGCGGAAACGGAAATGGCGGTGTCTCATCCGCACCAAGCTGGCAACGCGGTGCGAGCTGATCGCCGCCCGAGGATAACGACCGCGCGGCGAGCGAGCCGGTGATCGTTGGAACGAACGGCCACCCAGAACTCGA
>DASWUV010000040.1:0-28788 GCA_036401495.1 Pseudonocardia sp. | reverse complement strand
GCCCGTCAGGGAGTGATCGCCAGAAGCGCCGCGCCGCTCGAAGGCCGCACCCGCGCCGTAGAGGTCGCACCGGCGTTCGGGCACGGGTGCGAGCAGCACAACGCCGGTGCGACGGCCTCGCCCCTTCGCCGGTGCGTCTGCCGCCCCACGGCGCCGGGACCGCGGATACACCTTGTTGATATGCCGGACTCACCGTACCCGGGTGCACGACTCACCCGGGCGGGGTACACGACTCACCGAGCTGGAACGCCCAACTCACCGTGCTCAAGTGCACGACTCACCGTTGGGGTTGGCTCAGGCCCGCCAACAGCCAGCGCAGGGAGCGGGCGAAGTCGGCGCGGGCCAGGTCCGTGGGCACCGGGCCGTCGGGGCTCGCGAAGGCCGCCGCGCCGATCGCGTGGACGATCAACGCCCGCCGCGCGGACGGCACCGCTTCGGCGGCCAGGCCCAGCCGGGCGAGCAGCGCGTCGGTCACCACGCCGAGGCTGACCGCGTTGGGCCCCCGCGACCCCTGCCGGGCGAGGTAGAGCGGCACCAGGTCGGGCCGGCCCAGCAGCACCTCGTACGTCGACGTCATGAGCTCCGCCAGTGCCGCGGCCGGGTCGGGGGCGTCGACCGCAGGCGCTTCGACAAGCGCGAGACGGTCGTCCAGCAGCGCGTCGACCAGCTCGGTCTTGCCCGGCACGTGGCTGTACAGCGCGTTCGGCGCCACGTCGAGCCTGCGGGCGAGCGCCCGCATCGTCAGCGCGTCGAGGCCCTGCCCGGCGAGCAGGTCATGCGCCGCGGCGAGCACCGCTGCACGGGTCAACCCGGCCCGCTGTCCCGGTCCCCGCGCCATTGCTCAACTGTACAACGTCCAGTAAACTGGACGCCGTGCAATTCACCGATACCGCCGCCGGAGTTCCGTTCGTCGCCGTTCCGCCTGCCCACGAGCGGCCGGCCGCGCCCGTCGTCGTCGCGTGGCACTTCATGGATCCGCCGAGCACCGAAAGCGCCCTCGCCGCCGCCCTCCCCCTCGACGGGCTGGACGCCTGGCGGATCTACCTCGGGCTGCCCGAGACCGGCGCGCGCGGCCCCGGCGCGGAGGAGTCGATGCGGCGCGGCTACGAGGACGCCGTGCTCAACATGTTCGGGCCGATCAGCGACCGGGCCGCCGCCGAGTTCCCCGCCGCCTACGCCGCCCTCCGCGCCCGGTTCGGCCTCGAAGGGCCGCTCGCCGTGGTCGGCGGGTCGCTGGGGGCGGCCGTCGCGCAGCTCGTCGCGATCGAGCGGGCCGACGTCGTCGCCGTCTCGATCGTCAGCCCGGTCGCCCAGCTCCGCGCGATCGTGGCCGCGAACGAGCGCCGCTTCGGCGTCACCTACGCCTGGCACCCCGTGGCCGAGCAGATCGCCGACCGGTTGGACTTCGTCGCCCGCGCCGACGAGACCGCCCGGCACGCCCCCGCCCTCCAGATCATCGTCGGCGCGCAGGACGACGAGGCGATCAAGGCATCCGCCGCGAGTCTGCGCGACGCGCTGGTCAAGCAGTACACCGAACCGTCGCGCGTCGAGTTCGTGACCGTCGCGGACATGCCCCACGCGCTCGCCGAAGGACCCGACGAGACGCCGACGTCGCACGCCGCCGAGGTGGACCGGCTGATCGTCGACTGGTTGCGTCGACATCTAGCGTGAGCGCATGCCGTTCAGCGCCGACACCACCGCCGCGGTCGCGCGGGCTCGCCAGCACTCGGTGGGCGACCTCCTGCGTCGCACCGCCCTGCGCTATCCCGACAAGCTCGCCGTCGTCTTCGATGACCAGCGCTTCAGCTACGCGGAGTTCGACGCGGCGGTGAACCGGACCGCGGGTGCGCTGGCCGCCCGCGGGCTGCGCAAGGGCGACCGGTTCGCGCTGCTGGGGCGCAACTCCTGGTCCTATGTCGTGCTGGTGTTCGCCACGGCGAAGCTCGGCGTGGTGCTCGTGCCGATCAACTTCATGCTCACCGCCGACGAGGTCGCGTTCATCCTGGGCCACTCCGGCGCAACCGGGATGGTCGCCGACGACGCGCTGGTCGACACCGCCGAAAAGGCGATCGCGACGGCCGGGGTCACGCTGTCGGTCCGCGGTCGGATCGGCGGCGAGCAGATTCCCGGTTGGGCGGACGTGCACGACTGGTGGAGCGCAGGGCCCGCCGACGATCCCGAGGTCGCGGTGGCCGACGACGACCCGCTGCGCCTGATGTACACGAGCGGCACGGAGTCGCGGCCGAAGGGCGTGCTGCTGCCGTCGCGGTCACTGATCAGCCAATACGTGTCCTGCGTCATCGACGGCGGAATGGCCGCCGACGACGTCGAGGTGCACTCCCTGCCGATGTATCACTGCGCGCAGCTCGACTGCTTCTTCTCCGTCGACGTCTACCTGGGCGCCACCAGCATCATCCTGCCGGGGCCCGACCCGGCCACGCTGCTCGCGACCGTCGAGCGGGAGCGGGCGACCAAGCTCTTCGCCCCACCGACGGTGTGGATCTCGCTGCTGCGCCACCCCGACTTCGAAACGCGTGACCTCTCGTCGCTGCGCAAGGGCTATTACGGGGCCTCGGCGATGCCCGTCGAGGTGTTGCGGGAGCTGTCGCGTCGACTGCCGGAGGTGCGGTTCTGGAACTTCTACGGCCAGACCGAGATGGCCCCGCTCGCCACGATCCTGCGACCGGACGAGCAGCTGCCGTACGCCGGATCGGCCGGGCGCGCTTCGATCAACGTCGAGACGATGCTCGTCGACGACGACGACATGCCCGTGCCTACCGGGACGATCGGCGAGATCGTGCACCGCTCCCCGCATGCGGCGCTGGGCTACTACGAGGACGAGGAGAGGACCGCCGAGGCGTTCCGCGGCGGCTGGTTCCACTCCGGAGACCTGGGGATCCTCACTGGTGACGGCTACCTCTCCGTCGTCGACCGCAAGAAGGACATGATCAAGACAGGCGGGGAGAACGTCGCGTCGCGCGAGGTCGAAGAGGCCATCTACGAGCTCGACGGCGTGGCCGAGGTCGCGGTGTTCGGCATCAGCCACCCCACGTGGATCGAGGCCGTGACGGCAGTGGTCGTGCCCAAGTCGGGCACGCCGCTCACCGAGGACGCCGTGCACGCCCACGCGCGCGAGCGCCTGGCCGGATTCAAGTGCCCGAAGTTCGTGGTGTTCGCCGACGCACTCCCGAAGAACCCGAGCGGCAAGATCCTCAAGCGGGAGCTGCGCGAGCGGCACGCCCGGCTCGCGGACTGATCAGGCCAGCGCGGCGGCCACGGCGTCGCGCAGCGAGGTAGCCGGGCGACCCAACAACTTCTCCAGGTCGTCGGACGGCTCGCTGAACAGGCCGGACGCGATGAGGTTGTACACGAAGGCGGCCGGGCCGAGGGAGTCGGCGTCGACCGCGCGGTAGGCCACCGGCGTGCCCGCGACCTCGGAGACCGTGGCCGCGAGGTCGGCCACCGTCCACAGCGGGCCGCGCAGTTCGTAGACCGGTGCCGCGTGGCCGTCGGCGGTGAGGGCGGCCGAGGCGGCGAGCGCGAGGTCGCGCAGGGTCGCGAAGTTGACCGGCACACCGTTGTCGGCAGCGCGCAGCTCACCCGCGGCGACCGCCGCGCGCAGGCCGGGGTTGACCAGCGCCTCCTCGTAGAACGTGTTGCGCAGCAACGTGTGCGGCAGGCCGGAGTCGCGCAGCAGGTCCTCGGTGACGCCGTGGTCGGCGAGGAAGCCCGGCCCGTCCTGGGCGTGCAGTGCGCTCGTGTAGACGATGCGCCCGACGCCTGCCTCGACGGCCGCGGTGATCGCGTTCCCGTGCTGACGTGGGCGGACGCCCGGCGTCACATCCGGGGACGAGACGAGCAGCAGGACGTCCGTCCCGGCGAACGCGGTGCGCAGCGAGGCGGGGTCGTCGTAGTCACCGTGGCGGACGTCGATGCCCAGGTCGGCGGCCTTCTCCGGCGTACGGGCAACGGCGGAAAGCTCGACGGTGGGTACCCGGGTGAGCAGGTCCTCGACGACGACGCGGCCGAGCTTTCCGGTGACTCCGGTGACGGTGATCATGCGAACCACGCTAGCGACCCCGCTTACGATAGGTAAGTACGTACCTATGGGTAAGGGCCGGAGGCGAACGTGAACGCGCAGGTCGTCCAGTACAGGGGTGATGTGTTCGACAGCAACTGCCCGAGTCGGACGGTGCTCGACCACGTCACCAGCAAGTGGGCGATGCTCGTCCTCGGGGCCCTGCACGCCGCGCCGTTGCGGTTCAGCGCGCTGCGCCGCCGCGTCGGAGGGGTGAGCGAGAAGATGCTCGCCCAGACGTTGCGGACGTTGGAAGGCGACGGGTTCGTGGCGCGCGAGGTCGCGCCGACCACACCGCCGCAGGTCACCTACAGCCTGACCGGCTTCGGGCGGGAGCTGACCGAGCACATGGTCGGTCTGTTGCAGTTCCTCAACGACCGCGCGTCCGACGTCACCGCGAGCTCGGCAGAAGGCTCAGCAGCTCGTAGATCAGGTGCGCGGCCGCGATGCCCGTGATCTCGGCGTGGTCGTAGGCGGGCGACACCTCGACGACGTCGGCGCCGACGACGTTCAGACCGGTGAGGCCGCGCAGGACCTCCAGCAGCTGCATGCTGCTCAGCCCACCCGCTTCGGGCGTCCCGGTGCCGGGCGCGAACGCCGGATCGAGGACGTCGATGTCGAGCGACACGTACACCGGCCGGTCCCCGAGCCGGGCCCGGGTCCGCTCGATCAGGTCGTCGATCGGCTGCCGGACGAAGTCCCGGCTGTGGATGGCGGCAAACCCCAGCTGCTCGCTCTCCTGCAGGTCCAACCGGCTGTAGAGCGGGCCCCGCAGACCCACGTGCAGCGAGTGCCCGAAGTCGATGAGCCCCTCCTCCGCCGCCCGTCGGAAGGGCGTCCCGTGGGTGTACTTCGCGCTGAAGTAGGTGTCCCAGGTGTCGAGGTGGGCATCGAAGTGGAGCACGGCGACCGGTCCGTGGCGGGCGTGCTGGACGCGCAGCAGCGGCAGCGCGATGGTGTGGTCGCCGCCGATGGTCAAGAGGCTGCGCCGCGTTCCGCTGAGCTCGTCCGCTGCCCGCTCGATGGTGGCGATCGCTTCGGCGATGTCGAACGGGTTGACGGCCAGGTCGCCCGCGTCGGCCAGCTGCGCCCGCGCGAACGGCTCGCTGTCCTGCGCCGGGTTGTAGGGACGCAGCAGCCGTGAGCTCTGCCGCACGTGGGAGGGCCCGAACCGCGCGCCGGGCCGGTAGCTGACCCCGGCGTCGAACGGCACTCCCCACACCAGGGTGTCCGCGTCGCGCAGCTCGTCGAGCCGAGGCAGCCTGGCGAACGTGGTCAACCCGGTGTAGCGAGGGTTCACCGACGCATCAGGTGGGCCGACCGTCATCGCGGAACCCCCTCTAGATCGTGCTTCCACGGCGGCGGCACGAGCCGGAGAAGGACGGACTGACCCGGCCGCACCTGGGCCGCGCGGTCGACGTCGGCGTCGAGGACGACGGCCACCACCGGATAGCCTCCGGTCACGGGATGGTCGGCGAGGAACACGACCGGCTGACCGTCGGGGGGCACCTGGATCGCGCCGCGGACCACGCCCTCGCTGGGCAGCTCGCCGCGGTCGACCCTGGCCAGCGCCTCGCCCGACAGGCGCATGCCCACGCGGTCGCTGCGGCTCGACGCGGTCCACGGGGTTCGGAAGAGCGCGTCGACGTCGGCCAGCCAGCCTGCCCGTGGGCCGGGGACGGCGCGCAGCGTCACGGCGGCGGCGGTGGGCGCGGCGACCGGAGCCAGATCCACCAGCCACGGAAGGCGCGGCTCCGGCCCCACACCGAGCAGAGCACCCGGCGCGAGCGGCGGCGGGCCGAGTTCGGAAAGGGTGTCGGTGCCTGCCGAACCGAGTACCGGCTCGACGTCGAAGCCGCCGCGCACTGCGAGGTAGGTGCGCAGGCCGCTGGGCGGGGGGCCGAGGGTGAGGGTCTGGCCCGGGTGGAGGGTGAGGACGCAGTGGTGCCCGACCGGGGTGCCGTCGACGTCCGCGGGGGCGGGAGCGCCGGTCAACGCGACGGTGCGCAGCCCGTGCGCGCGGACGGCGAGGCCGCCGAGCAACACCTCGATCCCGGCCGCACCCTCGTCGTCGTTGGCGACGAGGCGGTTGGCCAGCCGCAGCGCCGCGCGGTCGGCGGCCCCCGAACGCGGCACCCCGACCGCGGCGTGGCCGGGACGGCCGAGGTCCTGCAGGAGCGCGAGCGGGCCGACCCGGAGAACTTCGAGCGCCCGGGGGTTCGCGACGCCGGGGCGCAGCGGGGTTCGGGCCGGGTCGGCGGACGAGGAGGCGGCGTCGGCTCCGCCGTCGCCTTCCCCGCGCGCGACGAAACGCACCTGCGCGCCCGCGGACAGCAGGGCCGGGGGCGTGCGGGCCGGGTCCCAGAGCACCGCGTCGGTCCGGCCGATCAACTGCCACCCGCCCGGCGAGCTGCGCGGGTAGACCCCGCTGAACTCCCCCGCCAGCCCGACCGAGCCCGCGGGCACGCTCGTGCGCGGCTCGGCACGGCGCGCCACGCGCAGCCGCGGGTCGCCGCCGCTCAGGTACGCGAACCCGGGCGCGAACCCGCCGAACCCGACCTGCCACGGCGTGCCGGTGTGGGCCGCCACCAGCTCGTCGACGCCGAGGCCCGTCAGCTCCGCGACCTCCGCGAGGTCTGGCCCTTCGTAGACCACGGGGATCTCGACGACCGGCCCGTCCTGCGCGGCGACAGGATCGACGTCGAGGGCGCGGACGCGCGCGCGGAGCGCGGCGAGGTCGGTGCCGGGCGCGACCACGACCAGCACCGTCCGCGCCCCCGGCACCACGTCGGCCACGCACGGCCAGTCCGCGCCGCGGACCGCGGCGGCCAACGCCAGCACCGCGTCGAGGTCGGCGACCTCCACCAGCAGCGCGGCGTCGCCCATCGGCAACACCTGCCGGGCAGGCCCGACCCCGTTGCCTGCGGCCGCGGCGCCCACTCCTTCCGGGCACGCGCCCGATCCGCCTTGGGCGCCCGCACCGGTCTCGTCAGACGAAGGCATGCAGCTGCACTCCCGTGTCACGCAGACCCGCACGCACCGCGGCCGCCATCGCCACCGCGCCGGGCGAGTCGCCGTGCACACACGCCGACTCGGCATGGACCCGCACGTCGGCGCCGTCGACCGCCGTCACGACCCCGTCCGCGACCATCCGCACCACCCGCGCCGTCACCTCCGCCGGATCGTGCAGCAGCGCTCCCGGCTGCGCACGCGGGACCAGCGCGCCCTCCGGGGTGTAGCCGCGGTCGACGAAGAACTCCGGCACCGCGCGCAGCCCCGCCGCCTCGGCCGCGGCGAGCAGCCTCGAGCCGGGCAGCCCCAGCACCGGCAGCGTCGCGTCGTACGCCCGCACGGCGTCGACGACCGCCTGCGCCTGCCCCTCGTGGTGGACGGCGGTGTTGTAGAGCGCGCCATGGGGCTTGACGTAGCGCACCCGCGTGCCTGCGGCCCGGCACATGCCGTCGAGCGCGCCGATCTGGTAGAGGACGTCGTCGGCCAGCTCGCCGAGATCCATGTCGATGAACCGGCGCCCGAACCCGGCGAGGTCGCGGTAGCTCACCTGCGCCCCGACGACGACGCCGCGCTCCGCCGCCCCCGCACAGCTGCGGCGCAGCGTCGAAGGGTCGCCGGCGTGGAACCCGCAGGCGACGTTGGCCGAGGTGACCAGGTCGAGCATCGCCGCGTCGTCGCCGAGCACCCACCGGCCGAACGACTCACCGAGGTCGGAGTTCAGATCGAGCGCGTCCACGACCCCATCCAAGCCCACTCCGCAGAAGTTCGTGAGTCCTCGCCGACGGCCCGACTTCTGCGAGGTGGACCGAGAGGCGGGGAAGATCGCCACAAATCCAACCGAACTATTCGCCGTGCCGAAATGACCGACTTGCCGTGCTCGAACGCACGACTCACCCTGCTCGATTACCGGACTCGCCGTGCTCGAACGCACGACTCACCCTGCTCGATTACCGGACTCCGCGTGCTCCAACGCACGACTCACCGTCAGCCGGTGTTGCGCAGCCCCGCCGCTATCCCGTTGATCGTCAGCAGCAGGGCTCTGTGGAGGTCGGGGTCCCCGCCGCCGTTGCGCTTCTGGGCCAACAACGCGACCTGCAGGTGGTGCAGCGGCTCCAGGTAGGCGTTGCGCACGGAGAGCGTGGTGCGCAGCACCGGGTGGTGGTCCAGCAGCCGCTCGGACCCGGTCAGCCGCAGCACCTCCGCCTGCGTCAGCGCGTACTCGGCGACGATCATGTCGAACAGCGGGTGCAGCACCGGATCGACCAGCTCGGAGACGTAGTGGCCCGCGATCCGCAGGTCGGTCTTGGCCAGCGTCATCTCGACGTTGCCGAGCAGGTTGGTGAAGAACGCCCACTCGCGCATCTCGTCGAGCTGCTCGGAAAGGCCCGCCTCCCGCGCCGCGCGCAGGCCGCTGCCCAGCCCGAACCAGCCCGGCACGACCATCCGCGTCTGCGTCCAGCCGAACACCCAAGGGATGGCGCGCAGGTCGTCGAGCGTCGGCGCGCCCTTGCCGGGCCGTCGCGACGGCCGGGAGCCCACGTTCAGCTCGCCCAGCTCGTCGACGGGCGTGGCCGTGGAGAAGAACTGCGGCAGCCCCGGGTGTCCGACCAGCTCCCGGTACGCCGTGCGCGCCGCCTCGCTGACGATGTTCATCGTGGCGTCCCAGCGGTCCAGCGTGGCCCCGTCCCAGCGCGACGACTGGTGCAGGAGCGACGCCTCCAGCACCGCCGCGAGCAGGATCTCCAGGTTGTCGTGGGCGAGCGCGGGCAGGGAGTACTTGTCGGAGACGACCTCGCCCTGCTCGGTGAGCTTCATCGTGGCGTCGACCGTGCCGGACGGCGCCGACATCACGGCCTCCGCCGCGGGGCCGCCGCCCCGGCCCACCGTGCCGCCGCGGCCGTGGAACAGCCGCAGCGAGACCCCGTGCTTCGCCCCGACGTCGCGCAGCTGCCGCTGAGCGCGGTGGATCTCCCACTGCGACGTCGTGATGCCCGCGAGCTTGTTGGAGTCGGAGTAGCCGAGCATGACCTCCTGCAGGTCGCCGCGGTTGCGCACCTGCTGCCGGTACGCGGGGACGGACAGCAGCTCGTCCAGCAGCGCCCCGGCCTGCGACAGCTCTTCGACGGTCTCGAACAACGGCACCAGATCGACCGAGCTTCGCGGGTTGATGTTCAGCTCCACCAGGAACGCCTCGCGCGCGAGCACGGCGACGGCGAGCAGGTCGTCGACGCCCTGGCACATCGACACGATGTAGGTCTGGGCCACCTCGCGGCCGAACTGGTGCTGCACGTCGTGGAGCAGGTCGAACGTGGCCAGCACGTCGCGCGCGCCCTCGGGCAGGCCGTAGTGGCGCCGGATCAGCGGGCGCCCGCCGGAAAGCTCCTCGGCCAGCAGCGCGGTCCGCTCGGCCCTGGTCAGCTCCTCGTAGGGCTTGTCGAGCTCGCCGAGCGCGTCGTAGACGGCGGCCAGCGCGGCGTGGTGGCGCCCGCTGTGCTCGCGGATGTCCAGCTCGGCCAAGTGCAGGCCCAGCGCGCGGGCGGTGCGCAGCGCGCGGGCGAGCGTGCCGTCGGCGATCCGGCCGCCGAGGTGGGCCCGCAGTGACCGGTCGAGAACCAGCAGGTCCTCGACGTACCCGGCGGGCCCCAGGTAGTCGTGCCCGGGACGGTGGGCTGCGGCGGTGGCGATCCGCGTACGGGTGTTCGCCATCCGCGCCTGGATGAAGGAGAGTTTGAGCCGGTAGGGCTCGTGGGCGTTGAGCCTGCTGAACCGCTCATAGACCTGCGGCAGCAGCCTGCGGTCGTGGGCGAGCGAGCTGCGCAGCTCCTCGGAGACGCCGACGACGCGCGTCGAGATCGACAGCTCCGAGAGCAGCTCCTCCAGCAGGCTCTCGTGGATGCGTAGCGCGCGGTCGGTGTAGAGCTCGAGCACCTCGCGGGTGACGGCAGGCGTGACGTTCGGGTTGCCGTCGCGGTCGCCGCCGACCCAGCAGCCGAGCACGAGCGGGCGCGCGTCCTCGGGGAGGGTGAAGCCCGCGGCGCGCACCTCGCGGTCGAGCTCGCCGAGCAGGTCGGGCACCGCGCCGCGGCCGAGCTGCTCCATGTACCAGCCCATCGCGCGCGCCTCGTCGGCGACCGTGGGCTTGTCGGGGCGCAGCTCGTCGGTCTGCCAGAGCTGGTCGACGAGGGCACCGAGCCGGTCGTCGGGGAGGCCGACGGCCAAGGCGACGGCCACCCGCCGCAAGATGGCCAACACCGACTGCCGCGACGACTCCGTCGGGTGCGCCGTGAACACCGGCCGCAGCTCCAACCGGGCGAGGACGGCGTTCACCTCGTCGGGATCGGCGTCGCGCAGGCGTTGCAGCACGGCGTGCAACGGCGCGCGCCCGGCCAGCTCGGCGGCGCGGTGGCGCTGCTCGGCGATGTTGGCCAGCTGGAAGAACTGGGAGAACGCCCTGGCCAGCCACACGGCGGTGCCCGCGTCGAGCCCGGAGAGGACGGCCGTGATCGCCGTGTCGTCGCCGGTCTCGATCGAGGAGCGCGACACGCGGCGCACCTGTTCGACCAGCTCCAGCAGCGGCGGGCCGCCGTGCTGGGCGATCGTTTGGCCCAGCAGCGTGGACAGCCGCCGGATGTCGGCCCGCAGCGCGTCGTGGCCGTGTTCGGAGAGTGAGTCGGGAACGGTCAACGGAGGCTCCTCGTCGCCCAAGGCCGCTCGCAGCGATGGGAACGACGGATCGCCCCTATCGTCGCACCCTCAGCTCGACTGCGGGAGCGCCAGCAGGGCGGAGATCGCCATGTGCCGCAGCAGGGTGACCGCCTCGGGGCCGCGGCCGGTGTGCGGCGTCGAGTTGAGCAGGCCGAACGTGCCGTGGGCCGCGACCCGCGCCGCCTCCTCGGAGAGGTCGGGGCGCAGCCTGCGCACGGCGTCGACCCAGATCTCGACGTAGCGGCGCTGCAGCTGGCGCACCTCGCGGCGCGCCGCGGCCGGGAGGTTGGCCAGGTCCCTGTCCTGCACGACGATCAGCTCGGGCTCGCGGAGCGCGAAGTCGGCCTGGAACTCGACGAGCGCCGTCAGCACCTCGCGCGGGTCGCCCGCCGCCGCACGCTCCCGCCCGCCCGCCAGCAGGTGCTCGCTGATCCCGATCAGCATCTCCGCGAGCAGCGCCTCCTTGCTGGGAAAATGCCGGTACAGCGCGGGCCCGCTGACCCCGACCGCCGCGCCGAGGTCGGCGATCGTCACCCCGTGGAAGCCGTGCTTGGCGAACAGCTGCGCGGCGACGACGAGGATCTGCGCGCGCCGCCCGATGCCGGGCTGGACCGCTGCCGTCGCCATCCGGTCATCGTAGGCGGTCACTGCAGCGTGTTCCCCGATCACAGCGGCGGCACAGAGCCGCCTCGCTACGCTGCCCCGCATGGCACTGGCTCCGCGGTGGCTGCGCGCGCGGATCGGGGTGCGCGTGGCGTCCGCGCTGTCGGCCGCCACGGTGGTCGCGGTCGCGCTGGTGATCGCCGGTGCAGCGCTGATCCTGCTGGTCGGCCACTCACTGAGCCGGTCGGTCGAGCAGGACGCGCTGCAGCAGGCGCAGGCCGTCGCGACCCGGATGCACGGCAACTACGGCAAGCGCGTCGACGACGAGTTCACGCCGAAGGAGAACGCCGTCGAGGCGCTGGACACGCTCATCGGCTCGGGCGACCCCGCGGTGGGCCAGATCATGGTCGACTACTCCGACGACCAGAAGGGCGGCGGCTGGGCGATGCAGGCCGGGTCGGACAGGGCACCCGCCTTTCCGATGACCACGCTGCGGCCCGACGTCGGCAAGGCGGCGGTGGTGCCGTCCGCCTCGGTCGAGCTCGCCGACGGCGCGCCGATGCACGCCGTCCTCGTGGCGGTCGGCGGCTTCACGACCGCGGGCGACGCGATGCACTTCGTGGTGTTCTACGCGACGCCACTGGCCGCGGTCGATGCTGCACAGAACACCGTCCTGTACTACCTCCTGTTCGGCGTGCCGCTCCTCATCGTCGTCGTCGGAGCCGCCACCTACGTGTTCGCCGGGCGCGCCCTGCGGCCGGTCGAGGCGATCCGCACGCAGGTGGCGTCGATGACCGAGAAGGACCTCGCCCAGCGCGTGCCGGTGCCCGCGGCCCGCGACGAGGTCGGCCGTCTCGCCGACACCATGAACGCGATGATCGGCAGGCTGGAGCGCGCGCAGGACGTGCAGCGCCGATTCGTCGCCGACGCCAGCCACGAGCTGCGCAGCCCGCTCTCCACGATCGGCGCGGGCCTCGAACTGCTGCAGGACGGCAGCGGCGACCTCGCCACCGTGACGGCGCTGCGCGGGGAGACCGAGCGCCTCGGACGGCTGGTGGACGACCTGTTGCTGCTCGCCCGCGCCGACGAGCGCGGCATCCAGCCGCGGCGCGAAGAAGTGGATCTCGACGAGATCGTGCAGAGCGAACGCACCCGGCCCTCCGACGGCGTCGTCCGCGTCGAGGTCAAAGCGGAGCACGTGCGGGTGATCGGCGACCGCGGCCAGCTCATCCGCGTGCTGCGCAACCTCGTGGACAACGCGCACCGGCACGCCCGCTCGCACGTGCTGATCACGCTGAGCCGCGACGGCGCGCTCGCGGCCCTCGACGTCGCCGACGACGGGCCGGGCGTGCCCGCGGCGGACCGGCGGCGGGTGTTCGAGCGCTTCGTCCGCCTCGATGACGCCAGGGCCAGGGCCGACGGTGGGTCGGGGCTGGGGCTGGCGATCGTGGCGGAGGTCGTGGCGGCCCACGGCGGCCAGGTGCGGGTCGAGCCGAACCCCGACGGCGGAGCGCTGTTCCGGGTGCGGCTGCCCGCCGCGGAACTGCCCGTCGAGGACGAGGACGGCGACCCCGCCATCGAGGCGGGCACCGCCCCGCCGCGCGCACCCGAGGCGGCCGACCGCCCGTCGTGGACGGCCGCGTCCGTCGAGGAGGAGGACCCGTTCGCGGACTGGGTGTCGCCCCAGGGCGGGGGACGCCTGCCAGTCGCGGCCGACGTGCGGCGCGGGGGTCAGCCCGGCTCGGCCATCCGGTAGCCGACGCCGCGCAGCGTCTCGATGGTGCGGACGCCGAACGGCGCGTCGATCTTGCGGCGGAGGTAGCCGACGTAGACCTCGACGACGTTCACCTCGCCCTCGTAGTGCGCGTCCCACACCGCGCGGAGGATGTCGGTCTTCGTCACGACCTCGCCCGCGTGGCGCATCAGGTGCTCCAACACGCCGAACTCGCGGGGGGTCAGGGTGATCTCGCTGCCGTCGCGCTGCACCCGGTGGCGCGCCGGGTCGAGGGTCAGGGTGCCGACCGTCAGCACCGCGGGCGTGGCATCCCCGGCCCGCCGCACCAACGCGCGCAGCCTGGCCAGCAGCACCACGAAGGAGAACGGCTTGACGAGGTAGTCGTCGGCCCCGAGATCGAACGCGTCGGCCTCGTCGTACTCCCCGTCCTTGGCCGTGAGCATGAGGACCGGGGTCCAGACCTGCGCGGCGCGCAGCCGCTCCAGGATCCGGTAGCCCGACAGCCCGGGCAGCATGATGTCGAGCACGACCACGTCGTGCCTGCCCACGGACGCGACCTGCAGCCCCTTGACGCCGTCGTGGACGACCTGCACCGAATGCCCGTCCGCGACCAGCCCGCGCCGGACCATCTCCGCCAGCGGCACCTCGTCCTCGACCAGCAGCACCCGCACGCCACCACGCTATCCGCCGCCGGGACGGGTGCCTGCACCTCCCGCGGCGGCCGCTTGTGTGCCACGTTAATAGTCATTAACATCGCCCGCATGGTCACCGCCGCCCCGCCTGCGACCAGCGCCACCGCGCACCGCGCCCTGGTCGACGACCTGCGCGACAAGCTCGCCGCCGCGGCGCTCGGCGGCTCGGAGCGGGCGCGGACCCGCCACGTCGAGCGCGGCAAGCTGCTGCCCCGCGAGCGCGTCGACCGCCTCGTCGACCCGTCCTCGCCGTTCCTCGAGCTGTCCCCGCTGGCCGCGCACGACCTCTACGGCGGCGACGCCCCGGGCGCCGGATTGATCACCGGCGTCGGCCGGGTGGCCGGGCGGGAGTGCGTGGTCGTCGCCAACGACGCGACCGTCAAGGGTGGCACCTACTACCCGATGACCGTGAAGAAGCACCTGCGCGCGCAGGAGGTGGCGCTGCACAACCGGTTGCCGTGCATCTACCTCGTCGACTCCGGCGGCGCCTACCTCCCGGCCCAGGACGACGTGTTCCCCGACCGCGAGCACTTCGGGCGCATCTTCTACAACCAGGCCACGATGTCGGGGCTGCGCATCCCGCAGATCGCCGCGGTGCTGGGCTCCTGCACCGCGGGCGGCGCGTACGTGCCCGCGATGAGCGACGAGGCGGTGATCGTGCGCAACCAGGGCACGATCTTCCTCGGCGGCCCGCCGCTGGTGAAGGCGGCCACCGGGGAGATCGTCACCGCCGAGGAGCTGGGCGGCGGCGACCTGCACTCGCGGATCTCGGGCGTCACCGACCACCTGGCCGAGGACGACGCGCACGCCCTGCACATCGTCCGGGACATCGTGGCGACGCTGGGCCCGCGCGCGCCCCGCCCGTGGGAGGTCCGCCCGACCGAGGAGCCGCTCGCCGATCCCGACGAGCTCTACGACGTCGTGCCGGTGGACTCGCGCACCCCCTACGACGTGCGCGAGGTGCTCACCCGGATCGTCGACGGCTCGCGCCTGCACGAGTTCAAGGCCGAGTACGGCACCACGCTCGTCACCGCGTTCGCCCACATCCACGGCCACCCGGTCGGGATCGTCGCGAACAACGGGATCCTGTTCTCCGAGTCGGCGCTCAAAGGCGCGCACTTCATCGAGCTGTGCGACCAGCGCGGCATCCCGCTGGTGTTCCTACAGAACATCTCCGGGTTCATGGTCGGCAGGGAGTACGAGGCGGGCGGGATCGCCAAGAACGGGGCCAAGATGGTGACGGCGGTGGCCTCCACCAGGGTCCCGAAGTTCACGGTGATCATCGGCGGATCGTTCGGCGCGGGGAACTACTCGATGTGCGGGCGGGCGTACTCGCCGCGGTTCCTGTTCATGTGGCCCAACGCCCGGATCTCGGTGATGGGCGGCGAACAGGCGGCGATGGTGCTCGGCAGCGTCGGCGCCGGTGCGGGTGGGGAGACCGGCGCGGCGATCCGGGCGCAGTACGAGCGGCAGGGCCACCCCTACTACTCCACCGCCCGGTTGTGGGACGACGGCGTGATCGACCCCAAGGACACCCGCACCGTCCTGGGCCTGGCCTTGTCCGCCGCGGCCAACGCCCCGCTGGGCGACCCGGCCTTCGGCGTCTTCCGGATGTGAGGGGGAGCGCCATGTTCGACACCGTGCTCGTCGCCAACCGCGGCGAGATCGCCTGCCGGGTCATCCGCACCCTGCACCGGATGGGCATCCGGGCGGTCGCCGTCTACTCGGACGTCGACGCCGCTGCGCCGCACGTCCGCGCGGCCGACCTGGCCGTGCGGATCGGACCGGCGGCCGCCGCGCAGAGCTACCTCTCGATCGCCGCCGTGCTCGACGCCGCGCACGCCACCGGCGCGCAGGCGATCCATCCGGGCTACGGCTTCCTCGCCGAGAACACCGCGTTCGCGGCCGCCTGCGAGGACGCCGGGATCGTGTTCGTCGGGCCGCCGTCGTCGGCGATCGAGGCGATGGGCGACAAGATCCGCGCGAAGCAGACCGTCGCCAAAGCGGGCGTGCCCGTGGTCCCGGGCTGTGACGATCGCGGATGGGACGGCGCAGGCCTCGACGACGCCGCGCTCGCCCTCGCCGTCGAACAGGTCGGCTACCCCGTCCTGCTCAAGCCGAGCGCGGGCGGCGGGGGCAAAGGCATGCGCGAGGTGCACCGCGCCGCGGACCTCGCCGACGCCATCGCCTCGGCCCGGCGGGAAGCGCGGGGCTCCTTCGGCGACGCGACGCTCCTCGTCGAGCGGCTGGTGACGAACCCGCGGCACATCGAGATCCAGGTCATGGCCGACGCGCACGGCAACGTGCTCCACCTCGGCGAGCGCGAGTGCTCCCTGCAGCGCCGCCATCAGAAGATCATCGAGGAAGCGCCGTCGCCGCTGCTGAGCGTCGAGCAGCGGGAGGCGATGGGCGCCGCGGCAGTTGAGGCGGCGCGCGCGGTCGGCTACACCGGCGCCGGGACGGTCGAGTTCATCGTCGGCGCCGACCATCCTGACGAGTTCTTCTTCATGGAGATGAACACGCGGCTGCAGGTGGAACACCCGGTCACCGAGCAGATCTACGCGGTCGACCTCGTCGAGATGCAGCTGCGGGTCGCCGCGGGCGAGCGGAAGCCGTGGCCCGTGCTGGAGCGCATCGGCCATGCGATCGAGGCGCGGATCTACGCGGAGGACCCCGCGGCGGGCTTCCTGCCGACGGGCGGACGGGTCCACGCGCTCCGGCTGCCCGAGGGCGTACGGGTCGACGCGGGCATCGCCGAAGGCGACACGGTGGGCAGCGACTACGACCCGATGCTCGCCAAGGTGATCGTCTGGGCGCCCGACCGCGAGCAGGCGGTGCGCGCCCTCGACGCTGCGCTGCGCGACACCGTCCTGCTCGGCGTCGACACCAACATCGGCTTCCTGCGGGCGCTGCTCGCCGACCCCGACGTCCGGGCCGGACGCCTGGATACCGGGCTGATCGGCCGCCGTCTGGCCGCGCTCGTCGCGGCCGACGTCCCGGCCGACGTGCTCCCCGCCGCCGCCGTCCACGCCCTGGCCGAGCTGGAGCCCACCGGCGGCGTCGTCGACCCGTTCGACGTGCCCGGCGGCTGGCGGGTCGGCGCGCCCGCGTGGACGACGTGGCGGATGGCCGTGTCGGGCCGCGACGCCGTCGAGGTCAGGGCCCGTGGCCGGGCCGCGGGGGCGGTCGTCGAGGTCAGCGGGGTCGCAGGCGCCGTACGCGCGCGCGGCCACCTCGACGGCGACCGGCTCGTCGTCGCGCTCGACGGCCTGACCCGCGCCTACACCGTCGCCAAGGCCGGGGACACACTCTGGCTGGGGCGCGACGGCCACGCCTGGGCCGTCCGGGAGCAGGGCCCCGTCGATGCCGCCGCCGAAGCCGTGACGGGCGCGGGCGGGCCGGTGCGCTCGCCGATGCCCGGCACGGTGACCGTGGTCGAGGTCGCCGAAGGCCAGTCCGTGGCCGCGGGCGACCGCCTGGTCGTCGTCGAGGCCATGAAGATGGAACACGTGCTCACCGCGCCCGTCGCGGGCGTGGTGCGCGACGTGACCGCCCGAGCGGGCGCGACCGTCGCCAAGGACGCGGTGCTCCTGACCGTCGAGACCGAGAACGGAGCGAACTGATGGACCTGACCCTTTCCGAGGAGCAGGAGGCGCTGCGCGCCACCGTCGAGGAGTTCGCGCGCAAGGAGGTCGCGCCCGTCATCGGCGAGCTCTACGAACGCGGCGAGTTCCCGTACGCGATCGTCAAGAAGATGGGCGCGATGGGTCTGTTCGGCCTGCCCATCGCGGAGGAGTACGGCGGCATGGGCGGCGACTACTTCGCACTGTGCCTCGCGTTGGAGGAGCTCGCGCGCGTCGACTCCTCCGTCGCGATCACGCTGGAGGCGGGCGTGTCGCTCGGCGAGATGCCGATCTACCGGTTCGGCACCGACGAGCAGAAGCGCGAGTGGCTGCCTGCGCTGGCCACGGGCGAACGGCTCGGCGCGTTCGGGCTCACCGAGGCAGGCGGTGGCTCCGACGCAGGCGCCACCCGCACCACCGCCCGGCTCGACGGCGACGAATGGGTGATCAACGGCTCCAAGGCGTTCATCACGAACTCCGGCACGGACATCACCTCGGTCGTCACGATCACCGCGATCACCGGCGACCGCTCCGCCGACGGCCACCGCGAGATCTCGGCGATCATGGTCCCCGCGGGCACCCCGGGATTCCGGGTGTCGCGGAAGTACTCGAAGGTCGGCTGGAGCGCCTCCGACACCCGCGAGCTGTTCTTCGACGACGTGCGCGTCCCCGCGGCCAACCTCGTCGGCGAGCGCGGCCGGGGCTACGCGCAGTTCCTCTCGATCCTCGACGAAGGCCGCGTCGCGATCGCGGCACTGGCCACCGGGCTCGCCCAGGGCTGCGTCGACGAGTCGGTGCGCTACGCCCACGACCGTCAGGCCTTCGGCCATTCGATCGGGTCCTACCAGTCGATCCAGTTCATGATCGCCGACATGGAGGTCCGCGCGCACACCGCCCGGCTGGCCTACTACGCCGCGGCGGCCAAGATGTTGCGCGGCGAGCCGTTCAAGAAGGAGGCCGCGATCGCGAAGCTCGTGGCGTCCAACGCGGCGATGGACAACGCCCGCGCGGCCACCCAGGTCTTCGGCGGCTACGGCTTCATGAACGAGTACGCGGTCGGCCGCTTCTACCGCGACGCGAAGATCCTGGAGATCGGTGAGGGCACCAGCGAGGTGCAGCGCATGCTCATCGCGCGCCAGCTCGGCCTCTGACAGTCGATGATCGCCCCGACGTGTGCCCGACGGGGTGCTCGGCCCTCTGGCGTGCGTCTCGTGCCGCCACGGCGAGCGATAGGGTCCGCCCCACCGGCCCGACGATCAGGGCGGGCCGACGATCAAGGGGATGCCGCCGTGGCCAGCTGGGATGAGCTCGTCTCCTACGTCCGGGTGCGCTACGAGATCATGCGGCAGGCCGAGGGGGAGCTGTGGTTCGACCTGCCGACCACCGGTGAGCGCCACCAGCGGGTGGCGGTCCGGCTGGTCACCGGCGAGGACGGGCACCCGTGGGCGCAGATCAGGTCGGCGGTCGGGCGCGTGGACCAGCTCGACCTCGTCCGGCTCCTCGAGCGCGCGGCCGAGCCCGTGACCGGCGGCGTGGTGTCGGAGGACGGCCTGGTCCTGTTCCGGCACTCGATCCCGCTGGGCGACACCGCGCTCGACGGCTTTGAGCGCCCCTTCCGCCTGGTCGTGGGCGTGGCCGACCGGCTGGAGGAGGAGCTCACGGGCCTTGACGTGCACTAGCGTCCCGCGCACGGACGCGATCGGCCGGGAGCGCGGGATGGAGCCGCCCTCGGAGGTGCTGCTCGCCTGGGTGCGCCGCCAGCTCGGGACGGAGGTCCTCGTCGAGCGCGGACTTCGACAGGGCGCGAGCCCATGGCTGTTGCGCAGGAACGACGCCGCAGACCCGGTCGTGCTCAAGATCACCGCGTCAGACACGCCGCACGCCGTCCAGACGGAGGTCGCCGCACTGGCCGTCGCCGCAGCACACGGCCTACCGGCACCCCGGCTGATCGCCTACGACGGCACCGGCACGGCCGCGGGGAGTCCTGCGCTACTGGAGTCGCTGGTCCGTGGGGCCAGCCGCGTACCCCGCTTTGCCTCCACCCGACGGCTACGCGCGGCCGGGGCGGGACTCGCAGCGCTCCACGCGGTCGCGCTCCGTCCATCGGCCTGGTTGCCGCTGCGCACACGGCCGATCTCGGCAAGCGACTTTGCCGACGACCGTCGACGGACGGCAATGTCCTCGACGCCCTTGCTGGACACCGCAGCCGACCTGATCAGGACGACACCGCCGCCGTCGGGCGCGACCGTCTTCGTCCACGGTGACATGTGGCACGGCAACCTGCTGTGGCACGAGGAGCGGATCAGCGGGATCGTCGACTGGGACATGGCGGGCGTGGGATCGGCCGGGATCGACGTCGGGGCGATGCGCCTCGACGCCGCGTTGATGTACGGCGTCGAGGCCGCCCAGCCGGTGTTGGAGGGCTGGCTCGAGATCCGATCGACGGCGGGCGCCACCCCGCCGACCAGCTCCGACATCGCCTACTGGGACCTACTGGCGGCCGTCAACACACCCACGGACCTGGCACGGTTCGTTGACGCGTTTCGCGATCAGGGCCGACCGGATCTCCATGCCGACGTGCTCAATGGCCGCCGGGATGCGCTCCTGCGGCTGGCGATGGAGCAAGCACCACGGCGCTGAGTGCGCACCCCGTCCCGCGCCGCCTGCTCAGACCCGCGCGCTCGCCGCGTCGAGCACGCCGGGCCGGTCGGCCACCGAGGTGAGCCGCGTGATCGTCGGGTGGCCCGCCGCCAGCAGCGCGATGTCGGACTCCGGGTCGGGGGTGTGGGAGAGCGCCTCCGCGGTGGCGCGCAGGACGGCGGCCTCCTCGTCGTCGTGGTGGGTGACGTTGATCGTCGCCATGCCGAACTCCGACAGCCGGGCCTCCCGCAGCTCGCCGAGCTCGGCCACGGGGCGGTCGGGCACGTTCAGCGAGAAGACGGTGCCGTCGTCGCAGGCGAGCAGCATGTCCAGCACCCGCGGCAGCACCTCCGCAACGGCCTCCCAGTGCGGGTGCTCGGGAATCTCCGAGCCGGAGTCGAGGGAGACGGCCAGCGCCCGCCAGCCGTGCAGGCTCGCGGTGAGGGCAGCGCCGACCGTGCCCGAGTGCACGACAGCGCGCCCGACGTTGGCCCCGTAGTTCACGCCGGAGAGCACGATGTCGGGCTCCGGGTCCAGCCAGCCCCGGCCGGACGCGTGCACGATGAACGCCGGGTGGCCCTCCACCGCGTACGCCTCGACGCCGGGCAGGCTCGCGATCTCCCGCCGGTGCAGGCGGACCCCGCTGCCGGTCCGGATGGCCTTGACCGAGGCGCCGACTCCGCTTGCGTCCTCGTGGGGGGCGGCCACGACGACGTCGAACCCGGCGTCGCGGGCCATGGCGGCGAGCGCGTGCAGCCCGGGGGAGTCGATGCCGTCGTCGTTGGTGATCAGGGCGCAGAGTCGTCGGGAGGAAGCCACCCCTTCACGGTAAGCGCAGGAGATGGACGCAGAGCAACGCGGCGAGGACAGTCACACGAGCCGTGCGCGGAAAACGTTGCTCTGGCGACGTTTTCCGCGCACGGGCCCTAGGCTCGGCTCGTGCTTCCCACCGGCGAGCAGTTCGAGATCGCGTCCGGCGACGTCCACGCCATCGTCACGGAGGTCGGCGCGGGCCTGCGGGCGCTCACCCGCGGTGACCGCCACCTCGTCGAGACCTTCGACGCCGACGTCCGGCCGCCGCGCGGCATGGGCAACGTGTTGGTGCCGTGGCCCAACCGCACCGCCCACGGCCGATGGCGCTGGAACGGCGCCGACCAGCAGCTCGCGCTGACCGAGCCCGCGGAAGGCAACGCCATCCACGGACTGCTGCGCCACGTCGTCTACCGGGTCGGCGAGCACACCGCCGACGCGATCGCGCTGCACGCCGTCGTCACCCAACAGCCCGGTTGGCCGGTGCCCCTCGCGACGTCGATCCGCTACGCCGTCGACGACGATGCGGGACTGACCGTCACCCACACCGTGCAGAACGTCGGCCCCGCGCCCGTGCCGTTCGGCGTCGGCGCGCATCCCTACCTGCGCGCGGGCGACACCTCGACCGACGACTGCGTGCTCACCGTCGCCACCGCCACGGTGATTCCGCTGGACGGCGGCCTGCCGACGGGCCCGGCCACGCCCGTCTCCGCCGAGCTGGACCTGCGCGGCGGGCGCCCCGTGAAGGAGCTGCAGCTGGACCACGCGTTCGGCGGCATCGCACCCGCCGAGGGCGACACGCTCGTGCGCCACCGGCTCGCCGCCCCGGACGGCACGACCGAGCTGTGGGCCGACCCGGTGTTCGGCTACGCGCAGGTGTTCACCCCGCCGGACCTGGTCGGCCGCGGGCGCGCCGTGGCCGTCGAGCCGATGACCTGCCCGCCGGACGCGCTGAACTCCGGCAACGGCCTGATCACCCTCGCACCCGGCGAGACCTGGACGGCGAGCTGGGGAATCCACTAAGCAGGCTGGACCGACGACGAGGAGTGGCTCATGCGCGTCTTCAACGGGGTGGACGAACTGCGCGACGCGGTCGGCACCGAGGTGGGCTCCAGCGACTGGATGACGATCGACCAGTCGCAGGTGGACTTGTTCGCCGACGCCACCGGCGACCACCAGTGGATCCACGTCGACCACGAGCGGGCCGCGGCAGGCCCCTTCGGCACGACGATCGCGCACGGCTTCCTCACGCTGGCGCTCCTGCCGGTGCTGATCGGGCAGGTCTACAAGATCGAGAACGTCAAGATGGGCGTCAACTACGGGCTCAACAAAGTGCGGTTCACCTCACCCGTGCCCGTCGGGAGCAAGGTGCGGGGCACCATCGAGCTCATGGACGTCAGCGACGCGGGCGGCGGTGCCGTGCAGGTCGTCAACAAGGTCGTCGTCGAGATCGAGGGCTCGCAACGGCCCGCGCTCGTCGCGGAGTGGCTCACGAGGCAGTACCTCTGATGCGCGACGCCGTCATCTGCGAACCCCTGCGCACCCCCGTCGGGGGCTTTGGCGGCGCGCTGCGCGACGTGCCCGCCCACGAGCTGGCCGCCACCGTCATCCGGGCGCTGATCGAGCGCACCGGCATCGAGCCGGGCGTCGTCGACGACGTCCTGCTAGGCCACTGCTACCCGACGATGGAAGCGCCCGCGATCGGCCGCGTCGCCGCGCTCGACGCGGGCCTGCCGACAACGGCCACCGGGCTGCAGATCGACCGGCGCTGCGGCTCGGGGCTGCAGGCGGTGCTGTACGCGGCCATGCAGGTCGGCTCGGGAGTGTCGGACGTAGTGCTGGCGGGCGGCGCCGAGTCCATGTCCGGCGCGCCGTTCTACTCCACCGCGATGCGCTGGGGGGTGCGCGGCGGCCCCGGTGTCCTGCTGAACGACGCGCTGGCCCGCGGTCGCGTCACCGCGGGCGGGGTCAACTTCCCCGTGTCCGGCGGAATGATCGAGACCGCCGAGAACCTGCGCCGCGACTACGGCATCGCACGGGCCGAGCAGGACGAGTTCGCGGTGCGCAGCCACCGCCGGGCCGCCGCGGCGCGGGACGCGGGCCGGTTCGCCGACGAGATCGTCCCCGTCGCCGTCAAGGGCAAGACCGACCGGATCGTCGACGCCGACGAGCACATCCGCGCCGACGCGGACGTCGAGGTGCTCGCGGGTCTGCGCCCGATCATGGGCCGCACCGACCCCGAGGCGACGGTCACCGCGGGCAATGCGTCGGGGCAGAACGACGGGGCCGCCCTCTGTGTCGTCACGCACCCGGAGCGGGCCGCCGAGCTGGGGCTGCGCCCGTTGGCCCGGCTGGTGTCGTGGGGTGTGGGCGGGGTGGCGCCCAAGACGATGGGCATCGGCCCCGTGCCCGCCACCGCAAAAGCCCTCGCCGCCGCCGACCTCACGTTGGGCGACATGGACCTCATCGAGCTGAACGAGGCCTTCGCCGCGCAGGTGCTGGCGTGCGCGCGGGAGTGGAAGCTCACCGACGACGACATGGAGCGGGTCAACGTCAACGGCTCGGGCATCTCGCTCGGGCACCCCGTGGGCGCCACGGGCGGGCGCATCCTGGCCACCCTCACCCGCGAGATGGACCGCCGCGGGGTCCGGTACGGCCTGGAGACGATGTGCATCGGCGGCGGCCAGGGGCTGGCTGCCGTGTTCGAGCGCACGACCGGCTGAACGGCGAGGAGAGACCGTGCCGTCCGAGGAGGAGCTGGCCGCCGCCGACGCGGTGTCCACCGAGCTGATCCGCCTCGTCCGCCTGGTCGAGCGCGGTCGCCTGCAGTATCAGGCCGAGCATCCCGACGCGGTCGAGCGCGGGACCTATCTCCTGCTCGTCCACCTGGTGAAGGGCGGCCCCCGCCGGGCGGGCGCGCTGGCCGAGGCCGTGCACTCCGACCCTTCGACGATCAGCAGGCAGATCGGGCACCTCGTGAAGCTGGGCCTCGTGGAGCGCACCGCCGATCCCGTCGACGGGCGGGCCACGCTGCTGGGCGCGACCGCGGAGGGCCTGCGGGTGTTCGAGGAGAACCGGCGGCTGCGCAACGAGAAGTTCACCGAGATCCTCGCGGGCTGGTCGGACGAGGACCGCACCGCCCTGGCCGCGACGCTCGCCCGCCTCACGAGCTCCATCGAAGACGTCGCGGGCCGCCTCAGCCCCGCTGCCGTCGACCCCGCTGCCGCCGACCCGGCCGCCGTCGACCCCGCTGCCGTCGACCCCGCTGCCGTCGACTCGGCCGCGGGCGACCCGGCCGCGGGCGTGCTCAGTGCTCCGCCGCCGCGTCCTTCGCGCGCTGCCACGACACCTTGATCTCCCGCTCGGCGTCGGCCCGGCCGACCCAGGTGGCGCCCTCCACGCTCTTGCCGGGCTCCAGGGTCTTGTAGATCTCGAAGAAGTGCTGGATCTCCGCCCGGTCGAACTCCGGGAGGTGGTGGATGTCGCGCAGGTGCTCCTGGCGGGGGTCGTCGCTCGGCACGCAGAGGACCTTGTCGTCACCGCCCTTCTCGTCCTTCATCCGGAACATCCCGATCGCCCGCGCCCGGATGAGGCAGCCGGGGAACGTGGGCTCCTGCACGAGGACGAGCGCGTCGAGCGGGTCGCCGTCCTCGCCGAGGCTGTTCTCGACGAACCCGTAGTCGGCCGGGTACTGGGTGGCCGTGAACAGCGTCCGGTCCAGCCGGATGCGCCCGGTGGCGTGGTCGACCTCGTACTTGTTGCGGCCGCCCTTGGGAATCTCGATGGTGACGTCGAAGTCCACGTCTGTCCCTTCTACTGGGAAATGTCGAGGGACCGGTCGGGCGACCGGCTCCGGCGCCTGCCTCTAGTCTGGTACACCGCGTCGGGTCAAGGAGGCCATGGGTGGGATTCGGTCACCGGATCGGGCACACGTTGCGGCTGCCCGGACGTCGCTTCCGGGGAGTCGTCACCGTCCTGGTCGTCCTCATGACCGCCGCGGCCGCCGGTGGGGTGGTCGCGCTGAACGCGCCCGCGTTACTGTCCGCGCTGCGCCCGGCCCCGGCCGCGGTGACCCAGCCGCCGCTGCCGTCGCTCAAGCTCGGTCCACTGGCCGCGACCGCGCCGCTACCGACCGACGCCGGGCTGGCCGCCGCGCTCGGGGCGTCCGTCGGCAGGTTCCCCGGGAGCTTCACCGGCGTCGTGGTGGACCCGGCCACGAACAAGGTCCTGTGGCAGCGCACGCCGGACAACCCCCTCGTGCCCGGCTCCACCGCCAAGCTGCTGACGACCTCGGCCGCGTTGCTCACGCTCAACCCGACGAGCAGCCTGGTCACGAAAGTCGTGGCGGGCCCTGACCCCGGGTCGGTCGTCCTCGTCGGCGGGGGCGACCCGACGCTCACCGCGCTGCCCCCGGGGAAGTTCGGCGTCTACCCCGATCCCGCCCGGCTCACCGAACTGGCCGCCGAGGTCAAGACGGCGACGGGCGGCAAGGCCACCAAGGTCATCGTGGACACCAGCCGCTACCGGGGCCCGACCCTGCAGGCCAGCTGGGATCCGCAGGACGTCGCAGGCGGCAACATCGCCCCCATCACGCCGCTCATGCTCGACGGCGGCCGCGTCGACCCGACCCAGCAGGACGGCGCGCGCGTCACCGATCCCGCGCGGCAAGCGGGCCTGGCGTTCGCCAAGCTGCTGGGCCTCGGGCCGAAGGCGGTGGTCGACGGCATCGCGCCGCCCGACGGCAAGGTGCTCGGCTCGGTGATCTCGGCGCCGATCTCCGCCCTCGTCGAGCAGTTGCTGCAGACCTCGGACAACGTGCTGGCCGAGGTCCTGTCCAGGGAGACGGCGATCGCGCGCGGTGGCGAGCCGTCGTTCGAAGGAGCCGTGGAGTCCACGATGACCGCGCTGGCGCAGGCGGGGATCCCGACGACGGGCGCGTCCATGGTCGACGGCAGCGGCCTGTCGGGCCAGGACAAGGTGCCCGCCCAGCTGCTGGGTGCGCTGCTGGCGGCCGCGGCGGCGCCCATGCAGGGCCCCGACGACACGGAGTTCCTGCGGCCGGTCCTCACCGGGCTGCCGGTCGCGGGCGGCGACGGCACGCTGGAGGACCGGTTCGCGCCGGGAGCGGACTCCTCGTCGGGTCGGGGGGTCGTCCGGGCCAAGACGGGCACGCTCACCACGGCGAGCAGCCTCGCGGGCGTCGTCGTCGACGCCGACCAGCGGCTGCTGGTGTTCGCCTTCATGTCCAACGGCGCACTGCCCTCGCGCGTGCGGCCCCGTCTCGACGATCTTGCGGCGGGCCTTTCGCGATGTGGCTGCCGCTGACCGTGGGCGATCTCGTCAAGGTGGCGTGCGGATGAACGCGACCGTGCGGTTTGTCGGTGCCGGTGCGTAGCGTGGAGTCCGTGCCTCTTACCCAGGACAGCCCCGCCGCCACCACGGGCCTCCCCGTCGACTGGGAGCTCGCCCGGCGCACCGCGGAGCGCCTCGTGCCTGCCGGGCCCGCCGTCTCGCGTGACGAAGCCGTGGAGCTGGTCGCCCGCCTGCGCTCGGACGCGGCGGTCGCCGAGGGACACGTCCGCGACGTCACCGGGCTGGGGCACGGCCTTCCGCTGCTGCCCGCCGACGTCGTCGACCGGCCTGCGTGGGCCGCGGCAGCGCTGCACGGGATGGCGGCGCTGACGTCAGGGGCGCAGCTGCCCGACGTCGGGAAGGCGGCGAGGGTGGTCACCGCGCGCACGGCCGGCCTGCAGCTCGGCGGTGTCGTGGCCTACCTCGGTGGCCGGGTGCTCGGCCAGTACGACCCGTTCGGTGGCTCCGACGGCGAGGGGCGGCTGCTGCTCGTCGCGCCGAACGTGCACGCCGCGCAGCAGGCTCTCGATGTCCCTTCGGCCGATTTCGGGCTCTGGGTGGCGCTGCACGAGGCGACCCACCGGCTGCAGTTCACCGCGGTGCCGTGGCTGCGGTCCTACTTCGCGGAGGAGGTGTCCCAGCTCCTGTCGCTCAGCGGGGACACCCGCCCGAACCTGGACCGGCTGCCCGAGCTCTTCCGCACGCTGAAGGAGTCCAAGGGCGATTCGCTGGCCGTCATCGAGCTGCTGCAGGGCCCCGAGCAGCGCGCGGTGCTGGACAAGCTCCTGGCGCTGACCACGCTGCTGGAGGGGCACGCCGACCACGTCATGGATGCGGTGGGGCCCGAGGTCGTGCCCAGCGTCGAGACGATCAGGGCGCGGTTCACGATCCGCCGCCGCGGCGGGGGCCTGGTCGACCGGCTGCTCCGCGCGCTGTTGGGCGTCGAGGCCAAGGTGCGCCAGTACGCGGTGGGCTCGGCGTTCACCAAGCACGTGGTGCTCGCCGTGGGCATGGACGGGTTCAACAAGGTCTGGGAGAGCGCCGAGACGATCCCGACGCGCGCGGAGCTGAGCGACCCGGGCGCGTGGCTGCGCCGGGTCCACAACCTGGTCTGACAAGGCGAGTCGTGCACCTGGGCCCGGTGAGTCGTGCACCTGGGCCCGGTGAGTCGCGCACCTCGGCACGGTGAGTCGGGGGAACCAGCACGGTGAGTCGCGCACCTCGGCGCGGTGAGTCGTGCACGTCGGCGCGGTGAGTCGGGGAAACCGGCACGGTGAGTCGCGCACCCTGGCGCGGTGAGTCGTGCACCTTGGCGCGGTGAGTCGGGGGAACCGGCGCGGGCGAGGGCGGGCCGACGGCGACGAGTCGCGCATCCCGACGTGCGAGTCCCGGGATCCGGCGCGGCGCGGGCGCGACGGTGGAGCGGGCGCATGCGACCGTGTAACCGTGACCGTCGACCGTGATCACCGAGATCGGGACATGAGCTGCGCCAGCGCACCCCATGTCCCTGGTCCGGCGATCAAGGAGGTGCGGCGGGCCGTCCGGGGCGCGCTGGAAGCCCTGCCCGCAGCCGTCAAGCGGGCGCCGCTGGTCGTGGGCTGCTCCGGCGGCGCGGACTCGCTCGCTCTCACCTTCGCCGTCGCGGCGGTCCGGGGCGCGGACGGCGTGCGCGCTCTCGTCGTCGACCATCGTCTTCAGGACGGCTCCGCCGAGCGCGCCGCGGCCACCGTCGCGCTGCTCGCCGAGCACGGCATCGCTGCAAAGACCGAGTCTGTGGACGTGAGCGGCCCCGGCGGCATCGAGGCCGCCGCAAGCCGCGCCCGCCGCGCCGCTCTGCTGGCCGCCCGGCCCCACCCCGACAGCCCGGTCCTGCTCGGCCACACCCTCGACGACCAGGCCGAGACCGTTCTGCTCGGCCTCGGCCGCGGCTCGGGCGCACGGTCGCTCGCAGGTATGCGGAGGTGGAGCGCGCCGTGGCTGCGGCCCCTGCTGGCCGTGCGGCGGAGCGTCACGCGGGCGGCGTGCGCCGAGCTCGACCTGCCCGTCTGGGACGACCCGCACAACGTCGACCCCCGGTTCACCCGCGTCCGACTGCGGCACGAGGTACTGCCGCTGCTCGAAGACGTCCTGTCGGGCGGGGTGGCCGAGGCGCTCGCCCGCACCGCTGCACAGCTGCGCGAGGACACGGCCGCGCTCGACGAGATCGCGACAAGCCTGCTGGCGGACGCTCTACGCGCCGCGCCCCCCACGCCCACACACACCGCGGCGGGTCCGCACACACCGCAGGACGTGTGTGCGGACCCCACACGGTGTGTGCCAGCCGGCGCGGGTGCGGCTGCGCGCGACCGGGGCGCCGGTTCCGACAAGGACTACCCCGGCGCCGGTTCCGACAAGGACTACCCCGGCGCCGGGTCCGGCGACAACCACAGGAGCACCCCGGACGACGGCGAGACCTCGCCCGCCCCCCAGCCGCCGCCCGCCCCCACGCCCGAACCCCCTCCCACGCCCCCGCCCGCCCCCGAGGGCCCGCCCGCCCCC
>DASWUV010000039.1:0-33107 GCA_036401495.1 Pseudonocardia sp. | reverse complement strand
GCGAGATCGACCGGCGCGGCCGCGACAGGTCGCCCGAGCAACCGGTTGACCGAGGCGTCCAGCACGGCGTGGACGGCGGCGACCATCGCGTCGAGCGCCGTCCCGAAGGCCTGGCGCGTGCCCGTGGGCAGGATCACGAAGCCCGCCAGCATGCCCATCGCCGCGCCGACGGCCGTCTCCTCGACCCGCACCAGGAGCGTCTCGACACTGAACTGCCCGATCAGCCCGTACAGCAGCGCCAGCACGGCAGTGATCCAGAACGCCATCAGCCCGGGGGACACCCGTAGCAGGTAGATCGCCAGGAAGAGGCAGGTAAGCAGCAGAACAAGCGACGGCACCACCGCGCCGCCCACCACGAAAGCCAGTGCCATGCCCGCCGCGACGCCGCCGATCGTGCCGAGCACCCGGTCGCGCCCTCTGGTCAAGACGTCGCCACGGCTCGTGGTGCCCGCGAACACGACGAACGCCGCAATGACCGCCCAGTACCAGCGTGCGGGCGACACCAGCTCACCGCCGATGATCGCCAGGCTGGTGGCGACCCCGACCTGGACGGCCTGCCGCGTGGTCAGCGCCAGGCCCGCCGAGCCGGGGCCCGAGGTCGCGTCCTCCGCACCGGGTGGGTGGCCCGTCGCGTCGGTGTCGGGCACCTCGTCGGCCGGGGTGGTCGGTTCGTGCCTGCGGCCCTCAGCGAGGGCCCCGGCCAGCCGCGTGACCGCGAAGGCGACGCGCTGCCCGTCGTCCCCAAGCCCTTCGACGTCGGCGACGAGCGGCTCGACCCCGCGCTGCGCCGCGTCGAGCAGCGCGGGAACCCGCGCCGCCGGAGTGCCGGTGGCGGTGGCGGCGCCGAGCGAACGCAGGCCTGCCAACAGCGGTCGGCGCAGCTCGTCGGCGGGCCGTCCGCCGGTGACGACGAGGTGCCGGGCCGTGTCGGCGAGCCGTTCGGCGGCCAGCTCGGCGTCCAGCACATAGACGTCGAGGTCGCCGCGCTCGTCGCTCCGATCGAACTGGTCGGCGATCATCAGTGCGGACTCGTTGAGCCGGGTCCGGCTGCGGCCGACGTGGCGCCGGGCGTCCTCGCGGTCCTGGTCGTCGGCATCGAGGAGCTCGGCCACCGCATAGGTCAGCGCGTGGATGCGGGCCCGGAACGCCTTGACCAGGCGCGCCAGCGTGTTCTGCGGATTCTCCGCAAAGAGAAAGCCGCGTACGAGCAGTGCGGAGCCGACGGCGACCACCGCGGCGACGACGAGCCACGGCAGCCCGGAGACCTTCGTGTTCAGGAACTGCGAGAAGAAGTAGCTCATGAAGGCGGCCTGGCCGAGGGCGAATCCGCGTGGCCCGAAGCGGCGTATCCAGACCCCGCCGACCATGACCGCGACGAACACCACGTCGGCGACGACGCGGTAAGGAGCGAGCACCGTGCCGAGGGAGACTGCCGCGACCGCCGGGACCACCAGCAACGCCGTCGTGACCCGCAGGCGGTGGATGTCGGGCTCGTTGACCGCGATGTTGCTGATCATGGCCAACACCGCGGACATGATCACCAAGGTGGCAGGCTGGCCGGACACCCTCTGCAGGAGGACGGCCACGACGAGCGCCAGCACGATCGAAGCCAGCGCACCGGTGGCGAGCCTGAGCCTGACCAGGCCGGGATCGACGCCGGTCGCGGCCGTGCGCAGCTCGGCCCAGCGTGCCCGCCACTGGGCCTTCCGCCGCGCCTGCCGCTCCTCCCGCCGCGCCACAGCGCATGAGTCTGTCACGTGCGCCCGGAAATCAGCTCGGGCGGAAATCAGCTCGGACGCGCTGAACCCTCGGCGCGGGTGAATCCGGTGCCGCGGTTGCGCGCCGACAGCGGCGAGGCGATGTCCTCCAGCGACTTGCCCTCGGCGTCCACGGCCAGGAAGAACGCCACCACACCACCGATGATCATGATGACAGCGCCGAGGATGTAGCCCCAGAACAGCCTGATCGGCTGCGAGCCGTCGCCGATCAGCGCGCCGTAGATCGCCGGGGCGATCGCGCCGAAGCACTGCGCGATGGCGAAGAAGACGGCGATGGCCTTCGACCTGACCTCCAGCGGGAAGATCTCGCTGACCGTCAGGTAGGCCGCGCTGGCTCCGGCCGAGGCGAAGTAGAAGATCACACACCACGCGATGGTCTGTGTGACGGCGGTCAGCACGCCCGCGTTGAACAGGAACGCCGTGATCGCGAGCAGGATGCCGGAGAGCACGTAGGTGCCCGTGATCATCTTCCTGCGGCCGATGGTGTCGAACAGGTGCCCGATCGTGAGCGGGCCTGCCAGGTTGCCCACGGCGAAGGCGATGAGGAACACCGGGGCGGACGTCGACGGGATGCCGTAGAACTTGGCCAACACCAGGGTGTAGGTGAAGAAGATGGCGTTGTAGAGGAAGGACTGAGTGATCATGAGCGACGCCCCGAGGACAGCGCGGGACGGGTAGTCGCGGAAGAGCACCCGCACGAGCGCGAGGTAGCCGATGTCCGTGGTGGGCGTGATCTCGAGCATCCGGCTCTCGTCGACCTTCGTCAGCTCGATGCCGGACTGCGCCACCTCGTGCTCGATGTACGCGATCGACTCCTCGGCCTCGCGCTCGCGGCCGTTCATCACCTGCCAGCGGGGGCTCTCCGGCAGGCTGCGGCGCACGAACAGGATCACGATCCCGAGCACCGGGCCGAGCAGGAAGGCCACGCGCCAGCCGACGGACAGGCTCAGGACGTTGAGGAAGATCAGGCTGCCCAGCGTGCCGAGGATCGCCCCCGCCCAGTACGTGCCGTTGACCATGATGTCCACCCGGCCCCGGTAGCGGGACGGGATGAGCTCGTCGATCGCGGAGTTGATCGCCGCGTACTCGCCGCCGATCCCCGTGCCCGCGATGAACCGGGTCACGTAGAGGAAGGCGATCCACCCGGCGCCGTTGCCCAGTGTCAGTGCCGTGAGTCCGCTGCCGATCAGGTAGACGGCCAGGGTGATCATGAACAGGTTGCGGCGGCCGAGCTTGTCCGACAACCGGCCGAAGAACAGGGCTCCGACGACCTCGCCCGCGAGGTACACCGACGCCACGAGCCCGGCGGCGGCCGAGGACAACCCCAGCGTCTCCGGCTTCGTCAGCACGTCGGTGACGGAGCTGGCGACGGTGATCTCCAGGCCGTCGAGGATCCACGCGACCCCGAGGGCCACGACCATCCTCGTGTGGAACGCCGACCACGGCAGGCGGTCGATGCGAGCGGGGATGAGGCTGCGCACCACGCCGGGTGCCGGAGCTGCGCTGGTCACGTGTGGGAATAACCACTTTTCTGCCCGTCCTAATCGTCCAATAGGGGGAATTCCAGCGCGGGTCGCAGGCGAAGCTGCGTCGCTCTTGTCACCGAGCGGGCGCCGAAACGGGCCTGCACCGCGTCGAGTGCGCTGTCGATGGCCGAACCGGCCCGCACGTCGAAGGGCAGGGCGAGCTGGGTGTGGCGGTCGTCCTCGAGGCCCGCGAGGGACACTCCGAGCAGCGTGATGCCCTGCTCGTCGATCATCGGGAGCGTGGCGCGCAGCAGCACCCTCGCGGCCACCAGCAGCGTGTCGGTGTGGGCCGTGGCCTCCGCGAGCGAGCGCGAGCGGGTGGCACGGGAGAAGTCGCCGAACCGCAGCCGCAGTACCACCGTCCGGGACGTGAGGTGCGCGGAGCGGAGGCGGCGGCCGAGCCGGTCCAGCGTGCCCGCCAATATCGCGTCGAGCTCCCCGTGCCCACGTGGGCGTCGGCCCAGGGCCTGCTGCGAGCCGATTGAGCGGCGGCGCCGCGCCGTGTCGACCCGGCGCGGGTCCAGGCCGATCGACAACGCGTTGAGGTGACGGCCTGCGGCGCGCCCCACGACCGACACCAGTCCGGCTTCGCCCAGCGCCGCGGCGTCGGCGACCGTGCGCACCCCGAGGGCGTGCAGCTTGGCCGATGTGACCCGCCCGACGCCCCACAGCCGCTCGACGGGAAGGGGATGCAGGAACTCGCGCTCGCGATCGGGTGGCACGAGCAGCAGGCCGTCGGGCTTGGCGACCCCGCTGGCCACCTTGGCGAGGAACTTCGTGCGCGCGATGCCGACCGTGATCGGCAGACCGACCTCCCGCGCAACCCGCTCCCGGAGCGCCTGCGCGATCGTCGTCGGCGGCCCCGCGATCCCCCGCAGGCCGCCGACCTCGAGGAACGCCTCGTCGATCGACAGGCCCTCCACGATGGGCGTGGTGTCGCGGAAGACCGCGAACACCGCCCGGCTGGCGTCGGCGTAGGCCCGCATCCGCGGCGGCACCACGATCGCCTCGGGGCACAGCGCCCGCGCCTGCCGCCCGTTCATCGCGGTGCGGACGCCGCGACGCTTGGCCTCGTAACTGCAGGCGAGGACAACGCCGCCCCCGACGATCAGCGGGCGCCCGCGCAGGTGGGGCTGGTCGCGCTGTTCGACCGACGCGTAGAACGCATCAAGGTCGGCGTGCAGGATGGTCGCCTCACCGTTCACGAACGCATGTTCGCATCGGGGGCCGACAAAAGTAAGCCGGGCCGGTGTGGGCCGATGGGCCGGCGAAGTCGAGCGCGACAACCCCATGCTCCGCAAAGTGTCGGTGGGGCGGGTTAGCTTCGCCCCATGACCGCAATCGCCAAGTTTTCCGCCGTCGCCCTCGACTGTCGCGAGCCGCGCAAGCTCGCCGAGTTCTACGGCGCCATTCTCGACGTCCCGATCGGGCGTGCGGATCACGACTGGATACAGCTCGATCCGGTCGGCGGCGTCGCGCTGGCCTTCCAGCTCGCTCCCGACCACGAGCCGCCGCAGTGGCCGAGTGCGGATCACCCGCAGCAGATGCATCTCGATCTCGACGTCCCCGACCTGGATGTGGGGGAGGAGGCGGTCCTCGCGCTGGGTGCGCGCAAGCACGAGCACCAGCCGGGCACCACCTTCCGGGTCTTCCTCGACCCCGCAGGACACCCGTTCTGCCTCTGCCAGGCATAGGCGCTGATCGCGGCGAGATGCACGCCGCCGCTCGTCGCCGCCGCGGCCGCTCGTGGCTCTACGCTCCGTCGCGCCGCATTCGACCTGAGCTGTCAACCTCACCGGGAGAACGCCATGCCCCATTTCCTGATCTCCGGTATCGCCGCGTTCGGGTCCGACGTCATGGCCGCCCTCATGGCCGAGGGCTGCACGGCTGTGCGGGTTGACGACATCGGCGATGTGGCGGGGGTATGCGCGGAGGCGGCCACGGGGACCTTCGCGGGCTACATCCAGCTTCCAGCGACGTTCGCGGTCACGGGTGAGACGGCGGTCGACCGCGTCCACCACTTCTTCAGCGACGGGGTGCTGGCCCGCTTTCCGGCGGTCGGGGCGGCCCTTCCGGCCCTCGCCGACGGCGGCCGCATCACGTTCGTGATGGGTGGGCTGCCGCCGGAGGTGTCCACCGACGACGACGTCGCGGCCCGCGCGGCGCTCGTCCGGGTGCTGGGGCGCGCTGCTCGGGCGGATGGGCCACCTGAGCTGAAGGTCGACGTGCTCGGCTCCGGCGCGTCAGCCAGGGAGATCGCCCTGACGGCGCTGGGGCGCAGTCCCGAACTGGACGCGCTCGCCGAGGGGCCCCAGAACGGCTCCTACGCCGACTGGCGGGTCGAGCTGTTGGGCATGATCTCGGCGGAGATGTGAGCGGTGCGGGTCAGTGGCGGGTCACCGGCAAATCCGACAGACCCAGCAGACCCGTGGCGTTGCCGCCCAGGATCGCCCGGGTGGCGTCGCCGTCGAGCCCGAGCGCCCGTACCGTGTCCAACGGCGTTCGGTCGCCCAGCTCGAAGGGGTGGTCGGTGCCCAGCAGCACGTGTCCGACTCCCACGTCCTCCACCAGCCTGCGCAGCAGGACCGTGGAGAACACGGCGGTGTCGTAGTACAGCCGGTCGGTGAACTCCGACGGCCGGACCGTGGTCGTGTGCGCGACGTCCTTGCGGTCCCATCCCATGTCCAGCCGCCCGCGCAGGGCGGGGAGACAGCCGCCGCCGTGGGCGAGACACAGGTTCAACGGGTAGCGCTCGAGCACCCGGGCGAAGGTCAGGCGGGCCACGGCCAGCGCCGTCTCCATCGGGTAGCCCACCAGCTGCGGCAGCCAGAAGTCAGCCTGGCGGTGCGGGTCGGGCACCCCACTGGGATGCAGGAACACGAACGTCCTGCGCTCGGACAGGAGCGCCCACAGGTCGTCGTTGACGGGGTCGTCGAGGTCGCGGCCACCACCCCGACTGCCGATCGCGATACCCGCCATGCCCAGCTCGTCCAGGCATCGGCGCGCTTCGTCGGCGACGCTGCGCCAGCCCAGCGGCACGGAGCCGAGGCCGATCAGCCGATCAGCCGCGTCGGCGACGTAGACGGCGAGCTCGTCGTTGCCCTGGCGGACGATTCCCGTGGCGAACGCCTCGTCGTCGGCGGTGGAGCAGAACAGGAACGGTGGCAGTGACACCGCGTGCCGCTCGACGCCGACCTCGTCCATCTCGCAGAGCCGCACGTTCACGTCGTACATCGAGCGGGCGAGCGGAAGGGGAGCGCGCGGTCCCACGCCGCTCACGCGCGTGTCGAGCCGGACGATGCCGTCGGGAACACCGCCGAGATCGGCCAGCCCACGGTCGGCCAGGCGCTGCAGCAGGGGCAGCGGCATGGCGTGCGCGTGGACGTCGAGGGTCCCCGTCAGGGCGGTCGCCCCCGCGGTCGGGCCTGCCGAGCCGTTGAGCGTCATGGGGCCACTGTCGGCGCCCGTCGCCCCAGAGGCCAGTTGCTCTCACTGGTCGGAACACGACACGAGACGATGTACCCATGACCAGCGTGCTCGTGCTGAACGGACCCAACCTCAACCTGCTCGGCATCCGCAGGCCCGAGGTGTACGGACACACGACATTGGCCGACGTCGAGGCGATGTGTCGCGAGGAGGGCGGCAAGCTCGGGTTGGACGTGGAGTTCCGCCAGTCCAACCACGAGGGCGCGCTCATCGACTGGGTCCAGGAGTTCGGGGCGCAGGTCAAGGCCGGTCGGTGCATAGGCGCCGTCTTCAATCCCGGCGCGTACACCCACACCTCGGTGGCGTTGCACGATGCCGTCGAGGGCGCCGGCCTCCCGGTGATCGAATGCCACATCTCGAACGTGCACAAGCGGGAGGAGTTCCGCCACCACTCGTTCATCTCGCCGGTGGCGGCGGGCATCGTCGTCGGCTTCGGGGTGTACGGCTATGTGCTCGCGATGCAGGGCCTGCATCACCTTTCGGTACGGGCGGTCTGAGGGATGCCGTCGGGCGTCTGCTGCAGGCGGTCAGTCGTCAATCGCGGGGTGACCCGCCGCGCGGGCCCGTTCCCTGGCGAAGCCCATGCACCAGCCGTTGCGGGTGACGCTGCGCCGACGGCCGTCGGGGGGCGGGGGCACCGTGCCGTGCAGGTGCCATTGCTCCCCGTCGAACGCCCAGTGCAGCAAGTCCTCTTCCCAGGGCCGGTTGATCAGGCGTTGGCGTTCGTTCAGCTCTGTGACCTCGGCGTCGAACTCCCGCAGGGACGCGCCGAGGCGGCGAAGACGGTCGCTGAGTGACATGACACAAGCCTCGTGCTGAGGGGCGGGCGACGACCATACGTAGATCACGTCGGCCCCGGGCCGCGGACCCTCAGAGGGTGAAGGGCGTTCACGGCAGGGCCTAAGTTACGGCTTCGGACCGGCGGATCGATTGTGCCGGAGGCACCTCGTTGTCCACCATAGGGGCATGGACATCTCCGACCAGGCCCGCGATCTCGCCGAACGGGCCGCAGGCGTGTTGGCCCCGGAATCGAGCCTGGTGCAGGACATGGACGCGGCGGGCTTCGGTAAGGCGCTGCTGCGGACGATCCGCGCTTCGGTGACCAACCCGGCGGAGTCGGTCCGCGCCTCCGTAAACCTGGCCGCGGACCTCGCCCGGATCCCGCTGGCGGCGGGGGCCAAGGTCGTGGGCGCCGAGCTGGAGCCTCCGTTCGCGGTCGATCCCAAGGACCGCCGGTTCGCCGATCCGGCATGGTCGGGCAATCCGCTGTTCTACGGCACCCGCCTCACCTACCTGGCGGCGTGCCGGTGGGCGCGTGAGGTGATCGCATCCGCCCAGGTCGACGAAGCGGACGGCCTCAAGGCCAAGATGGCGGTCGACCTGATGCTGGACGCACTGGCTCCGACGAACTTCCTGGCGTCCAACCCGGCCGCGCTCAAGCGGGCGTTCGACACAGGCGGGGCGAGCCTCGTCGCGGGCTTGGGCCAGTTCCTCGACGACCTGCGCCACAACGGCGGCAAGCCGAGGCAGGTGGACACCAGCGGGTTCGAGGTGGGCCGCAACCTCGCCGTCACCCCCGCGAAGGTGGTGTTCCGCAACCACCTCATGGAGCTGTTGCAATACGAGCCCCAGACCGAGCAGGTGCACGCAGCGCCGTTGCTCGCGAGCCCGCCGTGGATCAACAAGTACTACGTCATGGATCTCGCGCCCGACCGCAGCTTCATCGAGTTCGCCGTGCAGCACGGGCGGACCGTCTTCGCGATCAGCTACATCAACCCGACGGCCGACATGGCGGCCACCACGATGGACGACTACCTGATCCACGGCCCCCAGACCGCCCTCGACGTGATCAGCGAGATCACCGGCGCGGAGACGATCGACATCGTCGGCCTGTGTCTCGGCGGCGCGATGACGGCCGTCACCGCCGCGTACCTGCAGCAGGCGGGGGACACCCGCATCGGCACGCTGACGCTGATCAACACGATGCTGGACTACGCGGAGCCGGGCGCCCTCGGCACGTTCACCGACCTCGCCACTGTGGAGAAGCTGGAACGCAAGATGCGCCGCGAGGGCACGCTCGAAGGTGCCTCGATGGCGGGCACGTTCGACATCCTGCGCGCCAACGACCTGATCTTCAACTACGTCGTGTCCAACTGGCTCATGGGCCAAAAGCCCCCCGCGTTCGACATCTTGGCCTGGAACGCCGACAGCACGCGCATGCCTTCCGCGATGCACGCCTTCTACCTGCGGAACTTCTACATCGAGAACCGGCCCGCCAAGGGCACGCTCGAGATCGCGGGACGCACAGTGGAACTCGGCGTCATCAAGTCGCCGACCTACATCGTGTCGGCGATCAACGACCACATCGTGCCGTGGCCGAGCGCGTACAAGTCGGTGAACCTCGTCAACGGCCCCGCGCGGTTCGTGCTCGGCTCCGGCGGTCACATCGCGGGCATCGTCGCGCCGCCGGGGCCGAAGGTGTGGCACATGGTCGGCCCGGAGAACGCGGCGTCGGCCAAGGAGTGGGAGGCGGCCGCGGAGCGGCACAGCGGTTCGTGGTGGGAGGACTGGGCGAACTGGTCGGCGGAGAACTCCGGCCCGATGGTCGACCCGCCGAGGGTGGGCAGCGACGCCCATCCTGTGCTCGGCGACGGCCCCGGTACCTACGTCACGACCTGACCCGCACCGGGATGATCTTGTGACGTCTCGGTCGTCATGGCCACGGAAACGCACCAAGATCCGCGCGCGCTACGCGACCAGGTCCTCCGGGCCGAAGCCGTCGCGGCGCATTCTGCCGCGCAGCTCGACCAGCGCGCGGCCGCGGGTCGGCCCGATGCTGCCCACCGGCATCCCGGTCAGCCGCGAAACCCGGCCGTAGTCGTTGTCCGGCCCGCGGAAGATCGCCTCGACGAGCTGCCGACGACGCATCGGGAGCCCGGCGACGGCGACGTTCACCGCGCGGTTGCGCTCGGCCCGCAGCGTGCTGGTCTCCGGGCCCGACGCGGGGGAGGGCAGCTGCTCGGCGAACGCCTCGACCAGCAGCTCGCGCCGCGAGTGCCGGAGCAAGCCGAGGCATTCGCGCGCGGCCGTGGTGGCCAGCCAACCGCCGAGCCGCTCGGGATCTCGCACGGTCCCGATCCGTTCGACCGCGCGCAGCCACGTGTTCTGCGTCGCGTCGGCAGCGTCCGCCTGCTGCAGCCGGAACCGGGCCACCGTGGCCCGGACGAGGTCGCCGTAGCGCGCGATGATCTCGGCCCACGCCGCCCTGTCCCCGTCCGCTGCTGCCCCGACGAGGTCGGTCACGGTCTGCCCCCGCTGGTCCATGTCTGTCCCCTCCGTCGGCTCGGTACCGACGCTGGGAAGCGACCCCCGGCGGACCCGAGCAAGAAGATGCCGGCAGTCCTGAGCCGGCACAGACGGGAAATGATGGGGGTCGACGAGGGGGGTCCGGACTCTCCGCCGACGGCAGATGTCGGGGGTGTCAGCGGCAGCATCGCCTTACCGTCTGGCAAGGGTCAGGCGGCGATGGCTCCTCTGGCGCGTTCCTCGAGGGCAGGCATGGCGGCGGACGGGAGGTGCCACCCGGTCCGGCGCTCCAGGTCGCGCAGCGCACGCAACGCGTGCCGGAGCGCGGTGTGCCGCTCCTCCTCGAACGGTGACGCGCCCACGACGTCGAGAAGACGCCTGGCCTTCTCCAGCACCTCGCGCTCGTCGGGCGAGAACCGGGCGTCGCGGCTCCGCTCGGCTGCGGCGACGGCCGCGGCCCATGCGCGCTCCTCGCGTTCGACGGCCTCGACGAAGCGCCCAGCGAACTCGGCGGCCGGGTAGCGCTCGGTGGCAAGCGCCCCGGCCTCCGCGAACGCTTCGACGAACCGCGCCGTGGGCGCCTGACGCACATCGGCGAGAGCAGGAGTGGCGAGTACGGCGTGGGCGTCGCACTCGAAGCGGGCGAAGGCTTCGCCGACCGCGTGGTGGCGTCCGACGGCTGCGGTCCACCGCGCCCGCATGTCGGCGCGCTCGTCCCGTCGTCCCGAACGCAGGGCCTGCGCGAGCAGCACGCCGTACCCGGCCAGCCACAGGCCCGCGACGATCGTGAGGACCATCAGGAGACCGCTGACCACGGGCCACCAGTCCATGACGTACATGAAGTGGGGCGGACCGTGGTGAAAGTGGGGACCGCCGAAGCCGGGTCCCCCGGGTCCGCCAGGCCCGAATCCGGGTCCGTCAGGTCCGAAGTCGGGTCCGTCGGGTCCGAAGTCAGGTCCCATGGTGTGCTCCTCCCGCAGGCAGGAGCACCGTAACCCGATCGGTGCTGGAACCGGGTGAAGTCCGGTCACCTGCGCCATCCGCCGGGGGACGGGGCGTTGCAGACCTCCGCGAGGAAGCCCTGGCGCTAGGTCGTCGCGCTCAGAGCCCCGCTAGGACGCCGGACCAGACGACGGCCGCAACCAGACCAGCGATCCGCGCGACCTCTCAGTCCAGGTAGTCGCGCAACACCTGGGAGCGGCTCGGGTGCCGCAACTTCGACATCGTCTTCGACTCGATCTGCCGGATCCGCTCGCGCGTGACCCCATAGACCTGGCCGATCTCGTCGAGCGTGCGCGGCTGGCCGTCGGTGAGGCCGAACCGCAGCCGGACCACCCCCGCCTCCCGCTCCGACAGCGTGGCCAGCACCGACTGCAACTGGTCCTGCAGCAGCGTGAAGCTCACCGCGTCGACGGCGACGACCGCCTCGGAGTCCTCGATGAAGTCGCCGAGCTGGGAGTCGCCCTCGTCGCCGATGGTCTGGTCGAGCGAGATGGGCTCCCGGGCGTACTGCTGGATCTCCAGCACCTTCTCCGGGGTGATGTCCATTTCCTTGGCGAGCTCCTCCGGCGTGGGCTCGCGGCCCAGGTCCTGGAGCAGCTCGCGCTGGATGCGGCCGAGCTTGTTGATGACCTCGACCATGTGCACCGGGATGCGGATGGTGCGGGCCTGGTCGGCCATCGCGCGCGTGATCGCCTGGCGGATCCACCACGTGGCGTAGGTCGAGAACTTGTAGCCCTTGGTGTAGTCGAACTTCTCGACGGCCCGGATCAGGCCCAGGTTGCCTTCCTGGATCAGGTCCAGGAAGGCCATGCCGCGGCCGGTGTAGCGCTTGGCCAGGCTGACGACCAGGCGGAGGTTCGCCTCCAGCAGGTGATTCTTGGCGCGCTCGCCGTCGCGGACGATCCAGCGCAGGTCGCGACGCAGCTGCGGGGAGACCTTCTCGCCTGCGTCGATCGAGCGGCGCATCCGCTCGGCGGCGTAGAGGCCTGCCTCGATGCGCTTGGCGAGCTCGACCTCCTCCTCCGCGTTGAGCAGCGCGACCTTGCCGATCTGCTTCAGGTAGGCGCGAACGGAGTCGGCGGACGCGGTGAGCTCGGCGTCCTTGCGGGCCTGCCGCAGCGCCTCGGACTCTTCCTCGTCCCAGACGAAGTCGCCGGACTTCTGCGGCGTGCCCGACCGCTCACGGGGAGTGCGACGGTTGGCGCCGGTGTTGGCGACCTCCTCGTCGTCTTCCTCCTCCGCCTCTTCGTCTTCGTCCTCGGCCACGACTTCGACCTCGACGAGGTCGACCTCGAGGTCGGCGCTCAGATCAGCGCTCAGATCGGCCTCGTCGAGCTCGCCCTCCTCGGGGGCGGCGGCCTCCAGCTCCACCTCGCCGTCGAGGTCGACCGGGTCGTCGCCCGTCGCCTTGCCTGCCGGGGCGCCCTTCTTGGCGGGCGGTGTGACCCTGGCCTTCGGCTCCGCCTTGGTGGCGGTCTTCGCCGCCGCGACCACCCGGGAACGGGGGCGCGCCGGAACGGGCGCCTGCTGGTCGTCGGTGCTGTCGCTGCGGCTTACGGGATCTGCGGCTGCCACTGGGCCCTCTCGCTACGGTGCGCTTACCGGAAACCGGACGGCCAACGGTCCGCCTCCGGCTGCCTATCGAGATCTGTCAACCCGCCGGGACACGTTTGGCGCTCATATCGAAGGCCTGCCCGGTGCGGATACTCCGACATTGTAACGGCGCGATCAGCGACATACTCCCTTCGGCTTCCCGCGCGTCACGATGAGCGGTGATGTGGTCGGATGAGCGCGTGAGTGAGCTGCCCGGTCCCGCAGGCTCCGTCGAGGACGACGCACCTGTAGATGATCTTCGCGAGCTTCGGCGGATCGCCGAGCTCGTCGCGGGGGACGCTGCTGCACACCTGCGCGGCCTACCCCGTCCGTGGGACGCCGCAAACGGCTCCGACCGGGTCGGAGTGAGCACGAAGAGCACGCCGACCGACGTCGTCACCGCGTCCGACCATGCCGTCGAGACGCTGGTGCGCGAGCGGCTTGCCGCCCTGCGCCCAGGAGACACCGTGCTGGGGGAAGAGCACGGCGGCAGCGCCGTGGGGCCGGGGGTGCACTGGGTGGTCGACCCGATCGACGGCACCGTCAACTTCCTGTACGGCCTGCCCTGGTACGCCGTGTCGGTGGCCGCGGTCCGGGACGGTCGGTCGTTGGCGGGTGCGGTCGTCGAGCCCGCGTCCCGTCGGGTGTGGAGCGCGGGGCTGGGTCTGGGCGCGACATGTGACGGGACGCCGCTGCGGGTGTCCGGCGCGACCGATGTGGCGCTCTCGCTCCTGGGCACCGGCTTCTCCTACCGTGCGGAGCGGCGCAGCCGCCAGATAGCCATGATCGCCGGATTGCTTCCGCACGTCCGGGACCTGCGACGTACCGGTTCTGCCGCGCTCGACCTCTGCGGCGTCGCGGCGGGCTGGGTCGACGCCTACCTCGAGCACGGGTGCAGCTGGTGGGACTGGGCCGCCGCCGCGCTGATCGCCGCCGAAGCAGGGGCCGTGGTGCGCACGCCGGGAGTGAGCGGCCACCGCCCTCCTGAGGACGGGCTGGGCGCCGACGCGCTGTTCGCCTCGACTCCGGCGATCGCCGACGAGTTGTCTGCGCTCGCAGTGCAGCACAGCGCGGGCACGGTGTAGGCGCGCACCGAGCCGCAGCGGCGAACTCAGCTGCAGGCGGCCTGGCGTGCCGCCGCGAGCGTCGCGGGGTCGACGACCGGTGCGCCCTGTGCCGGGCTGTTGCCCGCGGGGTCGGCGTTGGCCGACCCGTCCGACCCTGACCCGGACGCCCCGAGCTGGTCGAGGGCGTCCCGCACCGGCCGCCCCGGGTTGAGATCGCCGAACGTCGTGCCCACTGCGACGTCGACGGAATCGTCGGGGCGGGCATCGCGGATCAGCTCCGCGCACGGGACGAGGAGCGCGACGGTGCTCGCCGCCGCCTGGCCTGCCTTGCCGAACCGGATCTCGCCCGTGCACGTCATGTCGCCGTCGGGGAAGAACGTGTCGTTGGTCGGCGGGGCCGCTTGGGCGAAGCCGAAGCCGCTGAACTGGGCGGCCACCAGATTGGCCTGACCACGCTGGCCCCCCGCGTTGAGCACCCGCACCCGCACCGTCGACGGGGGAGCGGGTGGCGCCTTCGCCACGTCGGCCTGCGCCACCACGTCACCGGGCGCGGGACCGGTGGCGGGCTGCGGGCAGGTCGTGGCCCCGGCGGCTGTGCCCGTATGAACCAGCACCTGGCTCCACGTGACCGCCGCCGCCACCGCGAGCACACCCACGAGCAGGAGCACGGGAGTGCGTCGACGGCGCTGGTAAGGGCGGTTGCGCACCATCAGTCCTCCTGCTGCGCCGCGGTCAGGACGCCTGACCTTACTGGCGTCCGGGAGCCGCCTGCGGGGTGCCAGGCGACGGCCACTGCGTTGAGCTACCCTCTGCGCGCCCAAGGGGGGATCTCCGCAGGTCCGGCGGAGACAGGCATCGGGCGGGCGGCTGAGACCTGCGTCACTCGGATGCCGGGCACAAACACCGCCGCTGTGACGTTGTCCAGCGGCACGACACGACAGAGCGCATGTCACGAGGCATGGCAAGAGGGTGGGAACGATGGCGACCGACTACGACGCGCCACGGCGCAACGAGACCGACGACATGGCTGAGGATTCGCTCGACGAGCTGAAGGCCCGCCGCAACGAGGCACAGTCGTCCGTGGTCGATGTCGACGAGACAGACACGGCGGAAAGCTTCGAGCTGCCCGGCGCCGATCTGTCCGGCGAGGAACTGACGGTGAAGGTGCTGCCCAAGCAGGCGGACGAGTTCATGTGCGCCAGCTGTTTCTTGGTGCACCACCGAAGCAGGCTGGCCGAGTCACACGGCAACCAGTTCATCTGCCGCGACTGCGCAGCCTGAGCAACACAGTTCGGTCGGCCTTTCAGGACGAGTTCTTCAGCGCAGCGAGCAGCCCTCGGGCGTCGCGCACGCTGAATACCCAGTAGGGCGTCTGGTCGTCCGGGTCGGTGATTTCGACGCGGACGACCTGGCGAACCCAGGCGCGCAGCATCAGATAGGCCGCTGGGTCCAGATCAGGGCCCAGCGCCACCTGGCGCTCGGCCTTCGGCACGACCTCCGCCCGGCCCAGATGGCGCAGCTCCTTTGTCGCGCCCCCCACATGCAGCTTCCCGTCGGCGACACGCACCCTCGACCGCCCCAGCAGCGCCAAGGCGCCCACGGCCACCGCCACGCAGAGCACGTAACCGATCCATGACCGCAGGCCCGGGTAACCCATATGGATCTCGGCTCCGAGCAACGCCGCCACTGCGACCGCCACCAGGTACCACCACCACGGCACGGACAACCGCTCGTCGAACCGAGAGCCGCCGGACGTCGATCCGGGGGTAGGAAGCGGGCTGTCGCTCACGTCTAGCAGCGTAACGTCGCCCGTCGTGTCCGGCTCCGTCGATGCTCCCCTCCACGAGCCGTTCGCCGCAGGACCGCCGGTAGACGGCGTGCTTCCGCCGGTGGACGTGCTCATGACCCGGCTCGATCGTGGCTTGCCCGGTCCTTCCTACGCACACGCAGGCGACGCGGGCGCCGACCTGCACTGCGCACGCGACCTCGTGCTGGAGCCCGGTGAGCGGGCGCTCGTCGAGACGGGCGTGGCCATTGCGCTGCCGTTCGGCTACGCGGGCTTCGTCCATCCGCGTTCGGGACTGGCAGCACGAACGGGCCTATCGATCGTGAACGCCCCCGGTACCGTCGACGCGGGCTACCGAGGCGAGATCCTCGTGTGCCTGGTCAACCTCGACCCGCGTACTCCGGTGCACATACACCGCGGTGACCGGATCGCCCAGCTGGTGATTCAGCGCGTTGAACGGGCACGGTTCGTCGAGGTCGACCAGTTGCCGGGATCGGACCGCGGTGCCGCGGGACACGGCTCGACCGGTGGGCATGACCGGCTGTACGGAGCGGAGCGCTGATGGCGCGCACGCGCGGCGGCGCCCTTGCCACGTCCACCTCGACCGGCGCTCAGAACGCCACCCAACGCATGCGTGCCACGACCAACGGGCCACACGACAGCGAGGCGCTCGACGCCAAGTTCATACCCTCGCCCGGCACGGTCGACTTCGGCGCCGTCAGGGTGCCGATACCGGCCGACGGCTCGGTCGTCGTCGAGCCCTCGGCGGCCGGGCGGATGCAGGCCGTGCACGTGTCCGTGCCGGAGGGACGGCTGTCGGTCAGCGCACTCGCGTCGCCCCGCAACGAGGGCCTGTGGCCCGACCTCGCCACGGAGATCGACGGCTCGCTGCGGGAGGGCGGCGCGCGGGTCCGGTCGTTCACCGGTGAGTGGGGTCGTGAGCTGCACGCGACGACCAACGGCGCCACGTCGGTCTTCGTCGGCGTGGACGGCCCGCGGTGGATGCTCTACGGCGTCGCCACCGGCCCGACCCGGGACGCGGTCGCGCTGGACGCCCGCCTGCGCCGGATGTTGCGCGGCACGGTCGTCGTCCGAGGCAAGGCCCCCTATCCGGTCCGGACCGTCCTGCCGCTGACGGCCACGCCGCAGCCGGACGGGGAAGGACAAGGCGTCGCCCTGGCCACCCCGACGATGACCATGCGCGCCCCCACATCGGACGGCGCCGCCGACAGCACCGCGCTGAGCGGTGCGGCGGCTCACGGAGCTGGATCGAACGGCGCGGCCGTGAACGGCGCGGCGCCCAACGGAGCAGCGGCGAGCGGCCTGGCAGGCATCAGCGCAGGGTCCAACGGCGCAGCCGTGAACGGTGCAGCGCGCAACGGCGCGGCGGTGAACGGGGCCGCGACCAACGGCGCTGCGGTGAACGGCGCTGCGGTGAACGGCACAGCGGTGAACGGCACAGCGGCGAACGGCACAGCGACAAGCGCGGCCGGGCCCCGTGGTGCCACGACGCACAGCGCGGCCTCGAACGGCTACGCGCCCGAAGCGGGGTTCCCGCCCGGGCCGCCCGCTATGGGCGCTGGGGAGTACGGCCGTCCGTACCCGGCCCCGCCGCCGTCCGGCGCTTGGCCGAGGGGCGGGGTCCCCCACACGGGCCCCAACGGCGCGGGCCCCAACGCCACGACCCCGACGGGCAACCCCGCATTGGGAACGGGCTTCTACAACGCGGCCAACTACAACGGCGCCAACTACGACGCGCTCAACTACAACGCCGCGAACTACAACGCCGCCAACCCCGGCGTCGGCAACGGCGCGAATGGCTACCGTCCGCCGACCAACGGTGCGGCCTTCGACAACGGCGCGACACCGGGCAATGGCGCAGGGCCCGACAGTGCGGCAGGAAGTGGCAGCTACCCGGGCGGCTACCCGACGGGCACGACCGCTGCCTACCCGACCGGCGCGGCCGCGAGCGGCCCGCCCTCGAACGGCGCCCCGCTGAACGGCTGGAACCCAGCAGGAGCGCCCCCGAGCGGCCCCCACGCCGTCGGCGAGAGCACACCATCGTGGGGTGGGCCCAACGGCGTCAGCGCATACGGCGCCCCGCCGCCCGCAGGCGCGACGAACGGGCTCAGCGGCTACGGCGCGCCGCAACAGGGAGCCTCGTACGACCGTCCGTCCCTCGGCGGTGTCCCGGCCCCCTACGGGACGGCGTTCGACCAGACACCGTCGGGCGGTGCCCCGAGGAACGGCCAGGGGCTCGCGCCGAGCCACACCGCCGATCCCGCCTCGACCGGCGGCCCTCCCCGTCGCGGAGTTCCTACCGGTTGGGCGCACGAGACCGGCAGCCACCGGCGCGGGCAGGCGGCGCCTGGTCCGTCGTCGCCCCCGCCCCCGTCCTCGACCTCTGCGTTCCCCTCGGCGGTCACCCCCGCACGGCAGGAGCCGCAGGATTCTCTCTCGACGCCGCTGTCAGCGTCCCTGTCCGAGCTCCCGTGGGAGCCGTTGGCGGCGGCCGCTCCGCTCCCGGACTGGTCGGCAGCCGAACTGATGACTCCGCCGCCACCGCCCGCCCCGTCGTACTACGCGTCGCCGTCGGTCGAGCCCACCCGTGAACGGCGATCGTCCTGGGACGATTCGCATGACGCGCGCGCCGAGCCTGCCCCTGCGTCCTCCCCGACCCACTGGGACCCGCTCGCCGACCCGCTGCCCGCCGGGCTCGATCCGCTGCCGGAGCCCGTTCCGACGTGGTCCGCCGCCGTCGCCGAACCGTCAGCGCATTGGCGGACGGAGGCAGGCTACGGCGATCCGCCGCCGGACGCAGGCGCGCCGCTGTACGACGCCGTTTCGGCCTTCAGTTCGCGCGCGGCAGAGCAGTCGGACATCGGCACCCCGTTGTACGACGTCGCTTCGAGCTCAGGTCGACGTCGTTCGACCGCGCCGGACGTGCCTGCCGACCATTACGGAGCCGCGGACGTAGGTACGCCGCTGTTCGACGCGGCGTCAACGGGTGCCCGTCGGACCACCGACCGCAACGGATACGCCGCGGGCGCATCAGGCCTCGGCGACGAGGCAGGCGAGCCGGGCGGGCGCTCCCGCCGGGATTCGAGTGCTCCTTACGGAACGGCGCGGCCCGACCTTCCCCGAAGGACTCGACGCCACGGTGAGCCCGGCGACGAGCCGCCCCGCGCAGCGCCGCCGTCGGCAGGCCTGCCGGGGCAGGAGACCGCGGACGAGGCGCGGTCGGGTCGCAGGCGAGCCCGTGAGACGCAGGCCGCCACGGGCAGACACGACGCCGGGGCGACGTTCTCGCGGTACCGCGACGACACGCCCGCCCGCCACGCTGATCCCGAGAACCGGCACGCGGCACCCTCCGGCTCGGCGCCGCGGATGCCGCCGACCCAGTGGGCGTGGCCGAAGGCGGAGCCGCCGTCCTTCGACAACCCCTACGAGACGCCGTCGGGCAGGCGCGCCGCCGACACCGGGTCGACTTCATGGTCAGCGGCCGAGCTGCTCGACACTCGCCATGAAGGGGGCCGTCGGCGACGCGGCGACGCCGGGCGGCACGGACGTCCGGCCGACCCTGAGTCGGGTCGGCACCAGCGCTGAGGACGGCCCCGACAACGGCCCATGAACGCCGAGAACGGCTGAGGTCAGCCTCGGGATCGGCCACGGGCGGCGCGCAGCCAGCCGAGCAACGCCGCCCGGCCGATCGTCTCGGGATCGTGGCCGAACGCCGCCAGCTGCGCGGTGACGAGCGCGGACCGCGGCAACAGGTGCTGCCACTGCCGAGCGACCGCCAGCGGGTGCACGGGGTCGTCCACCAGTGCGGCCACCCCGGCGGGCACGTCGAGGCCTGCCAGCTCGGCGGCCGTAGGACCGGGCTCGGCTCCGGCCGACTCCAGCCCGGGCGCGAGCTCGTCGCCGTGGCGGTGCCACGCTCGGGCGAGCTCGGCGGCGAGCCACGTGGGCGCGCCCGTCGCCGCAGCGGCCACGGCGGCCTCGACGCCACCCGCGCGCACCTGCGCGGCGGTCAACCGGGCCGCCAGGGCCGCAGGTGCCGATCCAGGCGGTCCGGTCCAGGCGGGGAGCGCGAGCAACAGCCCGGCGAGGCGCCGCTCAGGCTCCGCGGCCGCCCACCGGACGGCGACGTGGGCGCCGAGCGATATTCCGCCGACCAGCAGCGCTCCCGGGCCGAGTGCCGCGCAGTCAAGCGCGCTGCGGTAAGCGCCCACGACATCCGCGCCGAAGGGCGGTGAAGGCACGATCAGCTCGATCTGGAGGGCGGCGAGCGGCGCCGCGAACGCGGACCGGACGAAACGGTCGTCTGAGCCCGCGCCCGGCAACACGACGGCGCAGGTCACGGGCCCTGTCCGCGCCGCGAGGACCCCCGGGATGGAGGCACGTTGAATCGTTTCGTCGGGGTTACAGTGGAGCACGCTAGCGCCCAGATGGGCGAGCCCGGACCGACAGGGGAGAGAACATCGATGGGCGGCACTGAGCGTGGAGCCTTCCGGCGCATGCTGGGCAGGCTGACCAGCGACGTCGGCGCGCTCGACGCCGACGACCTCTCAGAGAAGGCAGTGCGGGAAGGCGCACATCGGGCGTCGGACTGTGCCTGCGGCCAGGACGTTACCGTGTTCGGTAGGCTGCGGAGCGTAGAGTTTTGCCCCCAGGATGCCGACGCGACGCTCGAAGCCGAGCTGTTCGACGGTTCCGAGGGCGTCACCCTCGTCTGGATGGGCCGCCGCCGCATCCCGGGCATCGAGCCCGGGCGCACCCTGCGGGTGCGGGGTCGGATCGCGGTCCGCGACGGACGCAAGGTGATCTACAACCCGTTCTACGAAATCTGTCAGGCCCACACCACGTAGGAGACCTGTGACGGCCGGTCCGCCCGAGGAGTCCCCGTCCGACGAGCGTCGCACGCCCACGCTCCTCGACCAGATGGGTGGTGTGGCCGGAATCATTGCGTCGACGATCCCGGTGGCCGTGTTCGTCGTGGTCAACGTCGTCACGGCGCTGCAGCCCGCGCTCATCGCCGCGCTCGCGGCCGGCGTTCTGATCGCCGTCTGGCGCCTCGTTCGACGCCAACCGCTACAGCCCGCCATCTCGGGTTTGTTCGGCGTCGGCGTCGCCGCGTTCATCGCCTACCGCACCGGCGAGGCCCGCGGCTTCTACCTGCCCGGCTTGATCTACAGCGGGGTCCTCGCGCTGGCGTTCCTGGTGTCCGTGCTGGTCAGGTGGCCGCTCGCGGGCGTCGTCTGGCACGGCATCAACGGCGACGGGCAGTCGTGGCGCCGCGATCCCCGCCTCTTGCGCGCCTACACGTGGGCCACCCTGCTGTGGACGGTGGTCTTCGCCGCGCGGCTGGTCGTGCAGGGCCTGCTCTACAGCGCCGACGCCACCACCTGGCTCGGCATCGCCCGGCTCGCCATGGGCTACCCGCTCGTCGGCGTCGCGCTGCTGGGCACGATCTGGGCGGTGGCCCGCGCCCGTCGCTCTCCGCACTCGTCGCCGCGCCTGGGCGACTGATCGCCGCCCCATTGGTCTAGGGGGGCTTGATGTCCGTGCTCAATCTGCGATCATTGCCGCTCGCAAGATGGAGGTACGCGGTATGGCAGGGCGGTCATTTGGCACAGACGGGGCAACGCTCGACATCGAGGATCTCGCAGCGGTTCATGCGGATGCGGTGGCGTTGTACTCGACAGGCAGGCACAAGGACGCGGCTGCCGTTTTCTCGCACACTCTGGACGGATGCCGCGAGCTGCTGGGCGACCAGCACGACGCGACGCTGACCGTCGCGGGGAACCTCGCGGTCACCCACCTGCTGGCCGGGCGCCGCCGGGAGGGCCTGCCGGAGCTGGAGGCGAACCTCGCGGAGCGGGTCCGCTGCTGGGGCGACGAGGATCCGCGCACGCTCACGGCCCGCGACGCCTACGCGGTTGCGCTGCGGCTCGCGGGCAAGGTCGACGACGCGCTGAGCGTCTCCGCGCTCGTCACGTCCCAACGCATGCGGTTGCTCGGCGCGGCGCACCCCGACACCCTCACGTCGCGGATGGGGCTGGTTCAGGCCCGCGCGGCGGCAGGTGACGTCGGGTCGGCCAGCGCTCTGCTGACGGCGGCGCTCAGCGATGCGGAGGCGGAGCTCGGCATTCGCCACCGCAGCACCCGTGCTCTGCTGGAGTGCGGCCACCACCTGGGGCTGATCCGCACCGATGCGTGATCGACGGCGTTGCGGGCGTGCAGCGCGTCAGTAGCCCAGCGCCGCGCGGATGTCTTCCTCCACCGCCGACGTCGCGACGAACAGCAGCTCGTCGCCGGGCTCCAGCGCGTCGTCGGCCTGCGGCACGATCACGCGCCCACCGCGCAGGATCACCACCAGCGCCGAGTCGGGTGGCAGCTTGAGCATCCGGACCGGCTGACCGGCCAGCGGCGTGTCTTCGGGCAGGGTGACCTCCACGAGGTTGGCCTGGCCCTGGCGGAACGTCAGCAGCCGCACGAGGTCGCCGACGGCCACGGCCTCCTCGACGAGCGCGGCCAGCAGCCGCGGCGTCGACACCGCCACGTCCACGCCCCAGTTCTGCCCGAACAGCCACTCGTTGCGAGGGTCGTTGACCCGCGCGACGACGCGACGGACCGCGAACTCGGTCTTGGCCAGCAGGGACACCACCAGGTTGACCTTGTCGTCGCCGGTGGCCGCGATCACCACGTCGCAGGTCTCCAGCCCGGCCTCCTCCAGCGAGGCGAGCTCACAAGCGTCGGCGTGCACCCACTCAGCCGCCTCGACGGACTCGGGATCGATGTGCGAAAGCTCCCGCTCGATGAGCATCACATGGTGGTGGTTCTCCACCAGCTCCAAGGCTATGGAGCGGCCGACGGCCCCCGCGCCCGCGATCGCGACCCTCATGCGTTGCTCAGCCTTCCTGTGGCGGTGGCGCGGCTGCGGCGGCGGTGACGTCGCTGACCGTGCCCGACACCGCCGCAGCGTAGATCGTGTCCTCGGACTGCACGAACGTCTCCGACCGCGGCAGCACGCCGGTGCCGAACCGCACGATGAACGCCACACGCGACCCGGTGACGGCCTCGAGCTCGCGGACCGGACGGCCGACCCAGTCCTCGTGCACGGGAAGCGGCAGGATCGCCACGGTGCCCGTGGGCTCGCGCCAGGCCGAGGCCACGCCGTCGGGCAGCAGCATGCGCATCAGCCGGTCGGTGCTCCACGGCACGGTGGCCACCGTCGGGATGCCCAGCCGCTCGTAGACCGCGGCCCGCTTGGCGTCGTAGATCCGGGCGACCACGCGGGAAATGCCGAACGTCTCCCGCGCCACGCGCGCCGAGATGATGTTCGAGTTGTCGCCGCTGGAGACCGCGGCGAAGGCCTGTGCGCGCTCGACCCCGGCCGCCACCAGCACCTCTCGGTGGAAGCCCTGACCGACCACCTGCCGCCCGGAGAACTCGACGGGCAGCCTGCGGAACGCCTGTTGGTCCTTGTCGATCACGGCCACCTCGTGGCCGAGCCGATCCAGGCTCGCGGCGAGCGAGGAACCCACCCGGCCACATCCCATGATGACGACGAACACGGCGGAACGCTATCGCAGGGACCTGGGCGAAGCAGGCCGTGCACCGCATACGCTTTCGCTGTGTCCTCGATCGGCGTCGCCCTCAAGCGGATCGTGGTAGGGCGTCCGCAACGCAGCGACCGCCTTTCCCACAACCTGCTGTCCAAGCGCATCGCGCTGCCGGTGTTCGCCTCCGACGCCATGTCCTCCGTCGCCTACGCGCCCGAGGAGATCTTCCTGACGCTCTCGGTCGCGGGAGTGGGGGCGTACACGCTGTCGCCGTGGATCGGCCTCGCCGTCGTCATCGTGCTGCTCACGGTGGTCACCAGCTACCGGCAGAACGTGCACGCCTACCCGTCCGGCGGCGGGGACTACGAGGTGGCCACCACCAACCTGGGGCGCCGGGCAGGCTTGACGGTGGCCAGCGCGCTGCTCGTCGACTACACGCTGACCGTCGCGGTGTCCATCTCGGCGGCGGCGGCCAACATCGGTGCGCTGGTGCCGTACGTCGCCGACCACAAGGTGGAGTTCGCGGTTGCCGCGATCGTGATCCTGACCGCCGTCAACCTGCGGGGCATCCGCGAGTCGGGCGCCGCCTTCGCCGTCCCCGTGTACGCGTTCATGATCGGCATCGGCGCGATGATCATCTGGGGGCTGGTGCGGATCCTCCTGCTCGACCAGCCGGTGCTGGCGGCCAGCGCGAACCTCACGCTGTTGGGGCAGGGCGACGCATTCACGGGCTTCGCGCTCGTGCTGCTCATCCTGCGCTCGTTCACCCAGGGCGCCGCTGCGCTGACCGGCGTCGAGGCGATCAGCAACGGCGTCCCCGCGTTCCGCAAGCCCAAATCGCGCAACGCCGCCACCACGCTGCTGCTGCTCGGGCTGCTGTCGGTGACCATGTTCATGGGCCTGATCGCGCTGGCGCGGCTGGCTGACGTCAAGATCGCCGAGGATCCCGCGACGCAGTTCGCGAACGCGCCAGCGGGCTACGTGCAACAGACGATGGTCGCGCAGCTCGCCGACGCGGTGTTCTCCGCCTTCCGGCCCGGCTTCTTCTTCGTGGTGGTGATGACGGCGCTGATCCTTGCGCTGGCCGCCAACACGGCGTTCAACGGCTTCCCCGTGCTCGGCTCGATCCTCGCGCAGGACCGCTACCTGCCGCGTCAGCTGCACACCCGCGGTGACCGGCTGGCGTTCTCCAACGGGATTCTCGCGCTCGCGGCGTTCGCGGTGGTGCTCGTCGTCGGCTTCCAGGCCGAGGTGACGCGGCTCATCCCGCTGTACACGGTGGGTGTCTTCGTCTCGTTCACGCTGTCGCAGACGGGCATGGTGCGGCACTGGAACCGGCTGCTGCGCACCGAGACCGACCCGGCGGCGCGGCGGAAGATGCGCAGGGCGCAGAGCATCAACGGCTTCGGCGCGATCATGACCGGCGTCGTGCTGCTGACGGTGCTCGTCACGAAGTTCCTGCTCGGGGCGTGGATCGCGATCGCGGCGATGGCGGCGTTCTTCGTGCTGATGCAGGCCATCCAGCGCCACTACGACCACGTGGCCGCCGAGCTGCTGGTCGGTGAGATCGACGCGGTGCTGCCCTCGCGCAACCACGCGATCGTGCTCGTCTCGACGCTGCACAAGCCTGCGCTGCGCGCGTTGGCCTACGCCCGCGCCACCCGCCCTGACGTGCTGGAAGCGCTCACGGTGAACGTCGACGACGCGGACACGAAGCGGCTGATGCGGGAGTGGGAGAAGCGGTCGATCCCGGTGCCGTTGAAGGTCGTCGAGTCGCCCTATCGGGAGATCACGCGCCCGGTGCTGGAGTACGTCAAGCGGGTGCGCACCAAGAGCCCGCGCGACGTCGTGTCGGTGTACATCCCCGAGTACGTCGTCGGCCACTGGTGGGAGCAGCTGTTGCACAACCAGAGCGCGTTGCGGCTCAAGGGCAGGCTGCTGTTCCAACCCGGGGTGATGGTCACGAGCGTGCCGTGGCAGCTGGAGTCCTCCGAGCGGGTCACCCGCAGGCCCGAGACCCCGCCCGGCTCCACCAGGCGCGGGTACGAGACCCCCCACGAGAACAGGACGCCGGTGGCGAAGAAGTGAGCAACAGGTTGGCGACAGAACCGGCGGTCCGGGCTGAGCGCTCGGCGTCGAGCGTCGCGTCGGACTGGACCGACCGGGTCCTCGAGCTGGAGGTCGGCGCCGTCGCGCACGGCGGGCACTGCGTAGCGCGGCACGAGGGGCGGGTCGTGTTCGTCCGCCACGCGTTGCCGGGAGAACGCGTGCGCGCCGTGGTGGACGAGGACGCGGGCGGGTCGTTCTGCCGGGCCGACGCCGTCGCCGTGCTGGACGCCTCGCCGCAGCGGGTGCCTGCCCCGTGCACGTGGGCGCGGGCGGGCGGCTGCGGTGGATGCGACCTGCAGCACGTCGACCCCGCGGCGCAACGGCAGTGGAAGGCCCACGTGCTCGCCGAGCAGCTGCACCGGCTGGCGGGTATCGACCGCGAGGTCGAGGTGGAGGAGCTCCCTGGCGGGCCGCTGGGCTGGCGCAGCCGGGTGCGGCTGGCCGTCGACGACGAGGGCTGGGCGGGCCTGCGGGCGCACCGGAGCCACGACGTGCTGCCGGTCGCGGACTGCCCGCTCGCCCCGGCCGGGACGCTCCCGCCGGTGCTGGAGGGCCGGTTCGCGCCGGGTGAGGTGGAGGTGTCGGTCGACGCGCTCGGCGTGGTGCACGCGGGCGACGACGGGCCGGTCGTGCAGCGGGCGGTCGGTCGCGAATGGCGGCTGTCGCCCGGTGTCTTCTGGCAGGTGCATCCGGCGCTCCCGGACATACTGGCTCAGGTCGTCAGGGAGTGGGCGGACGCGCCGCGCGGCGGTACTGCGTGGGACCTCTACGGCGGCGTGGGGCTGTTCGCGGCCGTGCTCGCCGAGCAGGTCGGGGCCGACGGCTCCGTCACGGTGGTCGAGTCGGCACAGGCCGCTGTCGACGACGGGCGCGCGGCGCTGGTCGACCTGCCGCAGGTGGGGTGGCGGGTCGGGCGGGTGGAGAAGGTGCTCGACGGGCTGCCCGCCGAACCGGACGTCGTCGTGGCCGATCCGCCGCGCAAGGGGCTCGGGCGGGGCATGGTCGACACGCTGGTCGCGCACGCCCCCGCGCGGATCGTCTACGTCGCCTGCGACCCCGCCGCACTGGCCCGCGACCTCGCCTTGTTCGCCGAGCGCGGCTACGGCCTCGGCGCGCTGCGTGCCTTCGACGCCTTCCCGATGACCCACCACATGGAATGCGTGGCCCTGCTGACCAAAGCCGAGCCCGGCCGTCCGACAGGGTGAGTCGTGCGTCTCGGCCCGGTGAGCCCGGCGTCCGCGCAGGGTGAGTCGTGCGTTTCGGCCCGGTGAGCTTGGCCGTCCGATGGGGTGAGTCGTGCGTTTCGGCCCGGTGAGTCCGGCGTCCGCGCACGGTGAGTCGGGCGGTCCGCTGGACTGGATCACCGCAGGCGCTCGGCCAATCCCACGAAGAGCGGCGCGACCGTCGCCTCGTCGATCAGGCCCGCGACCGTCGTCACGAGCTTGGGAGCGCGGCGGCCCAACGCGCTGATCCGCAGGCGCAGGTGCAGCCGCGTGCCGGTGGCCACCGGAGTCAGCACGAGCGCCCAGCTGAGCTCGATCGGTTCGCGGTCGGGCCGCCCGCGCGTGGAGCGGTACACGAGTGCATGTGGCGCCTCCAGTTGGACGACCTCGAAGGTCGCGGCAGGTCCGCCCCAGTCGGGGATGACGTCGCCGACGGCGAGGCGCTGCCAGCGCGGCTCGATGTGCCGCAGTCCCCGGCGGTCCCGGGGCATGACGGCCTCGGCCCAGGCAGGGAAGTACCAGCCCGCTCGCCGTTTGCCCAACTGGACGATCCACGGCCAGACCTGTTCGGGCGGGGCGGCGAGCGTCGTGGCGCGGTCGATGACGACGCGGGCGGCGGGCACCACGTCGTCGCCCGGGAGGGTGGCAACGAGCTCGGCGTCGGTGACCCCCGATCGCCTGCCGAGGCGGGCGGCACCGACCAGGGCCGCGGCGAGCACAGGCAGCAGGAGGATCGCGCGTCGCATCGCTTCAGTCTGCCGTGCGGCGGGCGCGGTGTTCGCGGATCTTGGCGCGGTTTCCGCAGCGCTGCATCGAACACCACCGTCGGCGCCCTGGCCGTGAGGTGTCGACGAGCAACAGCCCGCAGTCGACCGCGGCGCACACCCTGATCCGCGACGCGAGTGGTCCGCTGAAGAGGTCGACGGCGTCGCGCGCCAACGTCGCCAGCGCGGCAGGAGCCGCGGGGTCGATGACGGCCGCACGAACCGACACCCGCGGCAACGGTCCGACATCGCCGCAGGCGCCGGGCCGGGGTGGCGACGACGGCGCATCCGCCGTTTCGAACGCCCGAGTGCGGTCCGCCTGGCTGGAAGCGGGGTCGGCCGGGACGAGCGCGGGGGCGAGGGGAGAGGTGGCGGCGTACCGGTTGACGATCACGACGTCCGCCGCGCGCGGGAACGCCTCCGCCGCCAGGCCGTAAGCGATCTGGGTGATCGCCGACCGCAAGAGGCGCATGTCGGCGACGTCCTCAGCCGTGGCCCGGACAGCTCCGAGACCGAGGATCACGCCGAGGAACCGGGCGAGATCGTCGGGCCCGTGGATGATCTCCCATTTGGCCAGCTCGCCGTCGCCACCGGTGTGCACGAGATCGAGACACGGGCGCCCGCTGCGGAAGCGACGTGCGAGGTCAGGGGGCAGCCTCGACATGTAACCAGTTTAACTGGTTGACTCGGCGCATGACCGCTGTACTGCACATCAATCCGGAGTCCCTGCACGTCAACCCGGCCTTCACCCAGGTCATCCGCGTGCCCGCGGGTCACGACACGATCCACGTCGGCGGGCAGAACGGCGTCGGCCCAGACGGTCAGCTCGTCGGACCCGGCATGGCAGAACAGGCCAAGCAGGCCATGGCGAACCTGCAGGCCTGCTTGGAGGCGGCAGGCGCCGAGCTCGCCGACGTCGTCGAGTGGCGGGTGCTCTGTGTGGAGGGCGCCCCGCTGAGGGAGGGTTTCGCCGCCTTCGCTGTGTGGCCGCGTGATGCTGCCCCGCCTGCCGTCACCGTCGCGATGGTGGCGGGCCTAGCCATCCCGGGCGCGCTGGTGGAGATCGCGGCGACGGCCGCCGCAGCGCCCCGCTGACGCGGTCAGCCCCGCATCTCAGCGTGTCGAGATGCGGGACTCACCGGGCCAATTTGCGCGACTCACCTCGTCGGATTGCCCAACTCGCCGTGCCGGGTTGCACGACTCACCTTTCACCCAGCGCGGGCTCGGCTTGCGCTCCCGAGTGGCAGTGGTCCGCGGACTGGGGCAGGTCGAGGGCGGGGTTGCCGTCGAAGAAGCCGCTCGGCTTGAGCATGAAGCCGATCGTGCTCACCGGCATCACCGGCCAGTCCTCGGGGCGGACGACGTGGTGCGCGCCGAACGTGTACCAGACCACGACATCGGCCCCCTCCAGCGGACGATCACCCGTCACGTAGGCGGGCAGACCCTGACCGCCCGGGTGCTGGTTGGGGTAGTCGCCCGCCGCGAAGCGCTGCTTCTCGTCCGCCGCGGTAACCCACAGCTGGTGCTGGGTGAACCCGGACCTCGGCGCGAAGAGCGCGTCCTGGGAGTACATCGGCGGCACGGTCGACCCCGGCATCAGCGCGTACGCCGTCGGCGCGCCGAGCGCCGACACCTGCTCCGCGCTCTCGATCTTCCAGAACCGCGCCTTCGTCGCGTCGGTGTCCCGCTGCGCGACGGCCTCGGACGACAGCACGGTCCGATGCACCTCCCACGCGTTGCCGTGCGGGTTCGCGGGCCCGGCGGGCGAGGGCGCCGAGTCCAGCTCGACGACGGTGTTGGCCACCCCGTCCACCGTCATGTCCAGCCGCACGCAGAAGAAGTGCTGGTGGTTCGGCCCGTACAGCCCGGGAGCGACGAGCGTGCCGTGCGTGGGCTGCTCACCGGGCGGGAGCGCGCCCGTGGAGATGACGCCCGTGAGCTTGACCTCGTACTCGATCGTCCCGTCGTTGTAGAGGTACCAGAAGTACCCGTACTCGTAGTTGCCGACGGTGACGATCGTCGAGACGACCAGCCGCCTGCGCCGCCGCACCTGCACCGCCCCCGTGCGGAAGTCGGTGTGCTTCCAGGCGATCCCCACGTCCTCCTCGTGCATGCAGACCGCGTTCGGGATCACCATGGCCGCGCCGTCGTTGTCGTTGACGACGCCGTCGAAGTACTGGATGTGCCCGACGCAGTCACAGCCGAGCGTCAGCGAGTTCGCCAGCCACCCGACGCCGTACTCGCCCTGGTCGAACACGTTCTTGAACCGGTGGGTCGGCGCGGGGTCGCCGTAGGGCACGTACATCTCCGCCAGCGAGGCCCGGTACATGATCGGCCGCCCGCTGTACGCCACCTCGTGCATCACCAGGCCCTCGCGCGGCGTGAACCCGATCCGGAAGGTCCACTTCTGCCAGGCGACGGCGTGCCCTTCGACGGTGAAGCTCGGCCCTTCAGGCTGCGTGATCTCGATGGGGGCGACGTCGGTGCGCGGGCCGGTGAACGCCGGGACGTTGCCCGGCTCGAACATCCAGGGCTCCTCGTAGTTGCCCGGCGACGGCGGCAGCGGGACGACTCCGTAGTCGGCCACCTCCACGACCTCGCCCGCGTCCAGGTCGACCACACACACCAGCCCCTCGACGGGCCGGGCGTACCCGTGCTCGCCCGGCGCCGACCGCAGCCACGTCAGGGGCCGCACGATCCGGCGCACCGACGGCGAGTCCTCCGGGCCCGTCCAGCTCGAAGCCCACGGGTCGATCATGGCGAGCGAAAAGTCCTCGACCCCGCGCCGCCGCATGGCCTCCTGCCAACGCGGGTCGTTCTGGACGATCTCCTCGCAGGTCATGAACTCCTCGGCCATGATCGGCGGCTGGATGCCCGCCAGGGGAGTCCACGCGACCAGCGCGCGGTCGGTCAGCGAGACCACGGCCTCGTACGTCGTCTTCTCGGCGCGCTCGTAGAGCACGATGTGGGCCGTCCGGTCGACCGCCTCGCCGGTCCAGTTCATGACGACGGACTTCGGCGGCTCCCGCAACGTCACGAACACGAAGCGCGCGCTCGGCCCGAGGTTCTTCAGCTCGCGCAGCAGCGCAGCCGCCGTGCTCACCTCTTCGGCGCTGAGCGGTTCCAGCGGATGGACGGCGGTCGCGACGGCGGTCATGCCTGGCCTCCCATGGGCTCCGTGATCTCGGCGATTTCGAACTGCCCGATACCTGCGTACTTGTCCGGCGCACGCGAGCGCAAGACCATCGCGGCGGCCATCCCGAGGACGAACACCACGAGGACCACCCACGGCAGCGCCTCGATGTAGAGCACGTCGGACGCGCCCGCGAGCCCGTCGCGGTTGGTGATGAGCAACACGCAAGCGGTAACCATCGCGGCGAACCCGATCAACGGCGCGGCCAACGTCGTCCACCAGTGGAAGTCCTCGCGCGCCTTCGTGCGGAAGTAGCGGATGATCGCGATCGACACCAGCGCCTGCACCGCCAGGATGCCCAGCACGCCCAGCAGCGGTGACCAGGTACCCAGCTTGAGCAGCGCTGCCTCGGTGCTCGGGTCGTAGATCACGAACGCGAGGCAGTACAGGGCAACGATCACGGTGACGGTCATCGACGCGTTCGCCGGGCTGCGCCGCTTCGACGTGGCGGCGAGCCGCCCTGGCAGCACCCCCTCGCGGCCCAGCGCGAACAGGTAGCGCGCGCCGGTGTTGTAGAACGCCATCGTGCAGGCGAACGAGCTGGTGACGATCAGGATCTGCATGACCAGCGTCGCCCACGAGCCCACGTACTTGTCGGTCAGCGGGTAGAAAGCCGAGGCGAGGTCCCCCGCGTACTGCGACTTGACCGCCTGCGCCGAGCCGGTAAGGCCCCAGCCCGTCACGAACGCGTACGACATGATCGTGTAGAAGATGCCGAGGCCGATCACGGAGCCGTACGTCGCGCGCTTCGCGATCTTGTGCGGGTCGCGGGTCTCCTCGGCGTAGTTGGGTGCCATTTCGAACCCGACCCACGACCAGAACGCGGCGAACAGGGCGATGCCCGCGGCGCCGCCGCCGAAGACCTGGGTCGCGGCCGGGTTGTCGAAGATCGCGACGGGGTTCAGCGGCTCGAGCGAGAAGCCTTCGGCGCCGCCCACGGCGAAGATGCCGACGGCCATGACGACGAGCACGAGCACCTCGCCGACGAGCAGCACGCCCAGCACCTTCGCGGTGAACTCGATGTGGAACCACGCGAACAGGCTGAGCAGGACCAGTCCGACGATCATGTAGAGCCACGCGGGCAGGTCCAGCCCCGTGAGGCTCATGACGGTCGTCGACGCGAAGTAGCCGGTCACGCCCAGCACGGCGGCGCAGAAGACGATGTAGCACAGCGCGATGAGGTAGCCGACGCCGAGCCCGGCCACCCTGCCGAGCCCGCGGGAGACGAACGTGTAGAAGCCACCCGCAGAGGTCACTCGCCTGGCCATGGCGATGTAGCCCACGGAGAAGATCGTCAAGGCGATCGTGGCGACGATGAAGGCCGCGGGGGAGGCGGAGCCGCCGCCCAGCGTGGCGACCGGCACGTTGAACAACATGGCGGCGAGCGGAGCGGCGCCGGTGACGATGCAGAACAGCACCGACGGCAGGCCCAGCGCGCCGCCTGCCAGCTCGCCGGGAGGTGCGTCGGAACGGGTCGAGACGGCGGTCATCAGGGCTCCCGGGTTCAAGGGGGCGGGACGCACCGAGCGTGACCAGGATTTGTTACCCCTGGGTGACGGGTCGGCGACTGTGCTGGGGCGTCCGTGTCGCGCCGGTGACGGTGAGCGAAAAGCCGGACCAACTTGCGTGAAGCGCATACTTGCGTGTCGCGCAGTTATTGCGTAACTTCGCGCAAGTGGACGTCTCCTCCGCTCGCGGCCTGCGTGAGCGCAAGAAGCAGGCGACGCGGCAGGCCCTCAGCTGGGCCGCGCTGCGGCTCGCCGTGCAGAGGGGGCTCGACAACGTCCTGGTGGAGGACATCGCCGCGGCCGCGGGGGTGTCGCCGCGCACGTTCAACAACTACTTCTCCAGCAAGGCGGAGGCGATCGCGTTCCGGCATCTCGACCGCGTCGAGGGCATCGCGGCCGCGTTGCGGGAACAGCCTGCGCAGACGCCGCTGTGGACGGCGCTCACCGATGCGGCGCTCAGCCGGTTCGGCGACGCGGACAGCGTGCCCGATTCGGCGTGGATGGCAGGTGTCCGGCTGGTGACCAGCGAGCCGTCGCTCGTCGCCGAGTTCCTCAAGGCCAACGCACGCGGCGAACAGGCCGTGGCCATGGCCGTGGCCGCCAGGGTCGGCGTCGATCCGCGCGTCGATCCTTATCCGCACCTCGTCGGTGGGGCGTTGGGCGTCTGCCTGCGCGTCGCGATGGCGCAGTGGATGCAACCCGACCCACCCGACCCACCCGCGTCACTCGGCGCGTTGCTGCGCTCCGCAATCGAGCAGGTCGCCGCCGGTCTGCCGGACCCGACCGCCCGCTGACAACCCGAAACGCCCATTGGCCCGGCCCGCGCCGGGCCCGGTTTGCCGTGCCCTGATCGGGCGTGGCGGGAGCACGGAGAACCTCGATGGACACCGACGTGGTGATCGCCGGAGCGGGCCCCACCGGCCTGCTGACCGCTTGCGAGCTGGCCCTCGCGGGGGTGCGGACGGTGGTGCTCGACCGCCTGGCGGAGCCCGATACCGCACGGAGGGCCAACGGCCTCGTCGGCCGGGTGGTTCAGGCGCTTGACCAGCGTGGACTCTACGGACGGTTCGGCGGCCACGGCGTCCCCCGCCCGGCGCCGTATTTCCAGTTCGGCGCATTGGGGCTGGACATGGCAGGCCTTGCGGGCAATGAGCTGCACACGTTGCCGCTCCCGCAGCGACAGATGGAACTGCTCCTCGCC
>DASWUV010000038.1:0-43112 GCA_036401495.1 Pseudonocardia sp. | reverse complement strand
AGGTCGGCCGGGCTGAGGCGGTCGCCTGACGTGTTCGCCTGGTGCCAGTACGGGTAGCGCAACGGCTCCGCGCTGACGTCGTCGAGCGTGGCGACCTCGTCCTCGCTCAGCGCGAGGTCGGCGGCGGCGAGGTTGTCCGTCAGCTGCTCATCGGTGCGGGCGCCGACGACCAGCGAGGTCACCGCGGGCTTGGCGAGCAGGTAGGCGAGCGCGACCCTGGCCGCTGAGACGCCGTGCGCGTCGCCGATCTGGACGAGCGCGTCGACGGTGTCGTAGAGCTTGTCCTCGTCGTGCACCGGCGGCTCGGACCACTCGCCGAGGTGTCTGCTGCCCGCGGGCGCGTCGACGCCACGGCGGTACTTGCCCGACAGCAGGCCGCCCGCGATGGGGCTCCAGACGAGGATGCCCACGCCCTGGTCGATCGACACCGGCACGAGCTCGTTCTCGGCCTCGCGGGCCTGCAGGGTGTAGTGGATCTGCTGGCTGACGAACCGGGTCAGCCCCAGCCGGTCGGCGACGCCGAGGGCCTTCATCAGCTGCCACGCGGCGTAGTTCGACGCCCCGATGTAGCGGACCTTGCCCGACTGCACGAGCGAGTCCAGCGCGGCGAGGGTCTCGTCGAGCGGGGTCTGCCCGTCCCACTCGTGCACCTGGTAGAGGTCGATCCAGTCGGTGCCGAGCCTGCGCAGGCTCGCCTCCGCGCCGCGAAGGATGTGGTGGCGCGACAGCCCAGCGTCGTTGGGCCCGCTGCCCATCGGCATCCGCACCTTGCTGGCGAGCAGGACGTCGTCGCGGTCGCTGCCCAGCGCCTTACCGACGATCTCCTCGGACAGTCCCTCGGAGTAGACGTCGGCGGTGTCGATGAGGTTGACGCCCGCGTCACGGGCCATGCCGATCTGGCGCTGCGCGTCGTCGACGCCGAGCGCGCCGACGGCCTTCGCCCACCCCCGGCCGCCGTAGCCCATGGTGCCCAGCGTGATCGTCGAGACGCGCAGTCCCGACCGTCCCAGTTGCCGATACTCCATGCGCCGACCCTACGACGCGGTCGTCCGGACGGCAGGCCAGAAGCGTCGGTCGACGCCGTTACGACCCGGCGGCGCCGTCGGCGAGGTGCGCGACGCGGTCGCGCAGGCCTGCGCCTTCGTCGGGCGATGCGGGCCGGGGGATGATCCGGTGCAGGTCGTCGCGCAGGCCGTCGAGCCAGACGCGCAGGTCGGCTACCTGGAAGAGGTCTTGGCCGAGATCGGTCGGCCAGTCGGTGATGGCCGGGTCGGGCAGCTCGACGGCGGCGGCCACGCCGCTGCGGGCCGACAGCGCAGCCGCGACCCGCTCGTAGCGCTCGGCGACGTCGGCGGCGGACAACGCCAACTGCGGGACGCGCGGCAACCGCCGCCCGGTCGGACACTCCCTGGCGAGCGCCTCGGCGCCGCGCACCGCGTGGTGGCCCGCCACCAACGTCGCCTGCCAGTCGATCGGCGGCTGGGTGTGGCGCTCTGTCTGGTACAGCGCGTAGGAGGCGTCGGCGAGGCGGCCCGCGGTGCGGGCCTGCGGCATCGCGTCACCAGGGAGTTCGGCCCGTGCGAGCACGGCCACCGTCTCTTTGACGACGCCCGCGGCGTCGGCGAGCAACGTCGCGACGGCCCGGTGCAACTCGCCGGACCCGCCCCGCGGCCACGCGAGCAGCCCGATCACCAGCCCGACCGCGGCGCCCACCACGACGTCGACGACGCGCGCCTCGGCCAGCCGCCAGTCCACCGGCGAGACCTGGGCGAAGACGATGGCGATGACCAGGGTGAACAGGCCCTGCGCCCAGCCGGGGCCCAGCAGCGGACCCGCGGCGAACCCGACCAGCATCACCAGCGGCAGGACCAGCGCGTACACCGGTGCCGGCACGCCGACGACGAGCAGCGCGGCGGCGACGACCGAGCCCGCGAGGGTCCCGACGAGCGCGGGACGCAGCGCGGAACGGGTCTCGGCGGCCGAGGTCCGCAGGAGCGTGAGCACGGTCAGCAGCACCCAGAAGCCGTGCGAGAGGTCGAACACGCCTGCGAGCAGCCGCGCGAACGCCAACGCCACAGCCAGCCGTAGGGCTCCCTGGAAGTACACCGAGCGCGGCGTCAGATGCTCCCGCAACCGGTGCCACCACAGCGAGGGTGTACTGCGGTAGGCGAACCAGAGCGGGCCCGGCTGGGCCGATTCGGGCGTGGTGTCGGGCGGGATCGGCGCGCCTGCCGCCACCCGGATCGCGGCCACCATCGCCTTCGTCCACTCGCCGAGACTCAGCGCGAGGGAGCCCAGCCGCAGCCGGTCGGGCGGTAGGCCGTCGGGCGATATCGCGGCCCGGGCGGCCCGGAAGTCCACCAATGCGGCGGCGATCCGGTCGGTGTCGGGCACCTCGTCTTCCGCGCCGCGCAACCAGTCGGCCGCCGCGGCGGCGCAGGAGGCCGTCTGCCGCAGGAGCGCCGCCGCGGCCGGGAGCGTGACGGCGTCGTGGTCGTCGACGAGGGAGAGGTCGACCGTGCGGCCCAGCAGGAGTCGGGCCGAGGCCGCCGCGGACGACAGCGCCCGGTCACGCCGCCCCGCGGACGCGGGCCGCTGCGCGGGCGGCAGCCGCGAGGGACGCAGTGCCTCAGCGGCGGTGGTGGCCTCGGGCAGCACGGCGGCAAACCGGTCACGGCCCCCCGGCGCGCCCGACCACATGTCGGCCACCGCGTCGAGGCAGCCCGCGAGCGCGGCGACGGCGTCGGCCAGCTTGGTGGTGTACCGCGGGGGCGTGGGGTCGGGCCACAGTGTGACCTCGGCCGCGGCGAGCAGTAGCACGCCGAGCGTCAGCCCGGCCAGCCGCAAGCCGAGCGAGCCAGGGTCGAAGGGCGGGAAGCAGGGGAGGATGTAGAGCAGCTGGGTGCCCGCGGCGATCCCGACCAGCCGCGGACCGCCCACGCCCGCGTAGCTCACGACGAAGCCGAGCACGAACATGCCCGCGACGGCCGTCGCGGTGCTCACCGACAGCAGCGTGCCCAGGGTGACCAGCACCCAGCCCACCGGCAGGACAGCCAGCAGTGTTCGCGACCGCTCTGCCGGGCTGCCGGGGATCTGGGAGAGGGCCCCGAGCGCCACGACGCCGAAGAGCGCGTAGGGCGCCATGACGATGCTGCCCAGCACGTAGCGGCAGAGGTAGAAGGACAGGCAGGCGACGAGCGTGGTCCGTGCCGCCCGCTTGACGATCACCAGCCCGGGATCGTGTCGCCTGAGCCATGCGAGCGGTGCCACCGGTCCATCTTGGCATCCCGGCGCGCCGGGTGGGACCCCGCGCTACTCGGCCGCCGAGTCGTACTGCATCGCGCCGACCGGGTTGCCCGACGGGTCCTGGAAGAAGATCAGGTGTCCGACGCCGCTGATGGTGGCCCGATCCATCAGCACCTTCCCGCCCGCCGCCCGTACCGCGGCCGCGGTGGCGTCGACGTCGTCGACGGTGAAGGTGCACTCCAGGCCCCTCGTCGGCTGATCGGGGAGGAGCGCCCGGCGCTGTTGCATCGCCCCTTGAACACCCGACTGGTCGTCGGGGCCGGTCTGGATCTGGAAGAAGCCGGGCGGACCCCATGCGGTGAACGTCCAGCCGAACACCGACTCGTAGAAGGCCCGCGTGGCGGGGAGGTCGTCGGCATTGATCGCGAAGTGGGAGAGGGTGGCAGGCATTGCGGCATCTTTGCGCCATCGTCCCGGTCGTGGCTACAGCTCGTCGCGCGTGCTCGCTACGTGGGGTTGCGCGGGTTTGAGCTGGTCGAAGCAGTAGTAGACCCCTAGCGCGGCATGCACGGCGAGGGTGGCGATGGCGCTGACGAAGCTGAGGCCGATCGTGAACGCGTAGACGAGACCGCCCGCGCCGAAGCGACGCAGCGCGGCGCGGCGGACCTCGGGATCGATCCGCACGTGCAGGAGTCGCGCGTCCCTGGTGATCGCCAGCCACAGCGACGCGAACGCGAGTCCCATGAGGAACATCGTGGCGCTGTAGACGGCCGCGGCGACGCCCGCGTCGGGATCGAGGAGGTATTCCGCGAGCAACCGGGTGGGGAACGGGATGACCGAGATCGTCAGCAGCAGCAGGAGGTTGACGAACAGCACCCGCCGGTCGACCCGGTTGACCATCGTGAACATCGTGTGGTGGTTGATCCAGATGATGCCGATGACGAGGAAGCTCACCAGATAGGCGAAGTAGGAGGGCCACTCTGCGCCCAACGCGGCTGCCAGCCCGATCTCGTGCGCCTCCTGCATGCCCGGAACGGTCAGGTCGAGCACGAGCAGCGTGATGGCGATCGCGAAGACTCCGTCGCTGAAGGCTTCGACCCGGCCGCTGTCCGTCTGCATGCTTACAGTCTTTCACGACGTCGCTGGAGATCGCTCCGCTGCGCTTCCCTGCGCGAACCACCGCGAACTCGTCGAGACTGGCCGGGTGACTGCTCCCACGCTCCCCGACGACTTCCTCGCGCTCCTCCGGCTGCCCAGCTCGTGCAACCTGTCCACCCTGATGCCCGACGGCTCGCCGCACCTGGCCTTGACGTGGGTGGACACCGACGGCGACCACATCCTGATCAACACTGTGCGCGGGCACCAGAAGGTCCGCAACATCGAGCGCGACCCGCGCGTCGCGCTGACCGTGGCCGACCCGGCGGAGCCCGCCCGCTACTTCGGGGCGCGCGGGCGCGTCGTCGGCATGACCGAGGACGGCGCCGTCGACCACATCGAGATGCTCGCCCAGCGCTACCTGGGCACGCCGTACCCCTGGTACGGGGGCCGCGACCAGATACGCCTGCTCCTGACGATCGAGGCGCAGCGCATCTACGGGGTCTGAACGCAAGGCAGACCCCGCAGTTGCCCGCGGCGTAACTCCGCCGACACCCGTGCGACCCGCTCCCGTATTTAGCTGGGGCCTCGGCGACGGTGGAGGGCGGAGTCTTGATCGAGTTCCGCCTGCTCGGCCAGGTCGAGGCCTGGCGCGACGGCACCAGGGTGGAGCTCGGCGGCCCCAAGCAGCGGGCCGTGCTGGCGGCGTTGCTGGTCAGGGCCGGGCGCGTGGTGTCGCAAGACCAGCTGATCGACGACCTCTGGCCCGCCGACCCGCCTGCGAGGGCGGCGGCCACCGTGCAGGTGTTCGTGTCCAACCTGCGGCGGGCGCTCGAACCGGACCGGCCGCGCGGCGCACCCGCTCGGCTGCTGGTGACCAGCGCCCCCGGCTACGTGCTGCGCGCGGACCCTGGCGCGATCGACGCGCACGAGTTCGTCCGGCTCGCCGGGGAAGGCCGCGCCGCCCTCGAGGACGACGACGCGGAGCGGGCCGCGCGGCTGCTGACCGAGGCCGCCCGGCTCTGGCGCGGCGCCGCGCTCGCCGACGTCGCCGACGCCCCGTTCGCGTTGGCCGAAGCGTCCAGGCTGGAGGAGCAGCGGCGCCGGTGCGCCGAGGACCTGGTGGACGCCGAGCTGGCGTCGGGCAGGCACAGCGCGGTGGTCGCCGAGCTCGAACAGCAGGTGGCCGAGCAGCCGCTGCGGGAACGGCCGCGGGCCCAGCTGATGCTCGCGCTCTACCGCTCCGGTCGCCAGGCCGACGCGTTGGCGGTCTACCGCGACGGCAGTCGGATCCTGCGCGACGAGCTGGGCATCGAACCGGGCGCCTCCCTCAAGGCCCTGCACCACGCCGTACTGGCACAGGACCCGGACCTGGAGTGGGAGCCGCCCGAACCGGTGATCAGGGGGACGGCGTTGCCCACCGAGCCCGGCGACGAGCCGGGGCGGGTGCTGGTCGTCGACGACAGTGGCATCAACCGCCGCCTGCTCGTCGCCGCGCTCACCGAGTTGGGGCACGAGGTGCGGGCGGCCGAGAACGGTAGGCGGGCGCTGGAACTGCTGCACAGCGCGGAGGAGTCGGGTGCCGGGTTCGACGTCGTCCTGCTCGACCTGCTCATGCCGGTGATGGACGGCTACTCGACACTCGCCGCGGTCAAGGCGGACGGCAGGCTGAGCCACCTTCCGGTGATCATGGTCTCCGCCGTCCACGAGCTGGAGAGTGTGGTGCGCTGCATCGAGCTCGGCGCCACGGACTACCTCCCCAAGCCTTTCAGCGCCGCGGTCCTGCGCGCCCGTCTGCGGTCGTCGCTGGCCGCCAAGCGGCTGCGCGACGTGGAGCGCGACTACCTCCGCAGGGTCGAGGAGGTGGTCGCGGGCGAACCTGCGGGCCTCGACGCGCAGACCGCGCGCGACGACGTCGTGGGCAGGCTCGCGCGCAGGCTCCAGCAGATGACCAGGGACGTCGCGGCCCGCGAGACCGCGATGCGGGAGGAGATCGCCGCGCTGCGTGCCGAGATCGGCAGGGTCCGCGCAGGGGCCTCCGAGGAGTCCGCGTGAACCGGACGTCGCTGCGCAGGCTCGTCCAGGTCGGCGTCGGCGTCGGCGTCGCGCTGCTGGCCGTCCTCCTCCTGCTGAGCCTGCTGGCCGAGCTGAGCATGCAGGGCGCCGCGGCCACCGAGGCCCGGCGCTCGACGTCGCTGCGGCTGGCCTACGAGCTGCGGCAGACCTCCGACGACCTGACCCGGATGGCGCGCAGCTACGTGGCCACGGGGGAGCCGCAGTACCGGAGCTGGTTCCAGGAGATCCTGGACATCCGGGCGGGCACCGCGCCGCGGCCGCAGGGCTACGACCAGATCTACTGGGACGTCGTCAGCGACACCGGGGTGCGGCCGACGCCCTTCGGGCCCCCCGTCAGCTTCGCGGCGCTGGCGGCGCAGGCCGGGTTCAGCCCGGACGAGCAGCGGCTCCTGGCGACGGCGCAGGCGCGGTCGGACGCGCTGGCCGGGATCGAGGAGCAGGCGTTCGCGCTGGTCGAACACACCGGCGCCACACCGGGGCCCGCCCACGACCGCGCCACCGCGCTGCTCTACAGCGCGGACTACCTCCACGCCAAGGCCCAGATCATGGAGCCGATCGGGCAGGTGCTCACGCTCGTCGACGACCGGACGGCGCAGGAGTCCGCACAGGCCGTCGGCCGGGCGCGGGCGTGGTCCATCGGCGCGGTCGGGGTGGCCTTGCTGCTGCTCGCGGGCATGGCCGTCTTCGCCGCGGTGACGCGCCGGTCGGTGATCCGGCCGGTGCTGGACCTCGACGGCGCCACCGCCCGGATGGCCGACGGCGACCACGACGTGCAGGCCTCGGTCGACGGGGTCAGCGAGATCAGCGCACTGGCCACCCGCTTCAACGGGATGGCGGAGCGGGTGCGGGTGCGCACGGCGGAGCTGGAGCTGCTGCACCGCGTCGCCGCGACCGCCCACGGGGCCGTCGACCTGTCGGCGGCCACCCGCGAGGTGCTCGATCTCGTGTGCGCCTACACCGGTTGGAAGGTCAGCCACGTGTACTGGCGGGACGCGGACGCGCTCGTGCCGTCCTCGATCTGGCGCGGCGGCTCGCCCGCGTTCCGCTCCGCCACCGAGGACACGCCTGCGGCCAGCGGCGGCCTGGCCGGACGGGTTCTTGCCACCGGCGCGCCCGTCTGGGTCCGCGACGTCCTGCGCGACCCGACGTTCGTCCGCGCCTCCGCGGCGCGCGACCTCGGCGCAGGCCTGGCGTTCCCGGTGCTCGCGGGCGACGAGGTCGTCGCGGTGCTGGAGTTCTTCTCCTCCGCGCCCGCCGAGCCCGACGAGGCGCTGCTCGCGTTGCTGTCCGACGTCGGCAGGCAGCTCGGGCGGGTCGTCGACCGCGTACGGGCGGAGGACGCGCTGCGGCAGGCCGCCGCGGCCGCGGAAAGCGCGAACACCGCCAAGAGCGCCTTCCTCGCGACGATGAGCCACGAGATCCGTACCCCGATGAACGCCGTCATCGGCATGTCCGGGCTGCTCCTGGACACCGCGCTCGATCCCGAGCAACGCCAGTTCGCGGGCGTCGTGCGCGACAGCGCCGACACCCTGCTGCTGCTCATCAACGACATCCTCGACTTCTCCAAGATCGAGGCAGGCAGGCTCGAGCTGGAGCAGGTGCCCTTCCACGTCGCCGAATGCGTGGAGGGCGCGCTCGACCTGGTAGCTGCCGACGCCGCGCGCAAGGACATCGAGCTGCTCTACCTGATCGAGCCCGACGTGCCGGACGCCCTCGTCGGCGACGTGACGAGGGTGCGCCAGGTTCTGCTGAACTTGCTCTCCAACGCGGTGAAGTTCACCGAGCGCGGGGAGGTGCTGGTCACGGTGGGTGCGCAGGCTCAGCCTGACGGCACTTACCAGTGGCGTTTCGCCGTCCGCGACACGGGGATCGGCATCCCGCCCGACCGGATCGAGCTGATCTTCGACTCGTTCACCCAGGTCGACACGTCGACCGCTCGCCGTTACGGCGGCACCGGCCTCGGCCTGGCCATCTGTCGACGGCTGTGTGGCCTGATGGGTGGAACGATCTCCGCCGACAGCCGTCAGGGGATGGGCTCGACCGTCACGTTCACGCTGCGCGGCTCGGCGACCCGACTGGCCCGCCGCGATCCTGTGCCGGACGCCGCCCCGCACCTGGTGGACAAGCGGGTGCTCGTCGTCGACGACAACGCGGTGAACCGGCAGATCCTGCTGCGCCAGACGGCGGCGTGGGGCATGCGCGGTGTCGAGACCGACTCGCCCGCCACGGCCCTTCGGTGGATCACCGAGGGCGAGCGGTTCGATCTGGCGATCCTCGACATGCAGATGCCCGACCTCGACGGTGTGACGCTGGCCGAGGCGATCCGGGCCACCCCCGACGGCGTAGCGCTGCCGCTGATCCTCATGACGTCGCTCGGCCGACCCCGTGACCTTGCAGGCGTGGACTTCGCCGCCGTGCTGACCAAGCCGCTCAACCCTTCGCAGGTGTTCCGGACGCTGGTCGACGTCGTCGACGGGCCGAAGGGTCCTACCGCCGCGGTGCCCGCCGCGCAGGCCGACGCACCGCCGCTGCGCATCCTGCTCGCCGAGGACCATCCGGTGAACCAACGCCTCGCGCAGCTGCTCCTGGCCAAGCTGGGACAGCGCGCCGACGTCGTGAGCGACGGCCTGGAGGTGGTCGAGGCGGTGCGCAGGCGCGACTACGACGTCGTGCTGATGGATGTCCAGATGCCGGAGCTGGACGGGCTGGCGGCCACCCGGAAGATCCAGGAGTCGCTCGGCGAGCGGCGCAGGCCCCGCATCATCGCCGTCACCGCCAACGCGCTGGCAGGCGACCGCGAAGCATGTCTGGCTGCGGGAATGGACGACTACCTCGCCAAGCCGTTGAAGAAGACGGAGCTGGCGCAGGCGTTGCGCCGCTGCGTGCCCACCGTTCTCGAGCAGGCCGCGATCGCGAACCTGCGCGAGCTCGTCGGCGACGACCCCGAGACGCTCGGCGACGTCGTGGCGGACTTCCTGGTCGAGACCCCTGCGCTGCTCGACGCCCTGCGCGCCGCGGCAGGTGGCGCAGACCCCGCCGAGGGCCGCCGGGCCGCGCACACCCTGAAGAGCCTCGGCGCCACGTTCGGTGCCACCGAGCTGGCCGACCTGTGTCTGCAGGCCGAGTCGCTCGGCGAGGGAGCGGACCTCACCCGCGTCGTGGCCGCGATCGGGGCCGAGCACGCCAAGGTCACGGCGGCTCTGCAGGTGCTCGTGCCCGCCAGCGGGTACAAAGCCCTATGACGACATCACAGCCGAGCATCGTGGAGCGCGAGAGCCAGCCCTACGTCGCGGTACGAGGAGTGGTCACGGCGGCGACCTTCCCGGCCATCGCCGACCGCATCCCCGAGGTGTTCAGCTGGTTGGCCGCCCGCGGGATCGCTCCGGACGGACCGCCGTTCTTCCGCTACCTCGTGATCGACGCCCCGGATCGGCTCGAGGTGGAGGCAGGCGTGCCCACGGCGACCTCGGTGGCGGGCGAAGGTGACGTCGTCGCAGGGGTCCTGCCCGCAGGCCGGTTCGCGACCACCACGCACCTCGGCGACTACGCAGGCCTCGCCGACACCACCGCCGAACTGCTCGCCTGGGCCGAGGAACACGACGAGAAGTGGGACGTCGCGAAGACGCGGCACGGTGAGCGCTGGGGCTGTCGGCTCGCGGTGCTGCAGACCAGCCCGCGCTTCGCGCCCGATCCCGCCGACTGGCTCACCGACCTCGTGTTCCGGCTGGCCGACTGACCTTGGACGACCACATTGACGCAAGATCTCGAGGATTAACCAAAGGAGTCATGCAAGGCCCTGGAGTGCGGAGTTGCGCTGTTCTACCCTTTCGCCTCACCAGGCAGGTGGAACCGGCGACCGGGGGCCAGCCATGCACGTCGTCACCATCTCGGCGACCTACGGCGCAGCGGGCTCGGTGGTGGGCCCCGCGGTCGCCGAACGCCTCGGGGTGCCCTTCCTCGACCGCGCTATTCCGACGGCGGTCGCGGGCGATCTCGGGATCAGCCTCGAACATGCGCTGGCCCGCGACGAGCACGCGCCGGGCTGGCTCTCGCGCGTGCTTGCCGTCACGGCCCCGATGTCCGCCGAGTGGATGGTCGTGCCCCAACCGCCACACGCCGTGCCGCTGCCGGATGAAAAGGTGCTCGCCTGCACCCAGGCCGCCATCCGCAGGTGCATCGCCGGAACCGGCGGGGTGATCCTCGGACGCGCAGGCGCGATGGTGCTGCGCGACCATCCGACCGCGCTGCACGTCCGCCTCGACGGCGACCCGGATCGCCGCGTGCAGCAGGCGGCGATGCTGCTGGGCATCACCGAACAGGAAGCGCGGGAGGCCCTGCCCCGCAACGACCAGGCGCGCACCGCCTACGTCCGGCGCTTCTACCGCGCCGACCCGACCCGCCCCGAGCACTACCACCTGGTGCTGGACAGCACGAGGCTCGCACCGGAGGTCTGCGCCGACCTCATCGTCGCCGCCGTGCGGGCCGCTCGCCGGTGCTGACCAGCGCACCGGTGTTGACGGCGTCTTTCGATGCGGTTCACCGGAGTGTCGGGCCATGATGGTCGGCGGAGCTGAGGCTTGACCCGGATCGACCGACGATGGAGGGCGACATGGGCATCATCACGACCACCGACGGCACGGAGATCTTCTACAAGGACTGGGGCTCGGGCCGGCCGATCGTCTTCAGCCACGGATGGCCGCTGTCGAGCGACGACTGGGACACGCAGATGCTGTTCTTCCTGCGGCACGGCTACCGCGTGGTCGCCCACGACCGGCGCGGACACGGCCGCTCGACGCAGACCAGCGACGGTCACGACATGGACCACTACGCCGACGACCTGGCCGCTGTGGTGGCGCACCTCGATCTGCACGACGCGGTGCACGTCGGCCACTCGACCGGCGGCGGCGAGGTGGTCCGCTACCTCGCCCGCCACGGCGAGTCGCGCGTCGCGAAAGCCGTGCTGATCAGCGCAGTGCCGCCGCTGATGGTGCAGACCGACGCCAACCCGGGCGGCCTGCCGAAGAGCGTGTTCGACGACCTGCAGGAACAGTTGGCCGCCAACCGCTCCGAGTTCTACCGCGCGCTGCCGTCCGGACCGTTCTACGGATTCAACCGGCCGGGCGTCGAACCCTCCGAAGCGATCATCCAGAACTGGTGGCGCCAGGGGATGATGGGCGGCGCGAAGGCGCACTTCGACGGCATCGTCGCCTTCTCCCAAACCGACTTCACCGAGGATCTGAAGAAGATCACCGTGCCCGTGCTCGTGATGCACGGCGAGGACGACCAGATCGTGCCCTACGCCGACGCCGGGCCGCTGTCGGCGAAGCTCGTCCAGAACGGGACCCTCAAGACGTACGCGGGCTTCCCGCACGGCATGCCGACGACCCAGGCCGAGACGATCAACGCCGACCTGCTCGCGTTCCTCCAGTCCTGACCGACCGGCGCGGGCCGGCCTCCAAGATCGCCGGAACGGCGGATTTCGTGCGCAGGGCGCCTGGAATCCGCCGGGCTCGGCGATCCATACGTCGAGTGTCAGTGCCCGACGAGTCCCTCCAGCCGGGTGAGGCAGTCCTGCATCCACGCTTCGAGCTCGGGGCCTGCGCTGCCGTGCTTGCGTGTCTCGGTCTGCTTGCCGAGGAACGACAGGTGCAGCACGACCGAGGATCGCCCTGGTGCGGCGTGCTCGACCTGCAGCCAGCCCGCGTACTCCGGGGCGTGTCCCCACTCGACACGCAGCTGCTCCGGGCGGACCTCGACCGTCCCGTCCGCCTGCACGCCGCGCTTGGCGATGTCGGCGTGCACCTCGCCGTCGCCGGTCGAGCGGACGTCCACCGGCTCGGGCAGCCACTCGGACAACCGGTCCAGGTCTGACACCACCGCGAACACCGCGTCGGCGCCGACCGGCATCCCGCGCTCCGCTTCGAACTCCGTCATGGTGCCGTTCTACCCGACGCCCTCGTCCGGCGACTCGGGGCACCGCCCACGGCTACCCGGCGCTGGTGATGCGGAACGCCCAGAACGTCATCCGGTCGCGGAGGTCCGACAGTTGCGTGACCGTGTCGCGGTACTGCCCGCCCGGCGCGTCGTCGATCGCGAAGACGGCCTCGTCATAGGCCACGCCTGCGATCTCCAGCGCCTTATCGGGGTCACTTCGGTGGACGAACCACGCCTCGCCGTGCAGCGCTGCGGTGACGAGCCGCACCGGGTCGGTAGGGGCCAGTACCTCACGCGAGAGGCGGGTCGCCTCGGCGAACGTTGCCATGCCCTTGTCATGGTGGCCCGCGTCGAGCGCCGCGATTGCGGCAGCCTGCAGTTCCACGACGTGGTCCTGATCCGTCGTACGACCCATCGCCCACCTCCGTGCCGCACCCAGTGTCGACGACGCGGCTTCTGGACGGAAGCGAAGACACGGTGCGGGCGGCGACCCTTCTACAGCTCCACGGGGCCGTGTGAGCCGCCCCCGCCGCCCTTCTTCTTGCCCGCCCGCATGAAGACGGCCAGGACGGCGCCGACTGCGGACAAGATGGCGACGATGAAGAAGCCGTTGGCGTAGGTCTGGGTGGTGACCTGGGCGGTCAGCTCCCGGTAGGGGCCCAGCAGCTGGCTCGCCGGGTCCGCTCCGCCGCCTGCGGCCATCGGCGAGGTCCCGTTGGCGCCTGCCAGGCCGCCACGGTTGAGGGCGAGCTGGGCGCCCTTCGAGATGTTGAGGCTGCCGAACACCGCGATCGCGATGCTGGAGGCGACGCGCTGCATCACGTTGTTCACGCTGGACCCCGCGGAGGTGAGGGCCCCCGGCAGCGCCGACACCCCCGAAGTGATGATCGGCATCATGCACAGTCCGACGCCGATGTTGCGCACCGTGAGCCACAGCTCGATGTCGCCGCGCGGCGTGTCCACCGTGATCGCGGCCAGCAGGTAGGAACCCCACGCCAGGAAGGCAAACCCGATCATCACCGGGTACCTCGGCCCGATGGCGTCGTAGATCCGGCCCGCGATCGGCATCAGCACGACCAGCACCAGCGACCCGGGAAGCAGCACCAGGCCGGAGTCGAGCTCCTGGAGGCCCTGGACCTGCTGCAGGTACTGCGGCAGGAAGTACAGGCCCGAGAACAGGCCCGTGACGGTGATCCCGAGCAAGATCAGCGACACGACGAACGGGAAGGACTTGAACACCCTCAGGTTGATCAGTGGGTTGTCGACCTCGTTCTCGATCACGAGGAACAACGCCAAGCTCAAGATGGCGGTGCTGAACAGGATCAGCACGCGGTACCCGGTCCAGCCCCAGTCTTCGCCCTTGGAAAACGCCAGCAGCATCGCGAACAGGGCATAGGCGATGGTCACGAAGCCCCAGATGTCCAGCTTCGGCCACTTCGTCGGCTTGATCTGCGGGAACACGATCAGCGCAAGGACGGTGCCGGCGATGCCGACCGGCACGTTGATGAAGAAGATCAACCGCCAGTCGAAGTACTCCACCAGGTACCCGCCCAGTGTCGGGCCGATGGCCGGGGCCACCACCACGCCCAGCCCGTACAAGCCCATCGCCGACCCGATCTTCTCGGGCGGCACCAGCTGGTAGAGCAGGGTCAACGAGACGACCGGCAGCACCCCGCCGGGGATGGCCTGGATGACGCGGAAGACGAGGATGCTGTCCAGGTTCCACGCCAGCCCGCACAGCGCCGACCCGAGCGCGAAGCCCACCATCGCCCCGACATACAGCCGGGTCAGCCCGAGCCGCAGCCCCAGCCAACCGCTCAACGGCACGACCATGCCCAGCACCAGCGTGTAGCCGGTGACCACCCACTCGATGTCGTCCGCCGAGGCGTTGAGGGCGGTCTGCATCTTCGGAATCGCGACGTTGACGATGCTCGTGTCCAACACCGACATGAACATGCCGATGATCAGCACGCCCAGCGGGATGATCCAGCTGTTGCCGCCTGCCCTCTGCGGCTCACGCGATGGCGCCTGCTGGGGTGGCGGGGCGGTCGGCGCAGCCGGGGCGGCGCGCGGCGGCGCGGGCGCCGGTGCCTGCGGCCTGGGCGCGACCGTGGTCTGCCCCATCGCGCGTGTCCCGTTCGGGGGCGTGGTGACGGCCGTGTCCTGACCCAGCCGGTTCCCTGCGTCTGTCGTCACGATCGTTCGTTCCTCGCTTCGGGCGTCACGTACGACTGGCGCCGTGACACCGTCATGTCATGACCACTGCACCCCCCATGCCAGGCACAAGCGGCCCGGCCGAGGCAGCGGTCAGTCGACGGTTCCCGATCAGCGCCGACTGACCTGCGTCCGTGGTCTGCGGCGTTGCAGGACGGTCGGTCGGCGACATCGGAGAACTGTCAGAATCCAAGTTTTCGCTGCTCACCCCGCGCACGCCCGGGACTTGTGGGCGTCTTCGACCATGGTGAGCCGACCGTGCGTTGATCTCGAGTGTAGGCCTCGCCGTCCTGACCCGTCGGGCTCTGGCCGGTTCGCCGCCGGTTATGTCGGGTTGTCGGCTGTTGCTTATCTCACGCCGCCGACAGGCCGAATGGGGAATATTTCGTCAAGCGTTGAGATCGTGGCCGGGGTGATCACGGGAGACTTGTCGTCTTCAGTCGTTTTCCGGCATGTCGACGATGGGGTGCGGCCTGCCCTCGAGCTGGCGGACCGGGGTCGCGCCGGTGAGCCGGTGGGTGTCCTCGCGGCGTCGAGCCGGGGCGTCGTTCGCGATGAGCACGGCCATCCAGGGAAGGGGCAGTGACATCGCGAGCAACCCGACAGCCAGCCAGACGGAGACGGGGTAGGCCACCGCGGCCAGCACGAACAAAGCCAGCCTGCCGCCCATGAGCAGTACGTACCTGCGCTTGCGCGCGCTGAGCTGGTCTTCCTCGGACGCCACCGCGTCAGTGATCAGAACCGGTCGATCCAGGTCTCGCATCTCGTCCTCTTTTCTACACTCGGTAGAACAGGGGCGAAGGGACGGGAATTCCGTTCAGGCCGTCCTGGATCGTCACTAGCGTTGCGGCCATGCCGACCGTCGAGCCGTTCACGCCGCACACGCCGCCCGCGGCGCTGGCGGACCTCCGCGCCCGCCTGCTCGCGACCCGCTGGCCGGACGCCCCGCAGGACGCGGGCTGGTCGCTGGGCACCGACCTGGACTACCTGCGCGAGCTGGTCGCCTACTGGGCGGACGGCTTCCAGTGGCCCGCGCAGGAGGCGGCGTTGGCCGCGCTGCCCCAGGTCCGGGTCCACATCGGCGGCAGCGCGATCCACGCTGTCCACGCGCGGGCCGTCGAGGCCGCCGGGCCCGTCCTCCCGATCGTGCTCACGCACGGCTGGCCGGACTCGTTCTGGCGCTACGTGAAAGTGGTGCCGCTGCTCACCAACCCGGCCGCGCACGGAGGCGACCCCGCCGACGCGTTCGACGTCGTCGTCCCCTCCATCCCGGGCTTCGGCTACTCCGACCGCCCGACCGGCCCGCCGCTGGACTCGCGGCAGGTCGCCGGGCTGTGGTCGGAACTCATGACGGCGCTCGGCTACGACAGGTTCGGCGCGGCGGGTGGCGACCTCGGCAGCCACGTGAGCCGCTACCTCGGGCTCGACCACCCCGACCGGGTCGTGGCCGTGCATCGCACCGACGGGGGTCTGCCGGTCTACGCGGGCGACCCCGCGGATCTCACGCCCGAGGAGCGCGCGTGGTTCGCCGAGGTGGCCGCATGGGGCGCAACGGAAGGCGCGTACGCCGCCATCCACCGCACGAAGCCGCAGACGGCCGCTTTCGGGCTGACCGACTCGCCGGTCGGGCTGGCGGCCTGGATCGTCGAGAAGCTCCGCGACTGGAGCGACTGCGACGGCGACGTCGAGGCGAGTTACACCAAGGACGAGATCCTCACGAACGTCACGCTCTACTGGCTCACGGCGACGATCGGGTCGTCCATGCGCATGTACCACGCCAACGCCGCGATCCCCCCTGAGCAGCTCGCCCGCCGCGTCGAGGTGCCGTCGGGCTTCTCGCTGTTCGCAGGCGACATCGTGCGTCCGCCGCGGGCGTGGTTGGCGCGGACCGCGAACGTCGTGCGGGTCACCGAGCCCGCGCGCGGCGGCCACTTCGCGCCGTTCGAGGAGCCTGAGCTGTACGCCGAGGAGCTGCGCGCCTTCTTCCGGCCCTACCGCGGACCCGCTCAGGCGGGCACTAGGTTGGTCCGGTGAGGGTACTGCTCCTGGAAGGCATCCACTCCGTCGCGGCAGAGGCGTTTCGTCGTGCAGGCTTCGAGGTCGACGCGCGGTCGGGTTCGTTGAGTGAAGACGAGCTGGTCTCGGCACTGCCGGGCGTGTCGGTGCTCGGGATCCGCTCCAACACCAAGGTCACCCCCCGCGTGCTCGAGGCGGGGAAGGATCTGCTGGCCGTGGGGTGCTTCTGCATCGGGACCAACCAGGTCGACCTGGCGGACGCAGCCGATCATGGTGTGGCGGTGTTCAACGCGCCGTACTCCAACACGCGCAGCGTGGTCGAGCTGGTGCTGGGGGAGATCATCGCGTTGGCGCGCAGGCTGCCGGAGAAGACCCAGCGGATGCACGAGGGGATCTGGGACAAGTCCGCCAAGGGCAGCCACGAGGTCCGCGGCCGCACCGTGGGCATCATCGGGTACGGCAACATCGGCACTCAGCTGTCCAACGTCGCGGAGGCCGTCGGGCTGCGGGTCATCTTCTTCGACACCGCCGACCGGTTGGCCCACGGCAACGCCCGTCGCGTCGCCACCATGAACGAGTTGCTGGCGCAGGCGGACGTCGTGACCATCCACGTCGACGGCCGTCCCGGCAACGCAGGCATGTTCGGCGCCGAGCAGTTCGCCCAGATGAAGCCGAGGGCGATGTTCATCAACGCCTCCCGCGGGATGGTCGTGGACGACGCCGCTCTGCGCGAGAACATTCTCTCCGGGCATCTGGCGGGCGCCGCGATCGACGTGTTCCCGACCGAACCGAAAGCGCAGGGCGAACCGTTCGACTCGCCGTTGCGCGGCCTCGACAACGTCATCCTGACGCCGCACGTCGGCGGCTCGACGCAGGAGGCGCAGGAGGAGATCGGCTACTTCGTCGCGGGCAAGCTGCTCGGGTTCGTCGAGACGGGCGGCACGGCGCTCTCGGTCAACCTGCCGCAGGTGGCGACGCCGCACCCCGCGGGCGCGTTCCGGATGGGCTACCTGCACGCGAACGTGCGCGGCGTGTTGGCGAGCATCAACCAGGTGCTCGCCGACGCCGGGGCAAATGTGGTCGGCCAGGCGCTGTCCACCCGGGGCGAGTACGGATACGTCCTCACCGACACTGACATGGTGGTGCCCGAGACGACGATGTCGGTGCTGCGGCAGTCGCCGGAGACCGTCTGGCTGCGGTCCTGGCCGGTCTGATGCCCCGCGCCTGACCGGGACCACGAACGAGACGAGTCGCAGGTGGCTGCTCGGCGGCCTCGGGGCCGCTGTGGTGGCGTTCGTCCTGGGTGTCGTCGGCCTCGCTCAGTACGGACCCGCGCCCCACCGGCCTTCGGACCTCGTCTACCACGCGCTGCAGCTGTTCGTGCTGGGCAGCGACCCGCTGCAGGACGGCAGCCCGCTTCCGTGGGAGCTGGAAGTCGCCCGGATCCTCGCGCCCGCGACCACCGTGGTCGCCCTGTTCGAGACGCTGCGCACCCTGTGGCGCGAGGAACGGGTGCGCCGGAAGATCGCCCGGCGGAAGGGGCACAACGTCGTGTGCGGGAACGACCCGGTGAGCCGGGAACTGGCCCGGAACCTGGTCCTGGGCGGCGCGTCGGTGGTGCGGGTCGAGCCCGGAACCCGTGGCGTGACCGTTGATCGCGACGGCGTCGCCGTCCTGCGCGGCGACCCCCGCGAACAGACGACGTTGGAGGCGGCCGGGATCCGCGGCGCCGCCACGGTCTACGCGTGCGCCGCAGGCAGCGGCGACAACGCCGCGGTCGCCCTGGCCGCCGCCCGACTGCGTCAGCTCAACGAGCCACAGCCCCCTCGGCGGCTGAGCGTCTTCGCCCAGGTCGCCGACGACGACCTGGTGCAGGCTTTGCGGGTGCGCAGGCTCGTCGCCGACCGCAGCCGGGGTGCGTCGGTCGACTTCTTCTCCGTCGAGGACGTCGCCGCTCGCCTCCTGGTCGCGAAGCCCGCCGTGAACGGGCGGAGCGCGCTCGCCGTCGTGGGATCCGGGGTTGTCGCCACCGCACTGCTACGGGCGCTGGTGCGGACGCCGCCCGCCACGGGCACCCGAACGGTGACCGTCCACACCGACGACGCGGCCGAGGTGGACCAGCTCGCTGCCCGGTTCCGGGCCGCCGAACGCGGTACGCCGCTGCGAGTCGTCGCCGCCGACGAGCCCGTCGGCGCCGGGACGGAGGTGGTCATCGTGTGCAGGCCCGACGACGAGGCGACACTGGTCCGCGACGACAAGCACCACCCCGACCTCGTCGACTGGCTGAGCCTGTCTGACGACAGCCGCCGCAAGGACATCGAGGCCGTCCGGCAGCTGCCGGAGCTGCTCGCCGCCGCCGGGCTGTACATCGCCCGCCTGCCGTAGCCCACGGCCCCGTCGAGGAAGACCGCTAAGCGGAGCCTGCGGCGCGGGCGGACTCCTCGACGGCCAGTTGGTCGACGAGGTCGTTCATCTCGTCGCCGGAGTGCCCCTTCACCCACCGGAACGTCACGTCGCCGCGCTCGTTCACGAGCGTGACCAGTGGTTCCCACAGGTCGCGGTTGGCCACCGGCTTGCGCGCGCTGGTGGTCCAGCCGCGCGCCAGCCAGCCCCGCCACCAGGCGTCGCGGAAGCAGTTGACGACGTAGGTCGAGTCGCTCACCACCGTCAGCGGGCCCGGCAGGGCCCGCACGGCGGCCAGCGCGGCCTGGATCTCCATCCGCTGGTTGGTGGTGGCGGGGTCGCCGCCGCTTTCCCGGCGTCCGTCGCGGGTGGCCCACGCCCATCCGCCGGGGCCGGGGTTGCCCGAGCATGCGCCGTCGGTCCACACCGCCAGGGCACCCTCCACAGCGGGCATCTCGCGGCCTGCCCCGCCCTTTGGTTTCCGTTCCGCCGCGGGCTTCGGCGCGGCCTGCCCTGACGTCGCTGTAGCGGTGGCGGACGCGTCGCCTGCGCACGAGGTGTGCGCCCAACCCTCGGCGGCCTTGGCGATCTCGTCACCTGGCTGGACGGCGCCGGAACAGACGCGGCAGGTCGTGGCGTAGCGGGCGGTCATCGGCACAGCGGCCGAATCTACCGACCGGGCGCCACCTGAGCGCCGGGCAGTGCCGCCACGCATCCGGCGTCTGGTTCCGCGGGCGCGCCTGGCGATCGTCGTAGTCTGGCGGCATGTCGAGGCGGGGGATTCGATGAAGGTTCGTATCGCGGTCGGGCTCGGCGGGGGTGGGGTCGACGCCGACACGTTCACGACCGTCGTGAGCGCGTTGGGGCCGCTGGGCTTCGACTCCCTGTGGATCTCCGAGGTCCTCACCGGACCGGGGCCGGATCCGCTGATCGCGCTGGCCGTCGCGGCGGGGCTCAACCCGAAGCTCAAGCTCGGCACCACCTTGCTGCTCCCGGGGCGCAACGAGCTCCGGCTCGCCAAGGCCCTCGCCAGCCTCGACGTGTTGACGCGCGGGCGGCTGCTGCTCACGTTCGTCCCCGGCCTGACCCGAGGACCCGAGCGCGACGCCATCGGCGTTGCGGTCGCGGACCGGGCCGCCGCCATCGAGCGCACCCTGCCCCGGCTGCGACGCTGGTGGGCCGGAGAGGAGGTCGACGGGGTCACCGTCGCCCCACGCCCGATACAGGATCCGGTCGAGATATGGCTCGGCGGGCTTGCTCAACCGTCACTGGTCCGCTGCGGGCGGCTGGCCGACGGCTGGCTCGGCGCCTTCTGCACCCCCGCTCAGGCGGCCGAGGCCAAGACCACCATCGACGACGCCGCGGCGTCGGCAGGCCGGGAGGTCGACCCCGAGCATTTCGGCCTCAGCATCGCCTACAGCCATGAGCCACTCGACGACGGACAGCTCGCCGGGCTCGCCGCCCGCAACCGGGGCGTGGACCCGCGCACCCTGTTCCCGGTCGGCTACCCCGCGCTGCGCGAGCTGTTGCAGTCCTACATCGACGTCGGGATGTCGAAGTTCGTGCTCCGCCCGCCCGCACCGGTTCGCCCGGACGACCCGACCGCCTGGCAGGACGAGCTCGCGGGCCTCGCCGCCGCGGTCACCGACCTCCAGACCTGAGGGCCTGGCCGAGCGCGTCCGACATCGCCTCGGCGACGGCCTGACCGTCGCGATGCGCATCTGCCTGCAGGCCCTCGACGACGCCGCGCTGGTCCGCCGCCGACCGGTTCTGGCTCAGCTTGGCCTTCGCCGTCACGTCGGTCACCGCAATCTCGATGCCGACGATTCCGCCCAGTTGCCCCGCGATGAAGGGTTCGGGCGCGTCCGTGACGTGCCACGGAGGCTCGCGGTCGCGCTCGTGGACCTCGGTGAGGTCGGTCACGGCCTTCCGCAGCCAGTCCGGATCGACATGGACTTGCGCAGTGCCGCTGAGCTGCACCGCACTGTAGTTCCACGTCGGCACGACCTTGCCGTGCTCGGCCTTCGCCGCGTACCACGACGGCGAGATGTAGGCCTGCGGCCCGGTGGCGATCAGCAGCGCGGGAGCATCGGCGCCGATGTGCCGCCAATGCGGATTCGCCTTCGCCATGTGCGCGATGACGGTGCTGTCGCGCCAGATGATCGGCAGGAAGGTCGCCAGCGGGAGCCCGGTCTCGCTACTCGTGATCAGCCAGGCGGTTCGGCAGGCCGCGACCATCCGCCTGATCTCGGCCTCGTCGTCGACGCGGTTGAAGGGTGGCGTGTACATGTGCTGTCACGACCTCGTTGCGTCAGTCCTTGATGGCATCTCGGCCGCGCCGCACGAGCAGCGGATCTGCGGGGTAGACGACGGAGGTGTCCTTGTCCTCGTAGTCGAACTGGTCGAGGAAGAAGCGCATCGCGTTGATGCGGGCGCGCTTCTTGTCATTGCTCTTGATGGACGTCCACGGGGCGTCGTCGGTGTCCGTGTGCTCGATCATGGCTTCCTTGGCCGCCGTGTAGGCGTCCCAGCGGTCGAGCGACTTGATGTCCATGGGCGAGAGCTTCCACCGGCGCACCGGGTCGATCTGCCGGACGGCGAACCGGGTGCGCTGCTCGGACTGGGTGACCGAGAACCAGAGCTTGGTGAGGGAGAAGCCGCTTTCGATCAGCATGTGCTCCAGCAGAGGGGCCTCGCGGAGGAAGATCTCGTACTCGCGGTCGGAGCAGAAGTCCATCACCCGCTCGACGCCCGCGCGGTTGTACCAGGAGCGGTCGAACAGCACGATCTCCCCGGCCGTCGGCAGCTGGGCGATGTAGCGGTGGAAGTACCACTGGCCGCGCTCGGTCTCGGTGGGCTTGGTCAGCGCGACAACGCGGGCGGCCCGGGGGTTGAGGTGCTCCATGAACCGCTTGATGGTGCCGCCTTTGCCCGCAGCGTCGCGGCCCTCGAACAGGATGACGTGCTTGGTGCCGGTGTCCTGCGCCCAGTACTGGAACTTCAGCAGCTCGATCTGCAGCTGATACTTCTCCGACTCGTAGACGTCGCGATCGAGCCGCTCGTCGTAGGGGTAGTCCTCGCGCCAGGTCTCGACGGGGTCGCCCCCCGGGTCGATCAGGTCGGGGTCCGACAGATGCTCGTCGTGGCGCACGCTGTAGCCCTCGCGAAGCAGCTGTTCGAGGTACTCCCGGAAGTTGTCCTGAATCACCCCCTGATTATCAGGCCTCGGCCGCTCCGGGTCAGCCCGCGGAGGGGGCGATTGGGCGACCGTGGGCGAACCGGCAGGCGACATCTGGCTGATAGGACGTTCTGTCTTCTTCTGCCATGCTTGTGTCGCCGTACCGCATGGCCAGGTCGACCGGTGAGGATGCGTCGTGACAGCGACCGGGACGGATCGGCCTGCGCAGGACCGCGACCAGCGGCTACTGGTCGGTCGGAGCGCGGAACAAGCCAGGGTGCAAGAGCTTGTGGAATCGGTCGCGGACGGCAGCGACGGCGTGTTGGTGATCGTCGGCGAGCCGGGGATCGGGAAGACCCGGCTCCTCGGCTACGGGATGCAGTGCGCGCACGGACTGCGGACGATGACCATCACCGGCGCCGAGTCGGAAGAGCAGTTGGGGTTCGCGTCGCTGCACCGGCTGCTTCTCCCGTTCCTGGATCGGGTGGCGGGCTTGCCGCCACCTCAGCGCGACGCGTTGCAAGCGGCGTTCGGGATCCTCTCCGGGCCGCCCGCGGAGCGGTTCCTGGTCGGGCTGGCCGTCCTCACCCTGCTGTCGAACGCCGCCGCGGACGGCCCGCTGCTGTGCGTCGTCGACGACGCACACTGGCTGGACCGCGAGTCGCTGGAGGCGCTGGCGTTCGTCGGCCGCCGTCTGCAGAACGACGGGATCGGGTTGCTCCTCGCTGTCCGCAGCGGCGCCACCGGCGCGATCCTCGACGGACTGCCGTCGCTGCCGCTGGTCGGGCTGGGCGACGGCGAGGCCAGGGCGTTGCTTGCCGCCGCGGTCGGCGGGCCGGTCGCCGACGACGTCGCGGCCCGGATCGTGGCCGGTACCCGAGGAAATCCCCTGGTGCTGCGCGAGCTGGCCGAGGAGTTGACGGCCGAGCAGATGTCCGGACGCGCGGTGCTGCCGGAGCCGCTCCCCGCGGGCCCCCGGCTGGAGGCGCACTTCCTGCGCCAGGTCAGCGGTCTCCCTGAGGCGACGCAGACGTTGCTGCTCCTCGTTGCCGTCGCGCCGCCTGATGACCCCGCGGTGTTGTGGCGGGCAGCAGGCCTTCTCGGGATCACCGCCGCGAGTGCGGACGCTGCCGTGCGCGAGGGGATCCTGGTGCTCGGCGCAGTGGTGTCCTTTCGGCATCCGCTGATCCGGTCGGCGGTGTACGGGGGCGCCCCGGCGGCGGATCGCCGAGGTGCGCACGAGGCACTGGCCCGCTCCACGGACCGCCTTCTGGATCCGGACCGCTTCGCGTGGCATCTCGCCGCGTCGCAGGTCGGACCCGACGAGCGCAGCGCGCGGTTGCTCGAACTGGCCGCCACGCGAGCGCGTAGCCGTGGCGGGTTCTCGGTCCAAGCGGCGTTGCTCGCGCGTTCCGCCGAGCTGACTCCCGACGCCGCAGATCGGGCGGCCCGGCTGGTCGGTGCCGCTGAGGCGCACCTGAGCGCCGGAGACGTCACCGCGGCCCAGGAAGCTCTCGGCCGCATGGCGTCGGGCGTCGGGGGAGCGGTCGTGCAGGCGCGCTCCCGGCGGCTCTACGCAGCTGCGGAAATGCAGTGCGCACGAACCGCGGCGGTGCCTGCGATCCTGCTCGACGCCGTGCGCAGGCTCGGATCCCAGGAGCCCGGACTGGCCAGGGACATGTTGTTCGAAGCGTTGGAAGCAGCCATGTTGTCCGGGGACTCGATCACCGGGACCACGATCGACGAGGTCGCGACCTCGGCGTTGGCGCAGCTCGGCGGCGGCGGCTCGGAGCAGGACAGTTCAACGCTGCTCCTGCGTGCGTTCGCCACCCGCGTCACGTGCGGCTACGCGCAGGCAGTGCCGCTGATGCGGGTAGCGGTCGCGGCGCTGCGCGGCGACGAACACCTCATCCAGACCGACCCCGCCGTCGTGGTGCAGGCGTGTCTGGCCACGGACGACCTCTGGGACGACGAAGCACACCGGGAGGTCGTGCAGCGGTTCGTCACCGTCGACCGACAGCAGGGCGCCTTGAACGCGCTTCCCGTCAGCCTGCTCTGCCAGGCCGCTGACGATCTGCGCGCAGGCCGCTTCGCCGACGCCGAACAGCGGTACGCGGAGTCGGCCACGATCGGCGCCATGATCGGGCTGCCCGACGTCGGCCCGGTCCACAAGGTGGAGTTGTTCGCCTGGCTGGGGTGCGCGGACGAGCTTCGTTCCGCGGTCGACGTCGCGATCGGGGTATGGGCGCAGAAGTTCGGACTCGGCGTGCTCACGGACGTGGCGTACTCGGCGCTGTGCCTGTTCGAGCTGGGGCAGTGCCACTATCCGGAGGCGCTGGTCGCGGGCCGTCGTGCGTGCGAAGGGGACGCTCCCGGCCACGCGAACCGGCGGCTCCCCGATCTGGTGGAGGCGGCCGTCCGGGCCGGTGACCACGCGGTCGCCACCTCGACGTTGGCCCTGCTGACCGAGCGCGCGCAGGCCAGCGGGACGCCGTTGGCGCTGGGGCTGCTCGCCCGCAGCCGGGCCATGGTCGTCGACGACGAGCAGGCGGAGGCCCACTACCGGGCGGCGATCTCGCACATCGGCGCGACGCCGGTCAGAACGGAGCTGGCCAGGTCCCATCTGTTGCTGGGGGAGTGGCTGCGGCGCCGGAAGCGGCGGGCCGACGCCCGGGAGGCGCTGCGTACGGCGTTCGGCATGTTCAGCGACATGGGCGCAGCGGGATTCGCCGCACGGGCAGGGGCCGAGCTGGCCGCGACCGGCGAACGGGCGCGATCACGCACTCCGTTCGCCCGGCCCGACCTGACACCCCAGGAGCGGCAGATCGCCACGATGGCCGCGGCCGGTGCGACGAACGCCGAGATCGCGTCGCAGCTCTACATCACGTCGTCGACGGTCGAGTATCACCTCACCAAGGTCTTCCGGAAGCTGGACGTGACCTCGCGGAGGCAACTGGCCGTGTCGCTGGGCGAGCGCTGACCGCGCGTCCCCGGCGGACGCGGGTAGCCGGGTGCTGGGGTCGCACCCGGATTCGATGGCGCGCCTGCGGTGGTCTGGTGGTGCAGCGGCCTTGGTGGCCGCGGAGCTGGTAACCGCGAGAGGCGCATCCCCATGACGCAGGACCACCGCACACCCGTCGTGTTCATCCACGGACTGTGGTTGCACGCGAGCTCGTGGACCCCGTGGATGGAGCTGTTCGCGGCAGCGGGCTACGCGCCGGTCGCCCCGGGCTGGCCCGGTGACCCCGACACGGTCGAGGAGGCCAGGGCCAACCCCGAGTCCATCGCCGACCACGGCATCGACGACGTCGTCGCCCACTACGCGGCCCTGATCGAGGGTCTGCCGTCCAAGCCCATCCTCATCGGACACTCGTTCGGCGGGATGGTCGCGCAGAAGCTGCTGGGCCAGAACCTCGCCGTCGCCACCGTGGCGGTCGACGCGGCTCAGATCAAGGGCGTGCTCCCGCTGCCGCTCTCGGCGCTGAGGGCGACCCTGCCGGTGTTCAAGAACCCGGCCAACAAGCACAAGGCGGTGTCGTTGACCGCCGAGCAGTTCCGCTTCGCGTTCGGCAACGCGATCTCCGAGCAGGAGTCGAACGCCCTGTTCGACGCGTGGGCGATCCCGGCCCCCGGCAAGCCGTTGTTCGAGGCGGCCGCAGCCAACTTCGACCCGCACTCGCCCGCCAAGGTCGACACGGCCAACGAACTGCGCGGCCCGCTGCTGCTCATGACGGGCGGCAAGGACCACACGGTGCCAGAGGCCGTCACCAGGGCCACGCTCAAGCAGTACCGCCACTCCGACGCGGTCACCGATCTGCTGGAGTTCCCCGACCGGGCGCACTCGCTGACCATCGACGCGGGCTGGCGCGAGGTCGCCGACGCCGCCCTGGCGTGGTTGGGCAAGCAAGCGCTCTGACGCCGCTACGCCTGCGTCGACCGATACCGCCCCACATGTCCCGACCCCGGAGTTCGCCATGGATCTGAACCTGTCCGGCAAGACCGCCGTCGTCACCGGCGCAAGCAAAGGCATCGGCCTGGCCATCACCCGCGCGCTGGCCGCGGAAGGCGCCAACGTCGTCGGCGGAGCCCGGGAGGGAAGCGCGGACCTCACCGCGCTCGCCGCCACCGCGCCCGTGCATCCGGTGCTGCTCGACCTGACCAGCCCCGACGGGCCCGACCAGCTCGTCGCCGATGCGGTAGCGACCTACGGCGGGGTCGACATCCTCGTCAACAACATCGGCGCGGTCCGGCCCCGCCTCGACGGCTTCCTCGCCATCACCGACGCCGAGTGGCAGTGGGCGCTGGACATCAACTTCCTCGCCGCCGTTCGAGCCACCCGTGCCGCATTGCCGCACCTCCTGGAGCGCACGCCTTCCACCATCGTCACCGTCGCCTCGGTCAACGCGAAGCTGCCCGACCCCGGCGTCATCGACTACAGCGCGGCCAAGGGCGCACTGGCCAACTTCTGCAAGTCGCTGTCGAAGGAGTTCGGGCCGCGGGGGGTCCGGGTCAACACCGTCAGCCCGGGGCCGGTGGACACGGCGCTCTGGCTCGGTGACCACGGCGTGGCGGCGACCGTGGCCAAAGCCGCAGGCGGGGACGCCGCCAACGTGGCCAAACAGCAGGCCGCCCAAGCCGCGACCGGGAGGTTCACCCACCCTGAGGAGGTCGCCGACCTGGTTGTGCTGCTCGCAAGCGGTCGCGCAGGCAACCTCACCGGGTCCGACATCGTGATCGACGGCGGCCTCATCACCACCGTCTGACGATGTTGGTGGCAGGGTCGGGCTTGATCATCCCCGCGCGTGCTCCGCGGCACTACCGGGTGGGCGATGTCGTTCCCCCGCCGAGCATGATCTGCTGTGCCGCATGAACAGCGCAGGCGCTTCGGTGGCGGACCGCAGGCGGGCGGCCGCAACGGCCGCCCGCGGCGGCTGAGCATGTCGTCGCTCTCGGCCGTCAACCGGCTGCAGCTCGGACTCGTGGTCGGGGCGGTTGTCGGCCTGGCCGTCGGCTTCGCGGCCAGTCCGCTGCTGGGCGTGCTGGTCGGTATCGGCGCGACGGCGACGACCGTCGTGGTGGTCGGATTGTTGGTGCTCTGGCCGATGGACGCCGACGCGACGCGCGCCAACGTCCAACGCGAGGACTTCCGTCCCGTGGCCTCGGAAATCATCATCGTCGTCTCCGCGTTGGGCGGTCTGGTCGCCATCGTGGTGCTGCTGTTGCTCAGCGGCTCCGGGAGCGGGCGGACGGCGGCCGCGGCCGCGCCCGCCGCGGTGTTCACGGTCTGGGCCGTGCTGCATCTCATGTACGCCAGCCGCTACGCGCACCTCTACTACGAGGCCCCGGTCGGCGGCATCAACTTCAACAGCGACGACCTGCCGACCTACCGCGACTTCCTCTACTTCAGCTACAACCTCGGGATGACCTACCAGGTCTCGGACACCAGCGTCGGCATGACCAAGATCCGCGCGATCGTGCTGCGGCACTGCTTGTTGTCCTACGTCTTCGGCACCGTCATCCTGGCCACCACGATCAACCTCGTCGTCGGCATCGTCCAACGTTGACCGGGCAGTGCCGGGTCGTACAGGTCAGGTCGTGGCGAGCAGGAAGTCCTCGCCGCTGGATGGCCGGAGCCCGTCAGCGCGGCCTGCGAAGTAGCGGGCGCCCAGCGCCGAGCTCGATACGTGGCGAACGTTCTCGAAACCTGCCTCATGGGCGACGGCCAGCATCTCGTCGGGTGTGAAGAAGCTGACGAACGGTGTTCCGGAGGTGCGGGCGCCCTCCTCGGACGTTTGCAGTCCGCCACGGTCGGCCTCGTCGACAAGGGCGGGCGGCAGCAAGAAGGTCATCGCGACCGTCGAGCGGGGGGCGAGCGTGGCCAACGTGCGCAGCGTGGCTGCGGTCACCGCCTTGGGCAGGTGTCCAGGCCTGCGCCGAGCAGGACGTACTGCGCGACGCCGCGGTCGACGTGCTCGACCACCAGATCTTCGACGAAACGAGCGCGGGCGACGATGGCGGCCCGGAAGCCGCGTGTTCGGGCTGGGTCCATGTCCGGCCGGGCGCGCCAATCCGCGGTCGGTGCGGCCAGCGACAGGCCGATCTCGTCGGTCAGAACGTGCGGTGGCGCGTCGATCTGCACGTGCATCGCCCGCCACAGCGCGACGCGCACGGCCGTGCTCTCCGGTAGCGCAGTCTGCTGATCCGGCACGGTCATCCTCTCGGCAGGTCGACGGCGGCGGGCGCTTGCAGGGTCCACGTGCGCCCGTCGCCGTCGCGGACGGTCATCTCCCGCGTCCCGTAGTGGGTGTCCGCGAACGGGGTGACCTGTTCGAGGACCGGGTCCGGGCGAAACGCCTGCTCGTCGGAGACCTTCAGCACGAGCCGTAGCGCGGGCTGCTGGTCTTCGGGAACCTCGGCGATGAACACGGAGGGTCCGTCGCCGTTGCGCAGCTGACCGGAGCTGTGCCCGGTGTCGAACTCCAGGTCGAAACCCAGGGCCTGGAAGAACTTGGCTGCCTTGCCCCAGTTGTGCGTCGTCAGGTAAACGGCCTCGAACCCGTCCGTCGTCATGTCAGCTGCCTTTCGCTGGGGGTGGTCGTCCCGGCACGTCGGTGTCGGCACGGGTGTCGGCGAGGTAGCCCCGCAGCGCATCGGTGACCAGAGCGGACAGCGACAGCTCGGACTCGATGGCACGGTGCTTGACCTGCTTGATCAACTCGACCGGCAGGTACACGTTGAACTGCTTGACCTCCTCGCCCACCCCACGATGCTAGCATACTAACAAGCTAGAGCTCACCACGGCACCACGCCTGCGTCCTCGAAGAACCCGCCGGTCGGGCCGTCGTCGGGCAGGGTGGCCAGCCGGATCGCGATCGCCGCGCCCTGCTCGGGGGTGCGGGTGCCGCGAAAGCCGTTCAGATCGGTGGCGGTGAAACCGGGGCAGCCCGCGTTGATCAGGATGTTGGTGTCGCGCAGCTCTTTGGCGTACTGGACGACGACGGCGTTGAGGAACGTCTTCGACGTCGAGTACGCCGCGGAGATCGGGCCTACCTCCGCGCCCGGGGTGGTCTGTCGGGTGAGGGAGCCGACGGAGCTGGAGACGTTCACGATCCGCGGCGAGGCCGAGCGGCGCAGCAGCGGCAGCATCGCGTTCGTGACGCGGATGACGCCGATCACGTTGGTTTCCACGACGGCCCGCACGGTCTCGGGCGCGACCAACGTGGGCTCCTGGGGCCTCCCGCCGGTCACCCCAGCGTTGTTGACCAGCACGTCGAGGCGGCCTGCGTGCTCCTCGATCAGCCGCGCGGCGTTGGTGACACTGGCGTCGTCGGTGACGTCGAGCGGCACGCCGAACGCGTCGACGCCTGCCGCCCGCAGCTTCTCCACCGCCGCGTCGCGGCGCTGGTCGTCGCGAGCGCCGACGCCGACACTCCAGCCGAGCGCGCCGAGGCCCGCGGCGATCTCGTAGCCGATTCCCTTGTTCGCGCCGGTGACCAGCGCAGTCGTGACGTTGTTCATGCCTCGATGCTGTGCGTGTCACGCCCGGTTGGCCAACACCCTGCGGGTAAGCAGCGATACCTGGGGGGTATCGAGTGAGCCCATCGCGTCGATTGGGCACTAGCGTGGCCGTGTGGAGACGCGGGAACTGCGGTACTTCGTCGCGGTCGCGGAGGAGTTGCACTTCGGGCGGGCGGCGGAGCGGCTCGGGATCGCGCAGCCGCCGTTGTCGCGGGCGATCCAGCAGCTGGAGCGGCGGTTGGGTGTGACGTTGCTGCAACGCAGCAGCCGTGCGGTTGCGCTGACCGATGCCGGGGCGGTGCTGCTGGTCGAGGGTCGGGCGGCCCTGGACGCGGTCGAGGCTGCCGGGCGGCGCGCCCGTCGCGCCGCACTCGCCGCGGCAGGCGCGCCCGGTCTGGTCCTGGTCACGAAGGCCGGAGCGGCCATCGAGCTGCTCGCCAAGCTGCTCGACGCCTACGCCGCCGAACCCGACGCGGTCAGCGTCGACGTGCTGCTGTGCGGTCCCGGTGAGCAGGGGACGCTGCTGCGCGACGGCCGGGCGGATGTGGCGCTGCTGCACCGGCCGTTCGACTCGGTCCTCGGGTTGGACACCGAGGAGCTGAGCACTGAAGGGCAGGTCGTGGTCCTGCCTGCCGGACACCCCCTCACCAGCCGAACGCAGCTGCGGCTGGCCGACGTCACCGCGTCCGACCTGCCGCTCCCTCGCTGGCCGCGCCCTGACGGCACCTACCCCGACGGCCCTGGACCACAGGTGCGTGACAAGACGCAGCTGTTGCAGCTGATCGCGCTGGGTCGGACGGCGGCGGTGCTGCCGGAGTCGGCCAGGCCGCAGCTGCGCGACGACCTGGCCGCCGTGCCGCTGGTGGACGCGCTACCGGTGACGACCGTGATCGCCTGGCCGCCGCACAGCCGGTCCCGTCCGCTCGCCGATCTGGTCATGACCGCGACCCGCCTCTGATCGTCGAGCGCGGTGGGAGGTCGTGCCCGAGGAATGATCGCGTGACCGATGTGGCGACGGTCCGGAACAACGCTGAGTGGTGCGAGGCGGTGTGCCGCACGCACGGGCGCGGGGGAGTGTTCACCAGGTGGGCGTGGACCAGTCGGCGGAGAACGCCTGCCCTCTACCCGGATGCCGTCACGCTGCTACCAGCGACCGGTGTCGCCGACGTGCTGAAGGCCATCGACCTGTCGGAGGGCTGCTCGGTCAAGGACAGCTTTGCGCGTCTCGACCTGTCCGCAGATGGCTTCGAACCGATCATCGAGGCGCAGTGGATCGACCGCCCTGCCGCCCTGTCGATGCCGCCTGCGCCGAGCCCGTTTTGGACCGTCGCCAGCGTGGGTGAACTCGCCGAGTGGGCCATCGCGTGGAACGGCGGACCCGCCGACCTCTTTAGAGCGCAGCTGCTGGACGAGCCCGCGGTTCGCGTCCTCGCCGCGCGTCGCAACGGCGTGATAATCGCCGGGGCCATCGCTTACGACAGTGGACCGGTCACGGGGGTCTCGAACCTCTTCGCCGTTGACGGCGACCTCGACGACGCCTGGGCAGGCGTGCTCTGTGCGCTCCCCGGTCGACGGGTCGTCGGCTATGGGACCGGGGGAGCCCTGGCTGCCGCAGTCCGCGTCGGGTTCGCCCGGGCGGGCCCGCTGCGGGTCTGGCAACGGACTCCGTCCGCATCCCGTCCGTGACCAGAAAGAGCATGCTTCGGCAGAGGCTCCACGGGGACCACGGCGCCGGGATGGCGTTACCGTTGGCTTTCCTGCCAGCCACGGAGCATGTCGCGTTCGAACCGCTGGAGCACATCCGCCGTTCGCTGCAGCTCGGTCGGGTCGAGGTCGCTCAGTACCTCGGCCAACAGTTCCCGACGAGCCGTGCGCAGGCGCTTGAGCAGCTTGCGACTGCTGGCGTTGAGCGCGATGACCGAGGCCCGTGCGTCGTCCGCGTCGGCTTTGCGATCGACGTATCCGGCGCGTTCCAGCACCTGGACCCGCACGGTGGCCGTCGACCGGTCGATCTGCTCGCATTCTGCGAGATAGGACAACCGGGAGGGGCCCGCCGACTCGAGATGCTCCAACAACCGCAGCGAGGCCGGGGACAGGTCGACACCTATCGCGGCGGCGATGCGTCCGCGGATGTGCCGACTGTTCAGCCACCGACTCGCCGCACCGACCCCGCGTTCCAGCTCAACCAGTGTGGCTTCGGCACGGGCCGTGCCTGCCTTGTCGGGGTGCGAGGCCGCGCGCGTCGTGGAGGGCCTCGGCATGACCGGAGTCTATCGAGGTGGCGGACCGAGACAGGCGAACCGCACGCGGACAAAGTCAATTGGTTGGTTGCTACCAACCAACTACATCGACTACGGTGACGGCCATGCAACTCGTGGCACTGCTCAGGTACAGCCGATGATCGTCCACATGTGGCGCGCGCGCTTCAAGGACGGCACCAGCCCCGCGGACATCACGGCGGCGCGGTCCGCTCTGTCGCGACTCGTGGCGACAGAGCCCGTCACCTTCTCGACGGTCGGCCGCGACATCGTCGACGAGGGCTACCACTTGTCCTACTGCGCTGCGTTCCCCGACCTGGCTGCGCTGCAGCGGTATCTGCACGAACCCGCCCAACGCGAGGCCGACCTTCTGATCCTGCCGCTCCTGGCTCGCATCGCGTCCGTGGACATCACCGACGATCCGGACACCGACCTCGCGGCAAAGGTCGGGGCGATGTTCCAGCAGCGGATCGACGCCGATGCTGAGCTGGCCCAGCTGTTCGCGTCGGTGGCCGGAACCTTCGCCGCATGATGCGCGCTACGACCGCCGACGGCCATGAGCTGGATAGTTCAGGTCGGCGGCGAGGAGGTCGAACATCTCGGCAAGCAGCTCGGAGCCTGTCGCTCCCGGGCGGTGCTGCTGCCACGCGTCGGCGGCGGTCTGCACCGCGCACAGAGCAATCGAGGCGACCAGGTAAGGCCGGGGATCGGCGGCAGGCTCCACCCCCATGCGCAGCCCGACCAGGCGCGCGACCTCCTCCAGCCGAGCGTTTCCCTGCTGCCTGCAAGCCGCCATCAGCGCGGGCGACTCGAGCAGCAGCGCCTGAAGGCGCCGGTAGCGGGCTCGGTCCACTTCGGCCCCGTCGGATTCACAGGCCGTCACGACATCGACGACAGACCCCTTCAATGCGGTGATGACCGGGTCGTCGGGTTTCCAGTCGGCCAGTGTCTGCACCATCCTGGTGAGCTGCTCGTCGGCCGGGGCGAGGGCGACGTCTTCCTTCGAGGTGAAGTAGCGGAAGAAGGTCCTCGGGGAGACCTCGACGGCACCGGCAATCTCGTCCACGGTGGTCGCATCGAAGCCCTTGCGTTCGAAGAGGGCATACGCGGCGTCGGTGAGGGCGTCGCGCGTCCGCTGCCGCTTCCGCTCGCGGAGGCCGGGTGACGTCACGCGGCCAGGGTACTTACCCTCGCCGGATACGGACAGTCCGTGCCATGTGGCACGACATAACGGATGTCAGTTACACGCAACTGTCACAATGTGACAGTATCTGAGCATGCCGAAAGCTCCTCCCGCGACGTCGCGCTACTGGGCCGTCCACCGTCAGATGGCCCGCTTGAACAAGGTCGTGTTCCGCAAGACCCGCGGCAGGCTCGGCGGCACCTTCCTCGGCTCGCCAGTGCTGCTGCTCGACCACGTCGGGCGCAAGTCGGGAGAGGCCAGAACCAGTCCCCTCATTTACCTCGACAACGATCCGGACCTCGTCATCGTCGCGTCGAAAGGCGGGACCGACACGAACCCCGCGTGGTTCCACAACCTGATGGCGATGACGAGTACGGAGGTGGAACTACCAGGGGGCGCCCGGCGGGTCGTCAGGCCCCGCGTGGCGAAGGGTGCGGAACGAGCTGCGCTGTGGCTGCGGCTGGTCTCGCTCTACAAGCCGTATGCGGCGTACGCGAGCTACACCCAGCGGGAGATCCCCGTCGTCGTTCTTGAGCCGGTTCAGGAAAGCTAGCTTCCCGGCAGGCCCGCTGCCGACCGTGCCTGCGGCGATGTCGGGGAACGCGGGGACCTTTCAGAGGGGCCTGGACGGGATGATGAGTACCAGACGGGCCTTTCGGCTCGCGTGCCCGAGACGAGGTGCCATGACCGGCGAGCTGACAGTCACGCAATCAAGCTTCGACGTGCCGACGACGGTCGGCCGCATCGAGCAGGCGCTGGCCGATCGTGGGGTGCAGCTCTTCGCCTCCATCGATCATGCCGCCGGTGCACGGGCGGCGGGCCTCGTTCTGCCCGACGAGGTGCTGATCGTGTTCGGCAGCCCGGCCGTCGGCACCGCCGTGCTGCAGGCCGACGCCCGCGCGGGGCTCGACCTGCCGCTGCGGATGCTGGTCTGGTCGGCGGACGGGCAAACCTCCATCGCTTTTCGGGATCAGCGAAGGCTCGCGGAGGACTACGACCTCGCCGTGGCCGACGGGGTGCTCGCGAAGCTGAACGGGCTGCTGGAGCAGCTCGCGGCCGAGGCGGCCGGATAGCCGGCCGCCACGGAGCTACAGGTCGGTCACCAGACCTCGGGCAGGAAGATGTCCTTGGGGATGACCGCGGGGAGGTACTCGCCTGCCCGGGTGCGCTCGTGGATCTCCTGGAACGACAGCCCCTCTTCGCGCGCGGCGACGAGCTTCTCGGGGTCGAAGAACGTGCCGATCGGGTTCTCGGCGAAATCCTTGGCGTTGGCGAGCCACTCGCTGGAATCGGCCCAGTCCCCGAAGCCGTCGACCTGGATCTCGACGCCGTTCCCGTCAGGGTCCTGGTAGTAGACCGACATCGTGATGCCGTGGTCGAGCGTCAGGAACGGCAGGATGTCGTGATCGCGCAGCCGGACGTAGTTGTTCAGCCACATGTCGAAGGTCGAGAACTCGAACGCGGTGTGGTGCACGCCGGTCTCATGGCCCTTGTCGGTGGGGTGTTTGAGTCCAGGCGGAGAAAGCAGCGCGATGCGGTGGTTCGCGTCGTCGTTGGTGAGCCATGAGGCCTCGTCGCTCTGGAACATCGGGCGTAGCCCGCAGACCAGGCCGTACCAGGCCACCATCTTCTCCATCCGCAGGGTGGTGAAGGTGGTGTGGTGCAGTTTCGGGGGGTTGGCCGGCCAGTTCTTCGCCTTGTTCTCGGGCATTCGTCTCTCCATCGAGTGTGGTCGCGGATGCGGGCCAGGGTTGTGCTCGACCGCCCGGGGTGCCTAGATATACGTTATAACGGTAACGAAGGACAGTGTGCCATCGCAAGAGATGCCCGCCTGATCCGTTCCCGCAACCACCCTCTCTGAAGGACGCCGATGTCCACTCCGTTCACCCACACCACGGCCGACGGTCGCGTCTTCACCGGCCGCACCAACATCGGCCACGACTTCGTGGTCCGCTCCGGTGCGCCGCTCGTGATCGCCCTTCACGGCGGCACGTACAGCTCCGCGTACTTCGACATCCCCGGGCACTCGCTGCTCGACAACGCCGTGGCGCTCGGCGTGCCGGTCATCGCCCTCGACCGGTCGAACTACGCCGGATCCGGTCCGCTGACCAGCGAAGACTCGATCATCTTGGCCAACGCGGAGGTCATCGGCGAGGCCGTCGGGTCGATCTGGGCGGAGCATGGCGGCAATGCGCCGGGCGTCGTGCTCATCGGACATTCGATCGGCGGCGCGGTGGCCACGAGGATTGCGGCGACACCGCAGCCGTGGCCGCTTCTGGGGCTTGCGACGTCCGGTTGCCTGGTCCGCGTCCCGCCCGAGTCCGCAGGCGCGTGGGCCGCGCTGCCGGACCTCGCGATGATCGATCTGCCCGTGTCGCTCAAGGACGAGCTCATGTTCGGTCCCGACTCGACCTACGACGAGGCGATGCCCGCCGCGAGCCATCCGGCGAACACGCTCGTCCCGAAGGCCGAGCTGCTCGACATCACCGGCGGCTGGGTCGCGCGCCGCGCCGAGGTGTGCGGCCAGGTCACCGTGCCGGTGCACCACCGCCAGGGCGAGTTCGACCACCTGTGGGTGACCGACCAGGACGAGATCGACGAGTTCCGCGCCGGATTCACGGTGGCGCCGTCGATCGACGCAGAACTGCAGCGCGGCAGCGGGCACTGCATCGACTTCCATTTGCCCGGTGCGGACTTCCAGCGGTCCCAGCTGCAGTTTGCGCTGGCCACGACGGAGCGTGCCGCGGTATGACCCGCGAGGCCCTTCGCGCCGTCCAGGTCTACCGCGACGGCGCCTTCGGCGAGCCCGAGGACGTCGTCATTCATGGCGGTGTCATCGGGAGCGATCCCGCAGACGGGCGGGAGGTGGCTTCCGGGGGGTACCTCATACCAGGACTCATCGACTGCCACATCCACCTGCACGGGCCCGAGACCCTCACCGCGCTCACCGCCTACGGCGTCACCAGCGGGATGGACATGAGTTCGCCTGCTCCGCTCGTCGCAGCGCTGCGTGGGATGCCCCGCGTCACCGACATCCGCAGTCCCCTGATGGCCGCGAACTCGGCGACGAGCGCGCACGCGATACGGATGAAGGACATCCCGGCGGCCGCGGAGGCGCTCGTGGGGGGAGTGGCAGATGTCGACGCGTGGATCTCCCGCCATGTGCAGCAGGGCGCCGACTACATCAAGGTCGTGATCGACCTGCCCGGCTTCGACCAGCAGACAGTGGACGCGCTGGTCGTCGCCGCCCACGCGCGCGGTCTCCAGGTGGTGGCGCATGCGGCCCGCTCGGACGCCGTCGCGATGGCGCAGCGTGCCGGGGTCGACATCCTCACCCACGCACCACTCGACCATCCGGTTGACGAGGTGCAGGCCGCGGAGCTCGTAGCGGCCGGAACGGTGATCGTCCCGACCCTCACGATGATGCAGGGAACCGTCGAGAATCTGACGGCGGCAGGCCGTCCCGGCCCCGCCTACGAGCCCGCACGGGCGACAGTGGCCACGCTCCACGCGGCCGGGATGCCGATCCTGGCGGGAACCGACGCCAATGCGACGCCCGCAGCGCCTGCGTCACCGGTGTTCGGCGAAAGCCTGCACGACGAGCTGGTGTTGCTGGTCGATGCCGGGCTCACGCCCTCGCAGGCGCTGGATGCCGCCACCTCCATAGCCGCCGAGCACTTCGGGCTCGCCGACCGCGGCCGCATCGAGCCCGGGCGCAGGGCCGACCTCGTGCTGCTGGATGCGGACCCGACCGTCGACATCGCGGCTACCCGCACGATCCGCGGCGTGTGGATCGCGGGCGAGCGCGTAGTGGGCGATGCATGATCCAGGGCCTCGGCCAGGCCGCGGCCGATCCCGGAGCCGCCGCCGGTGATCAGGATCGTGTTGCCGGTACGCCTTATGCGTTCGCTCCCTGCTGCCGCAGGCGGTAGGTGGCGTACTGGCCGCGGACGTAGTCTTCGAACGTGGTGGGGGGACGCCGCAGCAGCCAGGTCAGCACGTTCGGGTTGCCGGTGAAGTCGTGGCTGCTGTACCGGGCCGAGATCGCGCGCAACACCCGGACCTGATGCGTGACGTGCGCTGGATCGGCGTCGCCGACCCAGGCCCTGAGGTAGGTGTCCGCGTCGATCTCCCGGGCCTCGATGGGCCGGTCGAGCACGCGGGAGATGATGGCGGCGAGCTCGTGCCCGGTGAAGCGGCCCGGTCCGACGAGCTCGTAGGTCGCGCCCGCATGGTGGGCGCTGTCGGTGAGCACGAGTTGCGCGACGTCGGTGACGTCGCCGAGGTCGACCATCGACTGGCGGCGCTGCAGCGACCAGGACAGCTCGAACACGCCGCGTTCGAACACCGGCCGCAGCTTCAGCGGCAGCATGTAGTTGGCAGGCTGCAGGATCGTGTACTCGAGCCCGGAGGAGAGCAGGTGCTCCTCGATGTCGCGCTTGATCTCGTGTTGCACGAGGTCGGTGGTGATCGCGTGGAGCACGGAGCTGAACACCAGGTGCTGCACGCCCTCAGCGCATGCCGCGTCGACGACGGCGAATCCGATGTCACGTTCGCGCGGATGGATTGTCGGACCGACGTGGTAGATCTTGTCGACGCCGCGGACGGCCTTGCCCAGCACGTCCGGCTCACTGATGTCGCCGACGACCACGTCGGCCACGCCCAGCGCGCGGAGCTGGGCAGCCGACGCCTCTGACTGCACACAGGCGCGGACCCGCACGTCCTCCGCGAGCAGCTTCGGCACGAGCAACCGGCCCTGGTTGCCGTTGGCCGCAGTGACCAGGATCAATCGCGGATCCTTCCTCCTCGTCGTCGACTCAGAGGTCAGACCAGCGGCGTGATCTGGTCGTCGCGCCCGAGCAGCGCCTTGCCGTAAACCTCGTAGGACACCGCGGGCAGGGTGACCGCGTGTCGTGCCGCGACGTTCGAGTCGCGCCAGATCCGCTGCAGCGGGTTGACGTCGGCGAAGCTGCCCGCCCCGTGCGCGGAGATCAAGACGTCGATGGCCTTGGTGATGTGCTCGATGGCCCATCCCGTGTCCGCCCGCACGCGGGTCCTGGTGATCATGTCGGGGTAGCTGCCGAGCTCGGCGAAACGGTCGATGTCGTCGGCCGCCCGGTAGGCGTGCAGATGCGCGGTGTCGATCAACATGGCGGCTTCGGCGATCTGCATCTGGAAGACGACCGATTCGGCCTGCGTGGTGTAGTAGGTGTAGGAGATCGGCTTGGTCGCGCCCTTCTCCTTCACGATGTCCAGCGCCTTACGCCCCATGCCGAGCTGTGGGCCTGCCAGCACGAGCGCGAGCAGGGGCACGAACGCGGACCGGTAGAGCTGTTCCTCGGTGCGCTCGGTTCCGTAGCGGCCTTCGATCGCGGCGGGCACCGAGATGATCCGATGCTGCGGGACGAACACGTCCTGGGCGATGAGACAGTTGGAGCCGGTCGATTTCATGCCTGCCACAAACCAGGTCTCCTGGAAGTCCAGGTCGGCGCGGGGGATCAGGGCGAGCCCTTGATCGACGGCCGCGCCGGTCTCGTCGGTGATCGGGATGCCCAGCACCGCCCAACCTGCGTGCCAGGACCCAGAGTTCCAGAACCAGCGCCCAGTGACCCGAAAGCCGCCTTCGACCTTGGCTGCCTCGGCGGTCGGCGCGAGTACTCCGGAGACCTTGGCGTCCGGGTCGTCGGCCCACACCTCGTCTTGGGCCTGTTCGGGGAAGAGCGACGCCAGCCACGCGCACACGTTGCACAGCGCCACTACCCAGGCGGTGCCGCCGTCGGCCTCGCCGACCGCCGCGGAGACGTCGAGCATGGTCCGCATCGACGTCTCGTAGCCGCCGTACCGGCGCGGCTGAGCAGTCTTGAAGACGCCGGCATCGGTGAGCGCGACAATGCTTTCCTCGACGACGCGGCGGTCCTGCTCGCCCTGGGCGCTGTTGCGGGCGAGCAGCGGCTGCAGTTCGCGGATCCGTTTGACCAGCTCGTCGGCGCTGGGGACGGTCGGGGACTGGGCGGTGACGGTCATGACGGGATTCCTCTCCCAGATCACGGGACAGACTCAGTAGGACGTGAACGAGATGATCAGCGGCCGCTGCGGCGGGTGGTGGCGACCACCGGAACCGGTGCGCACACTCCGGCCTTCAGGTCACGGAAGCGCTGTGGGTCGACGCGAAGCGCAGATATGGGGCTGCTCCTTTGCTAGTCCCTGGGCACTGGAAGCGCGCACCAGAAATTAGCATCTATATGTTATAACAGCAACGCCGAGCAGGCGGCTTTTTTGATGATCGGCAGGTCAGGCGCTGCTGGCGACCGGGGGTCGGTCTGGATCCAAAGCATGCAGGGCCATCTGCTCGTTGCGGCTCAGGTGGCGTCGCACGGCTTCGGCGACCTGCTGCTTGTCTCGTGTGCGGAACGCCGCCACCAGTGTGCTGTGCGCCTGCCCGCGGCGGTGGTGCTCGTCGGGATCGGGGTCGAGAGTGCCGAAGGCGATCCGGACATAGCGCTCCGAGGCCTGCCAGAGGGTGGTCAGGATGCGCAGATCCCAGGCTGACGCGGCGGGGGCGAGCAGGGCCATGTGGAACGCGTGGTGATCGACGTAGATGGCGTCCATGCCCCGCTCTTCGTCGCCGAAGTCGACGGCCAGGCGGGTCAGCCTGTCGAGTTCGGCCTCCGCCAGCAGCAGGCAGGCACGTTCCGCGATGTCGGGCTCAAGGGTGCGGCGTAGGCGGTAGACGGCCCGCAGCTCGTCCAGGTCCAAGGGGGCCACCCTGGTGCTGCGGCCGGGGTGGCTCACGACCAGCCCCTCGCTCTCCAGGTTGCGCAACGCCTCACGGACCGGGATGAAGCTGACGCCCAACTGGGCGGCCACCTTGCGCAGCGAGAACGTCTGGCCGGGCGCGAGCGCTCCGGACACGATGGAGCGACGCAGATCCACGGCCACGCGGTCGGCCGCCGACAGCGTCTCGACGGGTCGGATCACGGGTTCAGTGACCATGGCCGCTTCGTTCTCCTACCCTCGGTACCCTCCTGTTATAACATCGCGCGCCCTCGGCAGCACAAGGAATGGGCTGACAACCGGTCGGGCCTGCAGCTACGAGGCAGTCGCAGCGGTGTGCGGTGGGGCGCCCACGAGAATCTGGTGGATCGCGGGGCCGACGGTCGCGACGAGCTGCTCCGTCTCGGCGGCGACGAGCACGGGCACGCCGATGATCCGCCTGCTGGTGACGATGCCGACCAGCATCGCCGCCGCGAGACCTATGCGGAACATCGCGTCGTCACCGCTTCGATCCTTCGTGCCGTGCACCAACCGAGACTGGATGAAGTCGCGCAGCTGTGCACGCGCATGCTCGTTGGTGATCGCGCCGCGGAGCATCGCCATCAGCGGCTCCGACTCGTCGGCGGGGCCCTCCCAGGCGGCCAGGTACGCGCGGACCACCCGTTCGCCGAGGTGTTCGTCGGGCCCCTCGAAGACCGTGTCGAACCGTTCGAGCGCGGACGGGGGGACCGCCATCGCGGCGGCAAAGAGCTCCTCCTTCGAGCGGAAGAACTGCATCACCTGCGATGGGTCCACCCCGGCGTCGGCGGCGATGCGACGGATCGTGGTCGCGGCGTAACCGTCGCGGGCGAACCCCGCTTTCGCAGCGTCGAGCACCGCCTGCCGGGTGCTGCCGGTTCCGGGTCTGCGACCGCGACGGGTCCCCGGCACGGTTGTCTCCTGCGCCGTCATGGCCCGAATCTAGCGGTCGACAAATTATCAACCAGCGTTGAGTTTTTGGTCGAGCAGCCGTACGGTCGCCGTCACGCAGGAGCGCGGCCGACGGACGTGCCTGAGCAGAGGAGCTCGTCGTGAGCGATGACCAGATGATGTTCGTGCCGTCCCAGCCGCTGCCGCCCGCCAGGACCGGTGTGCTGACGCCGTTCGAACCCGGTACGCGGACCCTGGAGGCCGGGTTCCGTCTCGCTCCCCAGTTCGGTTCCCTGCCTGCGGACGTCGTGTTGGAGAAGGACACCGCGGTCGAGCTGCGGGACGGTGTGACGATCCACGTCGATGTCTTCCGCCCTCCGGGCGCGGAACGGGTGCCGGTGATCGTGGCGTGGAGCCCGTACGGCAAGGGGCAGGGCAGCTCGCTCAGCGTGATGGGGGTCTTCGGGCTGGTCGGTCTCGACAACGCGATCGTGTCCGGGCTGGAGAAGTTCGAGGCCCCGGACCCTGCGTACTGGTGCGCCCGCGGCTACGCGATCTGCAACGCGGACATCAGGGGCGTCGTCGACTCCGAAGGCGACAGCGTGCTGTGGGACCGCCAGGAGGGCCGCGACTGCTTCGACGTGATCGAGTGGCTGGCGCAGCAGCCGTGGTGTTCCGGCAAGGTCGGGATGAGCGGTACCTCCTACCTGGCGGTCTCCCAGTGGTTCACCGCCGCCGAGCAGCCTCCGCACCTGGTGGCGATCAACCCGTGGGAGGGCGTCAGCGACGTCTACCGCGACCTGGTGATGCGGGGCGGCATGCCCGACACCGGTTTCGCCCAGCAGCTCCAGGACGGCAGCTTCTTCGGCAAGAACCGGAAGGAGGACATCCTTTCGGAGGTGGAGCGCTATCCGCTGATGAACAATCTCTGGGCGAACAAGATCCCCGACTTCGGCCGGATCACCGTGCCCGCCTACGTCGTGGCCAGCTACTCCAACACGTTGCACACCGCAGGGACCTTCCGCGCCTGGCGACGGATCGCCTCCGACGAGAAGTGGCTGCGCATCCACAACAGCCAGGAGTGGCCCGACTACTACGACGAAGCGAACGTGGACGACCTGCGCCGCTTCTTCGACCACTACCTCAAGGGCGAGGACAACGGCTGGGAGCAGACCCCCAGGGTTCGCTACTGCGTCCTCGACCTCGAGGGCGGTGACCGGGTCGGGGTCGCCGCAGACCAGTTCCCCCCGGCGGACGTCACGTCGACGAAGTACTACCTCGACGGCCGCTCACGCGTCTTGACGACCACCGCCCCCACTGACGAGGTCGCCGCGACCTACGCCGTCGACGTGAACCCGGACGCGGTGTCGTTCCTCGTGCGGTTCGACCGCGACACCGTGCTGGTCGGCTACCCGAAGGCGCACCTGTGGGTCGAAGCGCGAGGCGCAGACGACATGGACCTTTTCGTGCTCGTGCAGAAACTCGATGCGCACGGCACGCCTCTGCAGGCCTTCACCGTCCCCAACCGGAGCGCGGTCGCCCACGACCTCACCGACCACGGCGCGACAATCCTGCGGTACAAGGGCTCGGACGGGCGCCTGCGCGTCTCGGCTCGGCACCTGGACGAAGCACTCTCGACCGACGACGTGCCTGCTCACAGCTTCGACCGGGTGGAGAAGCTCTCAGCAGGCGAGATCGTCGACGTCGAAATCGAGCTGCTCCCGATCGGACTGGCGTTGGACGCAGGCCAACAGCTGCGCTTCGTCGTCAGCTCCCGGAACCTCTTGGGAACGCTGATGCCTGGCATCCGCGAGTACAGGGGCGCCAACAGCGGACAGCACGTCATCCACACCGGCGGCGAGCACGCCTCCTACCTGCAGCTTCCCGTCCTCGCACCGTGATTTGACGCGTGGTCGGTGGCGAGGAGCGTCGCCACCCGGCGCATTAGCCCCGGTGCGACTCGTCGGCCGTCGTTGGTGCGTCGCCCTACGCGACCCTGTCGACGGCGCCGACAGGGGTGTTGCTGAACGCGGCGAGCCGCCAGGCGTCGCCATCGTTGACAGCGACCATCGTCAGGAGCGCGGTGGGCCGCAGCGTCTGCTCGCTGCTGCCGGGGAAGATCACCGTGCCGCTACCGTGCACGAGCACGACCGTCGGTGTCACGGGCTGCAGTTCGACCGGATAGCTGACGCCGAGGGTTGTGCCCCGGAACGCGGAATCAAAAATCTTCTGATGCGTGGCTGCGATGTCCTGTCGGCCGACGGCCCGCGTTCCTGACGCGGTGACGTAGCGAGCGTCATCGGTGAAG
>DASWUV010000037.1:0-7266 GCA_036401495.1 Pseudonocardia sp. | reverse complement strand
TCCGCGCGACCCGCGCCTGGTGGTCGCGCGGGGTCGCTGAGGTGCGGTTCATGGCGATCACACGCGGCGCGCTGTGCGGTGATCGGCGCGAGCCGCGCGGGAGGGTTGCGCGCGGGTCGCTGAGGTGCGGATCATGGTGATCACCCCGCCTGCGCCGCGCTCCCCCGGGAGGTCGCCGCAACCCGCACGTTGTGGTCGCGCGCGGCTCCCTCAGGTGCGGTTCGCGGCGATCACCTGCGGCGCTCCGCCGTTGATCTGCGCGACCCCGCCGCGATGGTCAGTGCGAGCCGCACAGGAGGGTCGTCCACGGGTCACTGGTGTGCGGGTCGAGGCGATCACCCCTCTCCGCCGTCCCTGAGAGCGTCCCGCGTAGCTTTCTGTGCGTGACGGATCGGGCGGTTTGCGTGGTCGGGGCCGGGCTGATCGGCGGTTCGCTGTTGCGGGCCGCGGAGAAGGCGGGCAGGGCGGTGTGGGGCACTGCGGCGTCGGCGGCGACGGCCGAGCAGGCGCGGGCCGACGGCTTCGACGTCACCACCGACACGGACGCCGCACTGCGCCGGGCCGCCGACGCCGACGCGCTGGTCGTGCTCGCCGTGCCGCTCCCCGCGCTAGCCGCCGTGCTGGACCGCGTCGCCACGGTCGCCCCGACCGTGCGCCTGACCGACGCCGTGAGCGTCAAGGTGGCCGTGGCCGACGCGGTCGCGCGGCACGCCCCGAACGCGCGGTTCGTCGGCGGCCACCCGATGGCGGGGACCTCCGAGTCGGGCTGGGCGGCCGGTACCGCGGGGCTGTTCGAAGGGGCGGCCTGGGTGGTCGCGGCCGACGACGGACTGGACCTCGACGTATGGCGGGACGTGGCCGAGCTGGCGTGGGCGTGCGGGGCACGGGTCGTGCCCGCGGCGAGCGACGAGCACGACCTGGCCGTGGCCGCGGTCTCCCACTTGCCCCACCTGTTGGCCGCGGTGCTGGCTGCGGTCGGCGCGGCCGGAACAGACGACCTCGCGCTGTCGCTGGCGGCAGGCTCGTTCGCGGACGGCACCCGGGTGGCAGGCACCCGCCCCGAGTTGGTGCTCGCGATGTGCGAGGGCAACCGGGACGCGCTGCTGGCCGCCGTCGACGACGCGCTGGGGCGGCTCGGCGCGATGCGCGGCGCGCTCGCGTCGACGGGCGGGCTCAGCGCGACCGTGCGGGCAGGTCACGCGGGCCGAGCGCGCTGGGAGGCGGCGCGGCATCCCGAAAGTGTGCGCGTGCACCTGCGCGGCCGGGCTCCGTTGGCGAAGCTGCGCGACGTCGGCCGCGCGGGCCAGGTCGTCGTCGGCTGGGCCTGAACCCGGGAGTCAGCCGACCGCAGGCGCGTCTGCGAACCGCCCGGCCAACCCCGGATAGTCGATCACGAAGCCGTCCCGGTCGAGGCTGAGCTCGGCGGTGAAGTCCTCCGAACGGAATTCGACGACGGGCTGCTCGCCGGTCGTCAGCACGCGATAGGTCTGCCGGACGACCGACACCTCAAGCTCGGGCGAGGTCACATACAGGACGGGCAGGGTGTGCTCACCGCCCTCTTTGAGCAGGTCGAGCCGCCGGACGGGCAGCGCGTTGAAGATGACGCTGCCCGCCAGGTCGACGTCGATCGCACCGGAGAAGTCGTTGCGGGTGCCGCCCGAGCCGGTGTCGAGCAACCAGTAGCCGTCCTCGGTCCGGTTGACCGTCAGGTGCCGCTCACGCCCGGCGGTGGCGCTGGTGAACGACGCCCGCTCGACGCTGCCATCCTCCGCGACGATGAGCCGGTAGGACGCCGTGAAATCGCCGCTGGGCTCGGCCCGCACGATCCGCCCGAGCGCCCGGAACGACTTGCCCGCACCGTAGTGCACGCGTACGCCCTCGAGCCCGTGTCCGTCGTGGGCCTGCCACGTCAGCATGGTCGTCACGGGCGTCACCGTAGTGCAGCGGCTCGGCGATTGGGGAGATCAGGCAGGCGGCTGGGCTTCGGGCTGGTCGCCACCCTTGCCACCGGGCACCCAGTCGTCGAACTTGTCGACGCCCTGGTCGATCTGCTCGTCGTGGCCGAAGCGCTCCTTGCCGAACTCGCCCGCCTTCTCTGCGGCGCCCTCGGCCTGCTCGGGGTGCTCCTTCGCGAGCTCCTCGGCCTTGCCTGCCATCTCGTTGAAGTCCATCAGGTCCCTCCTCGAAAATTTGGTCGGACGCGTGACACTGACACGGTTCCCCTCAGACTTCCTGTTAAACATCCGCCGCTCGAAGATCGTCGCGGATGCCCCGGTAGCTGGGTTGGCGCAGTTTTCCCTGGTCTGTCCAGCCCATGTGCGACACCTCGACGACCACCTCCGGCAGGCACCACCGCGCCCCTTTTTCCTCCGTTCGGGGGAGGCGCTCGTGGAACGGCGAGCGTTCGGCGTCGACGAGGCGCCCGCGCAGGGCGCGCTGGGCCACGTCGGAGGCGAGCCCTGACCCGACGCGACCAGCGAACCGCAGCTCGTCGCCGTCGGGGACGCCCAGCAGCAGCGCGCCGATCCGCGACGTGCTCACGCGGGACGTGCCGACGTTCTCCGGGCGCCAGCCGCCGATCACGCAGGCCTGGGTGGTGCGGTGCGTCGCTTTGATCCACGAAGGACTGCGCGTGCCCGGCCGGTACAGCCCGTCGCGGCGCTTGGCGACGACGCCCTCCATCCCGCGCTGCGCGGTCGCCGCGAAGAGCGCCTGACCGTCGGTGTAGGTCGGCGAGAGGGCGAGGCCCGCCACCGCGGCCGTGTCGAGCCGTTCGAGGGTGGCCCGCCGCTCGGCAAGCGGGCGGTCCAGCAGCGGGACGCCGTAGAGGCGCAGCACGTCGAACACCATCAACGTCACGGGTCGGGCCAGCGCGACCCGCTCCTGCACCGGCGACTGCATCCGGTCGGCGAGCGCGTGGAAGCTGGGCACGCCGTGTTCCAGCAGCACGACCTCGCCGTCGAGCAGCACGTCCGGCGCCAGGCGGGTGAGCGCGGCGAGCTCGGGGAAGTTGGCCGTGACGTCGCGGCCGCTGCGGCTGCGCAGGTCGAGCCGGGACTCGACGACGTCGGCGAGCAGTCGCATGCCGTCCCACTTGACCTCGTAGAGCCAACCCGGACCCGTCGGTAGGTCACCAGGGGTGGCGAGCATGGGCTGCACCCGGCCATGCTGGCACCTATGCGCGCGATGTGGAGTGGTGCGGTCTCGTTCGGGCTGGTCAGCGTGCCCGTCAAGCTGTACTCGGCCACCACGAACCATGACATCCGGTTCCACCAGGTCCACGCCTCCGACGGTGGGCGGATCAAGTACCGGCGGGTCTGCACGGTCGACGGCGAAGAGGTGGAGTACGCCGACATCGTCAAGGGCTACGAGACCGACGACGGCGAGCTGATCACCCTCACCGACGAGGACCTCGACTCGCTGCCTGCCGCGGCGGGCCACGAGATCGACGTGATCGAGTTCGTACCCGCCGACCAGATCGATCCGATGCTGTTCGAGAAGAGCTACTACCTGGAGCCGGAGGCGAAGGCGGCGAAGCCCTACGCGTTGCTGCGCGAGGCGCTGGTGCAGACCGACCGGATGGCGATCGTGCGGTTCGCGCTGCGCCAGCGCGAGAGCATCGCGGTGCTGCGGGTGCGCGGCAAGGCGATCGTGCTGCAGACGATGCTGTGGCCCGACGAAGTGCGCGAGCCCGACTTCGACATCCTCGACGCCGACGTCTCGCTCCGGCCGCAGGAGCAGACGATGGCCGCGTCACTGGTGGAGAGCCTCGGCGCCGACTTCGACCCTTCGGGGTTCCACGACGACTACCGCGACGCCGTCGAGGAGATGATCGAGCGCAAGCGCACGACGGGCGAGACGCGGACCGCCCCGGTGGCGACGGCCCCTGCCGACGAGGGCGACAGCATGACCGACCTGCTCTCCGCCCTGCAGGCCAGCGTCGAGGCGGCGCGGACGAAGGCGGGCGGCGGGGAGGCGCCCCCGGCCAAGGAGGAGCCCGCCAAGGCACGGGCGCCGAAGAAGCCCGCCGCGCCGCGCAAGCCCTCGACGAAGGACGTCGACGAGAAGCCTGCGACACGCAGCAAGCGCACCCGCAAGCCCGCGTAGCCGATCCGGTCACGGAGTGATCACCGGGCCGGGCGGGGTCCGTGCGCCTCCACGATCCGCCGGTCGGGGCGACCATCCACCTGCCTGCCCAAAGGGCCCGGCGGATGCGGGCCCGGCCCTGATGAGCTCGGGGAGGTTGCGGGTTTCCGCACCGCGCCGTGGTCCGCGCGGTTGTAGTCCGCGCACCGCGCGGGTGTCCGCACCGCGCTGTGGTCCGCGCACCGGAGCTACTCGCGGCGCGGCGCGCCAGGGCCGGCGGCGCAGCGCGCGGTCGGCGCGCAGCGCGCGGTCCGCGGCTACATCGAGGTCGCGACACCAAGGTTGCGACACCGGGGTCGTCGTGCTCGCACCCGTGTCCCGACGCCCGCGCCGACACGACAACGCCGGTGCAACGACCACCGGGCTCCCGGCGAACGGACGCTACGACACGCCACCAGCATCATCTGCCGGTCGCTCTAAACGGACGGCGTGATCAGCTCGTCCGCCACCCACTGCGCGACGCCTTCCGGGAAGGGCGCGGGCAGTCCGAGGACGATGTGCGGGAAGCCCGCCTCGAGCGCTTCGCTGATCGCGTGCCGGGTGGTCTTGGGCTCGTCGTAGGAGACCGGGATGTAGAACGAGCGGGTGATCGAGGCGGGGTCGCGACCGATGTCGGCGCAGTAGCGGTCAAGCAGTGCGCTGCGGCTGATGGCGTCGTCGATGTCGCCACCGGGGATGTTCCACAGGTCGGCGTGCTCGGCGACCACCCGCAGCGTCGCCGACGCGCGCCCGCCGATCATGATCGGCGGGTGGGGACGCTGGACCGGCTTGGGGTTGCCGAACGCTCCGGCGAGCCGGACGTAGGTGCCCGGGAAGTCGAACGGCTCGGTCTCGGTCCACAACCGCCGGATCACCGTGCACGCTTCGGCGAGGCTCGCCACGGCCTCCGCGGCGTCGAGGTAGGGCAGGCCGTTGGCGTCGTACTCGCGCCGGGCCCGGGGGACGCTGGGCCGCGAGCCTGCGCCGATGCCGAAGTCGAGCCGTCCACCGGAGACGATGTCGACGGTCGTGGCGATCTTGGCGAGCATCGCGGGCGGCCGGAAGCGGTTGCTCGTCACGAGCAGACCGAGGCGCAGTCGTTCGGTCTGTGCGGCCATGGCCGAGAGCAGCGTCCAACCTTCGAAGATCGGTCCGTCGGGGTCGCCGCCGATCGGCAGGAGGTGATCGAACAGCCACGCGTGTTCGATCTCCGGGATCGTGTCGGCCTCGCGCCAGACCGCCACGACGTCCTGGTAGTCGACCTGCTGCGGTGCGGTCACGATCCCGAACCGCGGTCGGGTGGCGTATGTCATGCCACCCAACATACGGAACATGGTTCCGATTGTGCAACCGGCAGTGCCCGGATGCGCCTACGGACCCAGGGCGGACTTCGGGGGCGCCTTGTCGTCGGCCAGAGCCTGGAACAGCTCCCCTGCACGCTTCTTGTCCCAGTGCACGACGCCGTCGGCCACGGGAACGGTGGTGGAGATCCCGCTCCCGATCCCCTTCATGGCCAGCGCGAGCTGGGCGAGGTTCCAGACGTGGTCGCCGTCGTCGACCGTGATGGCCGAGGACAGCTGAGACGCCAGCGGCACGATCCGGAACGGGTTGAGCAGCACCGACGGCCCGGTGACCTTCTGCAGGAGCGCGGAGAGGAAGGCGCGCTGCCGCTCCACGCGCCCGAAGTCCGACGACGCCGTGGCGCGGGTGCGGACATAGCCCAGCGCGGTGGCCTTGTCGAGAGTCTGGCAGCCCGCCTTGATGTCGAGCGCCGCCTTCGGATCCTTGATCGACTCGGGGACGCACAGGTACACCCCGCCCACCGCGTCGACCACGTTGACGATGCCGAGGAAACCGATCTCGGCGTAGTGGTCGATGTGCAGCCCCGTGGCCTGTTCGACGGTCTTCACGAGCAGCTGCGGTCCTCCGCCGTTCGGGCCGCCGCCCTTCCCGTACGCAGAGTTGATCTTGGCGACGCCGGAGCCGGGGATGTTCACCTGGGAGTCGCGCGGGATGCTGACCAGCGTCGTCGGGCCACTGCCGGTGTGCAGGATCATGATCGTGTCGGTGAGCTGGCTCGTCTCGTCGCCCGTGGCGTACTGCTTGCGCTCCGCCTCGCTGAGCTTCTGGCGGCTGTCCGAGCCGACGATCAGCCAGTTGGTGCCCTGCGACGTCGCGGTGCTGTTCGCGGGCAGCGCGCTGGTGCGGCTGAGGGTGGAGTCGACGTACACCCCGAAGCCGACGACGAGCACCAGCAGCACGGCGAGCACCACGCCGATGCGCCGCCCCCAGCGCGGTCGCCTGCGCAGCGGCCGGGGCGGGCGGGCGACGGTCGGGCGGTCGGGCGGACGCTGCCGGGGCGGCGACTGCGCGGGGTGGGCCTCCCGCGGGGCGGGTGGGGGCCAGCTCTGCGCAACCCCACCCGGCAGCACAGCCGTCTCCGGCAGGCGCCGACCCTGCGGCCGCGACGGTCGGGCCGCGCGCCGCGGATCACCCCAGCCGGGGCCACCGCCGCGTCTGCCTCGGTCGTCACCGCTCATCGACACCATCCCGTCACGCTCTCGGCGCGCCACACCATAGACGCGCCCGCGTGAACTAGGACGAACCGGCGGTCGCCGTGGTTCCGAGCAGCTCCTCTCCTTCGAAGACGCCCAGCTCCTGGACGTAGAGCTCGATGTTCACCCCGTTGGGGTCGCGCAGGTAGACGCTGTTGTCGATACCCCGGTCCGGGCCGATGTAGGGGATGCCCGCGGCGTCGAGCTTCGCCTTGGCGGCGTCGAAGTCCGCCTGGGTGGTGGACAGCGCGAGGTGCTGGACACCGCCGATCGTCTCGGTGAAGTCGGGGTGGTCGTGGCCGGGGAAGTCGAAGAAGCCCAGCAGGTTGCGGTTGCCGATGTCGAAGAAGAAGTGGCTGGAGCCCTGGTAGTCCCGGTTCTCCACGAGCTCGACCAGGGGGAACCCGAGCGTGTCCTGGTAGAAGCGGATGGTCTCCTCCACGTCCTTCGCGATCAGCGCGAGATGGTGGACGCCACGCACCGTGCTGGCCGGGCGCTGGGCGGGCGGGTGCAGATAAGTGTTCTTGAGCTGCTCACGGCGTGCGCGGATCGCGTCGAGCTCGGCTCCCTCAGGCTGCGGCATGGG
>DASWUV010000036.1:0-1983 GCA_036401495.1 Pseudonocardia sp. | reverse complement strand
CGCATGAGGTCAGCGAGCTCGGCGTACGTCTGCCGCCAGGCGGCGGCGACCTCCGCGGTCCACCCGGCGCCCGCCGTCTCACCGAGTGTGATCAGCAGCGCCCGGCCGAAGACATCGTAATGCGCATCGACGATGTCGAACCTGCGATGGTCACGGCCGAGCTGCGCGAGGAAAGCCTGCGTGTCCGCATCGTCCAAGCCGTTGACCACATGCCGCAACGCTCGGCCGAGCCGCGCCCGCTGCGTGCTCAGGTCGATGGGAAACAGCGTCCACAGCTGCGGGGCCAGGGCAAAGAGCACGGCGTAGAAGCGGCGGAGGATCTCGTCGAGGCGCGGCTCGAGGGCGGCAAAACTGCGTTGCACCAGGGCATGTGGGTGTGTCCCGACGTCGCCCTGCGGGCCCTCGTACGTGCGCTCCGCGCCCATTCCGCGACATTCCCTCAAGCCGTGGCATCTCTACGCAACGAAGCCATCGTAGGCCGGCGCCCGGTCAGGGCTCGGTGGGCCGGCAGAGGTTGCGCTTGGAGATGTACTGCACCACCCCGTCGGGCACGAGGTACCAGACGGGGCGGCCGCGGGCCACGCGATTGCGGCAGTCGGTGGACGAGATGGCCATGGCAGGCACCTCGACCAGCGTCACGACGCCTTCGGGCAGGTGGGCGTCGGCCAGCTCGTACCCCGGTCTGGTGACGCCGACGAAGTGCGCCAGGGCGAACAGCGCGTCGAGCTTGTGCCAGGACAGGATCTGCGACAGCGCGTCGGCGCCGGTGATGAAGTACAGCTGTGAGCCGGGGAACCGGGCGTGCAGATCGGTGAGGGTGTCGGCCGTGTAGGTGGGGCCTGCGCGGTCGATGTCCACCCGACTGACCGAGAAGCGTGGGTTGGACGCCGTCGCCACCACCGTCATCAGGTAGCGGTCCTCGGCCGGGCTCACGATCGTCGTCGACTTCTGCCACGGCTGCCCGGTAGGCACGAACAACACCTCGTCGAGGGCGAAGCGGTCGGCCACCTCACTGGCCGCCACGAGGTGTCCATGATGGATGGGATCGAACGTTCCGCCCATCACACCGATCTTGCGCACCCGCCGAGCGTATAGCTCGTCAGTCCGCGTAGGCGTGCCGGAACTGCACGCTGATCCGCGGGCCGACGCCGTGGGTCTTGGGCACGCTGTGCTGCCAGGTGCGCTGACAGCTGCCGCCCATCACCAGCAGATCGCCTGGACCAGGGGCGAACCCGACCGAGGGACCTCCGCCCTTGGGCCGCAGCCGGAACGGTCGCATCGCGCCGAGGGACACCAGGGCGACCGTTGCCGACGGCAGTTCCCTGGCCACCCGATCGCCGTGCCACGCGACGCTGTCCGCGCCGTCGCGGTAGAGGTTCGCCCCGACCTGGGTGAACTCGACGCCGTACCGGTCGGACAGCTCGCGGGCCATCGCGACCAGCTCAGACGGCGCCTCGCCGAGCCGCCACCGACGGGTGAGCCGCGGCTCCGGCACGACCCGGTCGTACATCCGCACGTGCCGCGGGCCGTCCCACGGCGTCTCGGCCAGCAGTCGGGCAAACAGCTCGTCGGCATGCGCGCACCACTGCGGCGCGATGTCGACCCACGCCCCCTCGCTCAGCTCGCGGCGCTGCGCCTCGACGTCCACCCGAAGGGCGTCGAGCAGCGACGGCTGCCAGGAGAGATCGAGGACCATGCACCAAGCTTACCAGATATCGAACGTATGTTCCGGCCTCGGATGCTCGGTACGCGGCCGGGTACCCGGCTCCTGCGTCGGCCGGACCTGGGCCATGCCGGGCATGCGCGGAGTCGGCAGCTTCGCCCACGCTTCGACGGCGGCGTTGTGCGGCGACGGCAGCGTCGGCGCCTCCACGGCAGCGTCGCCGAACCGGAACACCGACGTCAGATCCCCGAACGTCTGCCGCCGCCACGCGGAGATGTTCGGCTCCAGCACGCCCGTGACGCGCTCGAGCAGGCGCAGCG
>DASWUV010000035.1:0-24040 GCA_036401495.1 Pseudonocardia sp. | reverse complement strand
GGACCGGAGTCTCGGCGTGGCGGCCATCGACGCCAAGCAGTTGCGCGAGCGCGGCGACAGCCCGGTGGATCCCCTCGTGCTGGAGCTCATGGGCACCGCCAAGCACGTCCGCGAAATCCAGGTGGTCAACGGGCTGACGCGCGGCGCGCTGTCCGACGCCGTGGGCGGCAAGCAGGCCGGGACCCTGATCTCCGCTTGACCCTGATCTCCGCGTGACACTGCCGACGGCGGATCGACGCGTCAGGAGCCGGAGTCCGAGGTGTTGGTGACGACGCCGGTGACTTGACCGGGGTTGGATCCGGCCGCGCCGCCGGTGTCGATGGTCGTGTCCTTCTGGTGCGCGGCGCTGTCCCCGCTGCTGCTGCTGTTGTCGGTGCCGCCGTTGCCGCTGTTGCCGTTCCCGGCGTCCGTCGCGGGTGCGGCGTCGCCGCCGGACGTGGGGTTGCCTTGGTCCGTGGAGTCGGTGACCGGAGGGTTGTGCTTGTCCTGCGGCTTCGTCGAATCGGCCGTGGAGTGGCTTGTCTGCGGTTCGGTGGTTCGGGGAGGCCGTTCGGTCGTCGGCGCGGCGGCAGCGGCCGGGCCGCCTGCTGAACCTTCGGCCGAGCCACTGGCGGCGGACGGTGCGCTGTTCGACGCCTGGCCGTCGGAAGGGGCGGCAGGCGCAGGCCCTGCGGCGAGCGCGTCGCCGGACGGCGCAGGGGCGGCTTCGGCCGGGGGTGCCTGCGCGGTTCCTTCGGTGTTGGGAGATTGCTCGTGTGCCGCGTCCGGGCCCGCCGCAAGGGCCGAGGACGAGGTCGCGGGCGTCGCGAGCGCTGTGGTGGCGCCCGGCGTGACAGCGGGGTTCGACGGGATGACGGCTCCGGCGGCGCCGGTGGCGAGCGGTCGTTGTCCCGGCTCGTTCGGCGGGGCCTGCTGCGCGTCGGTGGCCAAGGGGTCGGCGGCCAGCTGAGCGTTGAGGTAGCTCACCTGATGGTCGAGCTCGGCGCGACCGTCACCGGCGTCGATCTCCGACAGATGCGCGGAGATGGTCTGGAAGGCCTGCCTCGCCTCGTCGATGCGCCCGCGCTCGAGGGCGACACGGGCGGTGTTCAGTGCGGTGCTGACGGAGATCGCCGCCTCGACGGAGTGGGACTTCTCCGGGAAGGCCATTTGGGTGACCGCCCACAGCGGCTCCCCCGGGTGGGCGCCGTAGGACCGCGCGATGACGCCGGAGCTGACCAGCGCGACGGCGACCAGAGCGGCGGCAGCGCGCAGCAGGTAGGGCCTGCTCGCGACCGACCGCCACCGAGCGAGCGGGACAGGGCGGGGCAGCTCATTGTGCTCCAGCAGCGACGGCGTGCCGGAGGGGGAAGCCGCGACCGGCACGTCCTCCTCGGCGGCATCCTCCGGCGTGTGCTCGGCGTCCGCGGCCTGCTCGGGCGCGTCGGGGCGGTGCAGCAGCGTCTCGGGTCGGACGTCGGCAACCCAGCCCGCAAGCAGGGCGACGAGCTCGCCTTCGACGTCCGAGGTGTCACGGGCGGCAGAGGGAGGGGGTACGAGCCCGGCGGACAACGCCTCGATCAGGTCGTCGTCGGCGCGCACCGCATCGAGGTCGAGCGGCCCGGCATCACCAGCCGACCGTCCGGCCTCATCGCCGATGTCGCCTGAACGCACGAGCTGGGCCTCCATCCGTGTTCTCTTCGCTTCTCCCTAAGGGTCGCTTCAGCATGGCACAATGTTTCTCCGGATCAGTTGCGTCCGGGTGTCTTGGCTGCTTTTGGCCTGTTCGCCGCACTCGACACGACGCCGAGGCGCAATTCACGGCGGCCATTCGGCGAGTCGCAGGCGGGTCGCGAACCGGTGAGCGGCACCCGTGACGGGATCGGTGAACGCCAGCTCTGCTGCCAGGAGCTGAAGTGGGGCGCTGTAGTCGTCGAGCGGCCGTTCGCGGAGCACCGGGTAGAGGTCGTCGCCGAGGATCGGTACCCCGAGCCCGTTCATGTGCAGCCGTATCTGATGCGTCCGACCCGTCGCGGGGCGCAGTCGGTAGCGGCCGAGCCCCGCGCGGTGCTCCGTCAACTCGACGGTGGTCTCGGCGTTGGGCGGACCGTCGACCTCGTAGGCGCGGATCACCCCGCGCTCCTTGACGATGCGGCTGCGGACCGTTCGCGGCAGCTCGAGCCCGGGATCGTGGGGTGCGACCGCCTCGTAGGTCTTCGTGACGCCGCGGTCGCGGAAGAGCGTCTGGTAGGCGCCGCGGTGCTCGCGGTGCACGACGAACATGAGCAGGCCTGCCGTGGCGCGGTCGAGGCGGTGCGCGGGGGAGAGGTCGGGCAGGTCGAAGTCGCGCCGCAGCCGCACCAGCGTGCTCTCGACGACGTGGCGACCCCGTGGGATCGTCGCGAGGAAGTGCGGCTTGTCGACCACCAGCAGGCGCTCGTCCCGGTGCACGATCCCGATCTCGAACGGCACAGGCGACTCGACCGGCAGTTCGCGGTGGAACCAGAGGTAGGCACCGGGCTCGTAGGCCGCGTCAGGCGCGATCGGGCCTGCGAGGCCGACGATCCGGCGCTCGGCGAGCAACGCGTCGACGCCTGCCGACCCGACCGGACCCAACCGATCGATCAGGTGCTCGCGCATGGTCGACCAGGGGCCCGTCTGCGGGGTGCACAGACGCACCGCGTCCAGGCCATGCCGCTGCGGCAGCGGCGACGCAGGCCGGGGCGAGCGAGCCAGTTACAGCTCCTCGCGAATGGCGAGCAGCTGTGCCTCGGTGCGGTCGGGCGGCTCGACCTGGGCACACAGCCGGTCCATGACCATGGCGTAGTGGTCGACGTCGACCCGCTTGTCCAGGTACAGGGCGCTGGTGAGCTGCTCGAGGTAGACGATGTCGGGCAGGTCGGGCTCGGCGAAGCGCAGGATCGTGAAGGGACCGCCCGCCGCTGCGTGCCCGCCGTAGCGCAGCGGGGCGATCTGCAGCGCCACGTTGGGCAGCCGGTTGAGCTCGATCAGCCGATCCAGCTGGTCGCGCTGCAACTCGGTGCCCGCGAGGCTGCGGCGCAGCGCGGCCTCGTCCAGGACGGCCCACAACGTCGGGCCGCCGGGGGTCGTGAGGATGTTCTGGCGGCGCATCCGCAGGTCGACGCGACGTTCGACGTCGACGGCGTCCGAGTACGCCAGCTGCGTGACCGCGCGCGCGTAGCTGCGGGTCTGCAGGAGGCCGGGCACGAACTGCAGCTCGTAGGTCCGGATCACCGACGCGGCCTGCTCGAGGCCGAGGTAGGTCTCGAACCACGACGGCAGCAGGTCGGAGTAGCGATGCCACCAGCCGGGGGCGTTCGCCCGCGCGACCAACGTCAGGAACTCGCCGCGCTCGTCCTGCTCGACCACGCCGTACAGGCTCAGCAGGTCGGCGACGTCACGCTCCTTGAAGCCGACGCGGCCGAGCTCCAGACGGCTGATCTTGGCGGCCGACGCCCTGATGGCCTCGCCCGCCTGTTCCCTGGTGAGGCCCGCAAGCTCGCGCTTGTGCCGCAGGCGAGCGCCCAGTCCGATGCGCAGCACAGTGGGACCGTTGGTCGGCACACCTGCTACCGCACGGCCTCCGGGCTCATCTGCCCTGGCACTGCTGACGACGTTCATTCCTGCTCCCGGCCGAAAGGTGACCACAGCGGGCATTCGCACGAGCGAATCGGTTCGGTTCACTCTGCCGGGGATTCTGCTCGCATGCAACTCACTCCCCGTGGGCACGCCCCGCGAGGTCGTCGAACTCGCCGCAGCGGACCCCGGCGATGAAGGCCGCGATCTCGGCCCGCGTATAGACCAACGCAGGGCCCGTCGGATGCCGCGAGTTGCGTACCGCGATGTCCCCACCTGCGAGCTCTGCGAGTTCCACGCAGTTGCCGCTGGGGTTGCTGGCCGTGCTCTTGCGCCAGATGAGCGAAGGAGATTGCAGATGCACGTGCAGATGTTCACGCACCAGCACTTGCGGATGCAAGGCAGAATCGACACGATCGTGTTGCGACACGCTGGGACGGCAACGCAGGGAACGGGGCATCGATGGGCTACTCGTGGGGGGTCGGTTCGGCGCGTGCCGACGACGCACCCGTCGTTCGACCACTGGCCGAGGTTCGGGAAATCCGGCCTGCACGCGGCGATATGGGCCAGTTGGCCGTCGAGCTTTCGTCGATGGTCGACGTCTGGAAGCGCCTGCTCGCTCAGCACGTGCCCGACCGCGCCGGGCGCTGCGTGGTGTGCACGAAGGGCGGCACCGGCCTGCCCTCGTTGCCGTGGCCGTGTTCGATACATCACATCGCCGACATGGCCCGGCGCCGCTACGACGAGCAGCGCACCGACCGCCCTGCTGTCTGAGCACGTCGGGGACTGCGCGGAGTCAGCGCGGAGTCAGCGCGGAGTCAGCGCGAAAGTCAGCCCAGCCACTCCAGCGCGGCCGCTGCCGTCCACGCCTGGTCGTGGCTGCCGAGCGCGGCTCCGGTGAGCGGTTGGTAGTACTCGGCGAACGTCAGGTCGGACAGCTGCTCCAGTGAGGCAGTCCGCAGCTCGTCCCGCAACGCGTGCGCACCGTCGCGACCCGAGGCCCAGCCCAGCAGCAGGTTGAGGAACGGCCAGACCGGCCCCCGCCAGTAGGTGGTCGGGCGGAAGTCGGGGCTCACCGGAGACGTCGAGGCCGGCAGCGGGTAGCGCAGCGCGGGATGGCCCATCCATTCGTCGCCCCGCAACAGCGTGCGCTGGGCGGCGAGCAGCGCAGGGTCCCCGCCCGCGACGAGCGGGGCGAACCCGGCCACGGTCAGCGGGCCGATCCACTCTTGCGCGTGGACGTCGTAGTCGCGGGCGAGGCCGGTGACCGGACTCACGGTCGAGACCACCCCGGCCCGGAAGCGCGCGGCCATCGCGAGTTGCTCGGCGGCGTCCTCGGGCCTGCCGATCTCGTCGGCGATCTCGGCCAGCACCTGGGCGGCCGCCGCCAGCATGCCGGAGAAGAACACGTCCCGGACCCGGAAGTCGATGACGTCCAGCACGCGGCGGTCGTCGTAGTCGACCGACCGCAGCTGCTCCACCAGCCACAGGTAGCGGGTGTACTCGGCGTCGCTCGGCCGCTCACCCGGGCTGCCGACGTGGCGGGTGTCGCGACGCGTGAAAGGCGGCACCGGGCCGGGCGTGATCCGGGCGTACGGGCCGTCCCAGCGCGGTGAGTTGTCGAACCCGGACTCCCAGCTGTGGTGGATCTCGACCAGGCCGACGCCGTCCGGGTCCCGCGCGCTCGCCAGCCACCGGTGCCACGCGAGGAAGGCGTCGAGCGACTCCCTGGCGAACGTCTCGGCCACCTCGCGGTCGGCGCCGCCGCGCTCCCGTCCCCTGTCCAGCACGTGGCGCAGCCCGATCGCGTGCGCGGGCGGCTGGCAGATGCCCGAGGTGCGCACGCCTGCGGGCTTCGCTGCGACGCCGTCCGTGCCCCACCGGTCGGGGCCGGGGAAGTAGTCGTCGGGCCGCGGCGCGAAGCGGATGTGCGGAATCATCCCGGTGCTCCACTGCGCCCCCAGCAGGCTGCGCAGCTCCGTCACCGCCCTGGCCACATCTACCCGCGCGAGCCCGATCGCGATGAAGGCGGTGTCCCAGCTCCACTGGTGGGGGTAGAGAGCGGGCGCGGCCGTCGTCATCGTGCCGAGGTCGTTGCGGTGCAGGGCCTCGACAGCGGCCTGTCTGACGGTGGCCGCATCCGGCAAAGTGCCGGTCATGGGTCGCTCCTGGTGGTTGACTTCTGTTCAATAAGAAGACATAAGTTGAGGTGTGTCAAGAAGAGGGGAGGAGGGATGAGCACCATCATCAGCCCCCGTGCCGCGAGCCACGGCGAGTTGGTGCGCCTCGTACGCAACCGGGGCGGCCTGTCGCGGCGGCAGTTGATGGCCGAGACCGGAATGTCCCGCGCAACGCTCTACAGCAGGTTGGACACGCTCGCCCGGCTCGGCCTGGTCTACGAGGCCGAGGCGTTGGACGCGACCGGTGGCCGCAGGGCCCGGCGGATCCGCTTCGAGGACCGCGGTCGGGTGGTGCTGGCCGTCGACCTCGGGCAGACCCACGCCAGGGTGGCCGTCGCCGATCTCTTCGGCACCGAGCAGCGCCGCGCCGACCTGCCGATCACCGTCGCCGACCGGGCGGAAGCCGTCCTCGGAGCCGTGCTCGACCACGCCGAGAAACTGGTCGCGTCCGGTAGCGGCGAGCGGCTCGTCGGCGTCGGCTTCAGCGTCCCGTCGTCGGTCGATCCCGACTCCGGACTGCTGCGGAACGCCACGGCCCTGCCGGGAGGGGCGGCTGAGGCGCTCGTCGAGGCGGTGTCCGACCGGTTCGACGTCCCGATGGTGGTCGAGAACGACGCGCGGGCGGGCGCCGTGGGCGAGTCGCGGTCGCCGGATGAGACCCTCATCTATCTGAAGATCGCCACCGGCATCGGCTGCGGCATCGTCGTCGCGGGGGAGGCATTGCGCGGAGCGGGTGGCCTCGCGGGCGCGTTGGGACACGTGCAGGTCAGCGCGCCGGGCCGGGGGCCCGCGCCGCGGTGCGGATGCAGGCGGCTCGGCTGCCTTGCCGCCTACAGCTCCGGACGCGCGCTGGTGACGCGGCTCGGCCGCCCCCGGATCGGTTCGGTCGCCGCACTCGTCGCGGCCGCGCAGCAGCCCGAGGTCCAGGCCGTGCTGGCGGCGGGCGCCGACGTGCTCGGCACGGCACTGGTGCCCACCGTCGGCGCGCTCAACCCGCACCGGGTGGTCCTCGGCGGCTCGCTCGGCCGGTTGCCCCTTGTCGTGGACCGCGTCCGGGAGCAGGTGCGGGCCGCTGTGCCGGAGCAGATGTGGCCGGTCGTCGAGGCCAGCGCGCTGGGCAGCCGGGCCACGCCACGCGGCCTGGCGCGGCTGGTGGAACGCCACGTGTTCGCCCCCGCGGCCATCGACGCGCTCGTGGCGCGGACGGGCGGGTGAGCAGCTACCCGAGGCACGGCTGCTCCCAGAGCATCCACGGTCGGTTGCCGCTGCGGAACGCGGCCTCCATCGACGTGCGCTCCTTGACGGTGTCCGCGGGCTGCCAGTAGCCCCGGTGGCGGTAGGCCAGCATGCGGCCGCCGTCGGCGAGCTTGGCGAAGACGTCCTCGACCAGCGCGCTCTGCTCCGGGAGGTGCTCGAAGATCTCCGGGCGGAGCACGAAGTAGCCGCCGTTCTCCCACACCGGCATCTGCGCCACGGTCGTGATCGAGGAGATCGCGCCGTCGTCGCCGACGTCGACGAGGTGGAAGGCCGACTGCGGCGGCACCGCCAGCATCGCGCCGATCTTGTCGGGGGCCGCGGCGAACCGCGCGACCATGGCGTCGAGCGGGGCGTCGGTGAGCAGGTCGGCGTAGTTGGCGAGGAACATCTCCTCGCCCTCGACGAGGTGGCGGGCCCTGCGCAGCCGTTCGCCGATCGTCGACTCCAGGCCGGTGTGCAGGAACGTGATCGTCCAGTCCTGCACGTCCCCGCCCAGCAGCTCGACGTCGCCGCCCCGCAGCACGAAGTCGCTCGCCGCGGTTTCGTCGTAGTGCAGGAAGAAGTCCTTGATGTGCTGGGCACCGTGCCCGAGACACAGAATGAAGTCGCGGTGTCCGAAATGGGCGTAGTAGCGCATGACGTGCCACAGCAGCGGCCGGGGGCCCACCGGATGCATCGGCTTGGGCAGGTCGTCACCGCCCTCCGCCAACCCGTACCCGCCACAGAACAGCACGACCTTCACGTTCCGACCTCCGCACGTCCGCTGAGGCTGATCGTGGCATCCCCGGCGTGCGGCAACCGGTGCAGATCGAGCAGCCGGGGGACGAGGTCGTCGAGGGCGACGCGTACTGCGCCGAGCAGCGTGCCGCGCTCCGCGAGGGGCGATGCGGCGAGCAGGGGGGTGGCGCGCAGCGGTCGCTCCTGCAGGGCGGCGGTGTACGCGCGGCGCAGCGGTTGCATGAGGACGGGCCCCGCTTCGGCCACCGCGCCGCCGACGACCAGCACCTGCGGGTCGAGCAACGTCGCGAGGATGGCCAGCACCCGCCCGACGCGGCGGCTGACGGCCTCCAGCGCGGCGACCGCCGTGGGGTCGCCGCGGCGCGCGGCCGCGAAGGCCTCCGTCGCCGCCACGCCGGTCGCGCGGCGCAGGAGCCGCCCGATCCCATCGGGGTCCCCCACGCCGCTGACCAGGTGCAGGAAGCCGAGCTCGCCCGCGCCGCCCGAGCTGCCGCGCACCAGCCTGCCGCCGACGCAGATGCCCGCGCCCAGCCGCTCACCCGCCAAGAGCAGCACCGCGTCGTCGCGGCCCGTCGCCGCGCCCCGCCAGCGCTCGCCGAGCACCGCGAGGGCGGCGTCGTTCTCGACGATCACCGGTGCCACCAGCAACGGGTGCAGGGCCGTGTGCAGGTCGACCGCGGCCAGCCCCGGCAGGTAAGCGTCGACCGCGACGGCATGCCCGTCCGCGGTGACGGGCGCAGGGACGCCGAACGCGGCCGCATGCACGTTCGACGCAGCGACGCCTGCGGCCGCCAACGCCCGCGCCAAGGTGTCGCGCACGAGCACGATCCGCCGGTGCGCGGCCACCCGAGGGTCGGGAAACACCGCCGACGCCTCGCCGACGACCTCGCCGCGCAGGTCGGCGACGGCCACGCGGACGGTGGCTTCGCCCATGTCCACGCCGACCACGTGCGCGGCGTCGGCGCGGGCGGCGTAGACACGCGGGGGGCGCCCCGGCCCCGCGCCGCCCGCGGGGGACAGCTCCACGACGAGCCTGCGGGCGATGAGGTCGTCGCACACGCCGTGCACGGTGGGTCGCGAAAGGCCGGTCGTGGCCATCAACGCCACCCCGTCATGGCGGCCGCCCGCGAGCAGGACGTCGAGCACCGCCTGGGTGTTGCTGCGCCGCAACGCCGTTGTGGTCGTCACCTTGACCGTCCCGCACCCATCGCAGGACAATAACGCAAAGTCTTTAATCAACTGGTCTCGTCGCACACCCGATCCCGGAAGGAAACCGATGACCCTCGGCATGCCGGTGGACACCGCGTCGGCGGCGTCAACCGACTGGTGGCGCTCCGCTGTGGTCTACCAGCTCTACATCCGCAGCTTCGCCGACGGCAACGGCGACGGGGTCGGCGACATCGCCGGGATCAGGGCGCACCTCGGGTACTTGTGTGAGCTGGGCGTCGACGCGGTGTGGATCAACCCGTGGTACCCGTCGCCGATGGCCGACGCGGGCTACGACGTATCGGACTACCGGGCGATCGAGCCCGCGTTCGGCACTGCGGAGGAAGCCGCCACGCTCATCGACGAAGCGCACGCCTGCGGCCTTCGCGTGCTGCTCGACATCGTCCCCAACCACACCTCCGACCAGCACGCCTGGTTCCAGGCGGCGCTGCGCGGCGATGCGGCGGCCCGGGCGCGCTACCTGTTCCGGCCGGGCCGCGGCGACGGCCCGCCCAACGACTGGCAGAGCGTGTTCGGCGGCCCGGCGTGGACCAGGGTGGCCGACGGGTCGTGGTACCTGCACCTGTTCGACCCCGGCCAGCCCGACCTCGACTGGACCAACCCCGAGGTCCGGGCCGAGTTCGAGTCGATCCTGCGGTTCTGGTTCGACCGGGGCGTCGACGGGTTCCGCATCGACGTCGCCCACGGGATGGTCAAGGCCGAGGGACTGCCGGATGTCGGCGTCGCGGACCCGGACGAGATGCTCGAGCCCGTCGACCGCCCCGACCACCCGTTCTGGGACCGCGACGGCGTGCACGAGATCTACCGCGCCTGGCGGACCGTCGCGGACTCCTACCCGGACGCCAGGGTGTTCGTCGCCGAGGCCTGGGTGGGCTCCAACGAGCGGCTGCTGCGCTACCTCCGGCCCGACGAGCTGCACACGGCGTTCAACTTCCCGTACCTCAACGCGCCGTGGAGTGCGGCGGCGCTGCGCGAGGTGATCGACCAGTCGCTGGCGACCTACGCCACGATCGGGGCGCCCGCCACATGGGTGCTGTCCAACCACGATGTCGTGCGGCACGTCTCCCGACTGGGCCGCCCGCAGGTCGAGGGCCGCCGCTCGCTGTCGACCCTGCCGCCGATCCAGACGCTGGACCGGGCATTGGGCACGCGCCGCGCCCGTGCCGCAGCCTTGCTGATGTTCGCGCTGCCCGGCAGCGCCTACGTCTACCAGGGTGACGAGCTGGGCCTGTGGGAGGTGGAGGACCTGCCCGAGGACGTGTTGCAGGACCCGACCTGGGTGCGGTCGGGCCACACCGACCGCGGTCGGGACGGCTGTCGCGTCCCCCTCCCGTGGTCGGGCGCGGCGGCCCCCTTCGGCTTCTCGCCATCGGGCGCCACCGGGCAGCCGTGGTTGCCGCAGCCCGCCGACTTCGTCGGGGTGACGGTCGCCGCGGAAGAGGACGACCCCGAGTCGATGCTCGCGCTCTACCGGGCCGCGCTCGCGCTGCGGCGCAGCCTTCCGGAGCTGGGCGACGGCGAGCTGACGTGGCGCCCCGCCGAACCCGGCGTGCTGGCCTTCGACCGGGGCCCCGCGTTCACCTGTGTGCTCAACCTCGGCGACGCCGAGGTCGCGCTGCCGCACGGCAGCCGCGTGCTCGTGTCGTCGGCGCCGCTCACGCAGGCCGGACGCCTGCCGGTGGACGCGGCGGCGTGGTTGGAGCGGGGCTGAGGGACGCGGGGGGGTCTCGAACGCTGATCGGCCGCCTCCTCCCGCGGGGTGGCCGGATGGCAAGAAGAGCCTTACCCCGGCTCTAGGCGAACCGTTCCCTCACGGTGATCCCGTTTGCCGTCCCCAAGGTGGATTCTTCTCCTCGAGGACGCCGACGGCGCGCATCACCAGGAGACAGCATGAACCAGCCCTTCCACCACGCTTCCGCCGCAGGCTTTCCGCGTGCCGTCTCCGCACAGCGTCCCGTGGTGCCGGGCTATAACGGTGGACAGCCGCCGCGCCCTTCGAACCCGGGTCGGCCGATCGCCGCGCCGCAGCCCGCTGGTCCGGGTACGCCGTCTCGGCCCTACGCCCCGCCCGTTCGCCCCGGTGCCGCTACGCCCCCGTACGCGCCGCCCGCTCCGCGCCGCCCGCAGGGGCCCCAGAGTCCGCAGGGGCCCCAGAATCCGCGGGGGCCGCAGGGTCCACAGCCCGCCGCGCGCATGCCCTACGCCCCTCCCGTCGCCCCGCGTCCCGCCGTGGCCGCGCCTCCTGCCCCGCTCCCGCCCGTCGCGGTGGAGCCTGAGCCGCTCGGCCCCCCGCCGCGCCCGCGCAAGCGCAAGATCGGCCGCTGGGTCGCCCTTCTGGTGATCGCGGGCGGTGTCGGCGGCGCGGTCTGGTATGGCACGCACACCGCGCCCGCGACGGCGGCCGTCGGTGACTGCGTCGCCCAGACCGGCAGCGACAACCTGGCCAAGGTCGGCTGCGGCGACAAGTCGGCCCAGTTCAAGGTCGTCGGCCGGGCGGAGAACAAGACCATGGTCGACGCGAGCCTCGACGCGTGCACGGCATTCCCGACGGCCACCAGCGCCTACTGGGAGGGCGACAACGGCAAGCCCGGCCTGGTGCTCTGCCTCGCGCCTACCGTCCCGGTGGCCGCGGCAAAGTGAGGCGCCTGCTGAAGCCGTCGTGGTGAATGACGATGTGTCATGCTGAACGCATGACGGTGCAGATTGCGGTGAAGCTCGACGACGATCTGGCCGAGCAGGTCAAGGCCGCGGCCGCCGGTGCGGGAACGAACCTTTCGGAATGGGTCCGCACCGTCCTGCAGCATCAGGTCGCCGTGGCGAAGGCGGTTCGCGCTCGGGCCGAGGAAGACGCGCGCGCGCCCCTGTACACCGATGAGCAGGAGCGCGCCCTCATGGCCGCTCGCCGCCGTCGCGCCATCACCGCACTCGACGAAGGATGACCGGGCCCCCCGAGCGGATTCGTTACGGGCAGGTCTGGGTCTCCCGCGATGAGGTGCTGGGCCCGATCAACTACCTGGTCGTGTCCTCCGACGCGTACAACGCCGCGTTCGGGGATCGTCGGGTGATCGCGGTCGAGGTCGACTCCCGCTCCGTCTACGCAGGCACGTACCGCGAACCGATCGTCGATGCAGGCACCGCGCTGCTCGACCGGCTCGTCTGGGTCGCCCGTGGCGCGCTGGAGGAACAGGTCGCCGAACTGCATCCCGCGCGGCACGTGGCGGTGGCTACGCGGATCCGCGAGCTCATCGGGAACTAGGCCGCCCGGTCTGGGCGGTGCCAGGGAGCACTCAGAAGCTCGTGCCGTGCAGCGGGTCGCGGTCGGTCACGAACGCGGCGTCCACCCGCTGGAGGACGGCAGGTTCCGCGCTCGCGAGCCCGGCCCGTGCGTACGTCGTCACCCGGCCCGCGCCGAAAAGGAGCGGACCGAGCGCCGCGGCCGTCAGCTCCAGATCGGCGGTGGCGTCCGTCGGCTCGCAGGTCGCCCCTTCGGGGCCGCCGCGCAGCCGCACCCGGCCGCCGCGGTCGAGGAAGTCGTCACGCACGTCGAGCACGACGTCGATCTCGGTGGCGTAGGTCCGCGCGGCGAGCGCAGCAGGCACGTCGAGCACCCGTGACCACATGCCGTCGTGCACGTCCGTCGTCCGCACGCGGCGGGAGTCGGTCAGCAGCAACGGCAGCGGGTCGTCCATCGCCAGCGACTTCCAGCCCGTGACCTTCTCGAACAGGTCGAGCCCGAGCAGCACCCGCCACAGCGCGATGTAGGCGTCGTCGGTGGCCGCGAACAGGTCGGTGACCGCGACCGAGTTGTCGGAGTGGTGGATGCGGTAGGACGCGAAGCCGTCGCGGTGGGCGAGGTAGAACAGCGCCGAGCCGCCGTCGCGCCAGCGCTCCGGGTCCCGAAGCCACAAGTCCCACATCGCGTCGCTGCGGGCCACCGCGCCCGGGGTGCGCGCGCACCAGCGCCGGTGCACGTCCGGGGCGTGCTTGCGGGCGCCCTCGGCGTCGATGTAGCGGACGCCGCCGGGATCCGGCACGTCCGCCCGGAAGACGGCCCGGCGGCGCAGGATCTCGAACGAGCGGTCCACCGTGGTGACGCCGTAGCCGAACCGACCGTAGATAGCGCCCTCGCTCGCCGTGAGCAGGGACAGCGCGAGGCCGTCCGCGACGAACCCCGCGTGCTGCTCGGTGAACATCGCCCGCAGGATGCCGCGGCGAAGCATGGTCGGGTCGACCGACACCCACGTCACGCCCGGCGCGGGCAGCACCGCGCCGCCGGGCAGCGTCACCTCGAGCGGGAACGAGCCGGTCACGCCCACGATCGCGCCGCTGTCCCGGTCGCACGCCACCAGGAACCGGTCCGGCTCGAACAACGGCCGGAACGCCTCGAGCTCGCTGTCGGACTGGTGGTTGCCGAACCCGCGCGCATCCACGTCCGCGATGGCGCGCAGGTCATCGGCGGTGGCGCGGCGCAGCAACGGGGTCATGGGCCGCCAGTGTGGCCCGACCCCTGCACCGCGTCGAGCGCTTTGTCCGAGTCAGCCGTCCGAGCCGGCCGTCCTGGTCTACCGCCCGAGCCGGCCGTCCGGCTCATGCGTGCGCAGGCACTCCCAGCGCCACCGTGTAGACCTCGTGCAGCCGTCGCGCCCATGCGCCTGCCTCGTACTCGGCGAGGAAGCGGTTCCGCGCCGCCGCGCCCAGCCGGGACCGTCGCCCCGCGTCGTCGGTCAGCGTGGTCAGGGCGTCCGCGATCGCCGCGGGGTCGAGCGCGACCAGCATGCCGGTGCTGGGCGTGATGACCTCGGGGATGCCGCCGACGCGGGAGGCGACGGTGGGCAGCCCCACGGCCATCGCCCGCAGGAGTGCCGTCGGCAATGCCCCGGAACGGGCCGTGTGCACCACGAGGTCGGCGGCGGCAAGCAGTTCCTGCGGCTCGCGCCGGTGCACGAACCGCACTTGCCCCGCGAGGGACTCGCTGGCCGCGACCCGCGACTCCAGCCACGGGCGCAGCGGCCCGTCGGCCGCGAGGGCGACGACGAGCGGCAGGTCGTCGGGCAGGCTCTCCACCGCGTCCAGCAGCAGCTCGTGGCCCTGGTCGCGGCGCATCGGAGCGGTGGACAGCGCAACCACGTCGGTGTCGGTGACCTCGAGCGAGGCGCGCCGCTTGGCCCGCAACGCCGTGTCGGGCACGCCGGGATCGGCGACGCCGTTCGGCACGAGCAGCACGTCCGTGTCCGGTCCCGCGAGACCGCGGTACCACTCGAGCTGCACCCGCGAGATCGCGATCGTGCGCGTCATGAAGCGCTGCCGGGCCAGGATCTTCGCGCTGCGCTTGAGCCGGTCGACGCGGTCGGCGGGGAGGTTCTCGATCCGGTGCAGCGTCGACACCGCGGGCACCCGGTTGCGCACCGCGGCCGCCGCACCCACGACGTCGGCCTGGGGCAGATGGGTGTGCACGAGTTCGACGCCCCGGTCGCGCATGAGCTTGGCCACCCGCGTGACCGCCCGCGGGTCCCACGGGAAGAGGTCGAGCTCGGCCACCGGTACTCCCAGCCTGCGCAGCGCCGTGACCTGCGTGTTGTCCGGCGTCGTGGCCAGCGCGATGACGAGCATGTCGATGTCGGCGTCGCGCGCGACCGCGGCAAGATCGACGAGCCCGATCTCCGGGCCGTCCCTGTGCAGGGTGGGGACGAGATGGGCGACCTTCACCGCTTGCTCGACTCCTCTCCCGGGCCCGGAGCAGGCCCGATCGCGGGTGGTGACAGTCCTCGACCCTATCGGGTGGCGGTGTGCGTCCAGCGCCTGCGACCGGATGCGGTGCGGGCGCCCCCTCCGGGGTCGGTGATCAGCCGTGACCGGCGTCCCCCCGTGGGCCACTATGGGCGAATGGAGGAGCCCGTGGTGCTGGTCGACGCCGACAGCGACGTCGAGCGCAGGCTCGTCACCGAGTGGCTGCGCGCCGCCGGAACGACGCCGCGGGTCGTGCTGCCCATCCGTGGGGAAGCGCTGGTCCGTCCGCTCGCCGGGTTCGCCGACGACGTGGTGATCGCGCCGGTGCGGGTGGCCTGGCTGCCGCGTGAGCGCGACGGGCGGCGGCGCACCCGCTGGTCGGACGTGGCGTCGCTGGACGCGGGTTCGCTGACCGACCGTCGCCCGCCCGCGTGGGTCCAGGCGCGCATCGCCCGCAGGGAGCCCGACCGTGCGCGCGTCCTCGCGGGCACCGCCGCAACCGTCGGCGAGCTGCGGGGTCGCTACGGACGCCCCGTTTCGGGGGCCGACGCGGGGTTCGCCGAGTTCGTCGCCCGCCAGGCCACCCTCGCGCTCGAACGGGCGGAGCGTGCGCTGCTCGGCGACCGCTACAAGGTGCCCCGGCACATCGCGGAGGCGATCGAGGACAGCCCCGGGTTCCGCCGCGCGGTCGCCGAGCTGGCGGCGCGGCTGGAACTGCCGGAGGAGGAGGTCACCCAGCGGGCATCGGCCGACCTTGCCGGGCTCGTCGCGTCCATGAGCCCGATCGCGATCGACCTACTGACCTCCGCGTTGCGCCCGCTGCACTCCCGCGCCTGGGACGTCCAGGTCGACGACGACGGGCTCGCCCGGCTGCGTGAGCGCAACCGCCGCTACCCGCTGGTGTTCCTGCCCAGCCACCGCTCCTACGCCGATCCGCTGCTGCTCGCCGACGTGCTCGCCGAGCACGACTTCCCCCGCAACCACGTGCTCGGCGGGGACAACCTGGCGTTCTGGCCGGTCGGCCCGCTCGCCAAGCGTGCGGGCATCGTCTTCATCCGGCGCAGCTTCGGCGACGACGAGATCTACAAGCTGGCCGTGCGGCAGTACTTCGGGTTCCTGCTGGCGAAGCGGTTCAACCTGGAGTGGTACATGGAAGGCGGGCGCTCCCGCACGGGAAAGCTGCGTCCGCCGCGCTACGGGCTGCTGGCCAACGTCGCGGAGGCGATCGAGCAGGGCCAGGTGGACGACGTCTACCTCGTGCCGGTGTCGATCACCTACGACCAGCTGCGCGAGGTGTCCGCGATGGCCGCCGAGCAGGTCGGTGCGCCCAAGCGGGGCGAGGGCGTCGCCTGGCTCGCCCGCTACGCCCGCGCGCAGCTGGCGCCGATCGGCTCGGCCTACGTCCGGTTCGCGGAGCCGATCTCGCTGCGCACTGCGCTCGCGGCCGAGCCCGATCGACGGCTGGCGCTGCAGAAGGCGGCGTTCGAGGTCGCCGTCGGGATCAACCGGGTCACTCCGGTGGTGGCGACGGCGCTGGTCACGCTGGCCCTGCTCGGTGTCCGCGACCGTGCGTTGACGCTGGCTCAGGTGCGCCAGGTGCTGCGCCCGGTGCGCCGGTACCTCGAAGAGGGCGGGCTGGTCGGGGCCGTCGATGCGCTGGCGACGGACACCGGCCTGCGCCGGGTGCTGGCGGCGCTGGCGCACTCCAAGGTCGTGCGGATCTACGCGGGCGGTGAGGAGCCGGTGTACGCGATCGAGCGCGGCCAGCACCTCATCGCCGCGTTCTACCGCAACTCCGCCATCCACCACTTCGTCGACCGCGCGATCGCGGAGCTCGTGCTGCTCACGGAGCCGGAAGACCGCTGGGACGCCGCGCAGGCCTTGCGGGACCTGCTCAAGTTCGAGTTCTTCTTCCCCGAGCGCGAGACCCACCGCAGCCAGCTCACGGGCGAGCTCGCCCGGATGGGCGCGGACTGGGACACCGCGGACGGCGAGGCCGTGCTGCGTCGTGCGGACTTCCTCATCGCCCACCGGGTGTTGCGCTCGTTCGTCGACGCCCAGCTCGTGGTGGCGCTCCGGCTGGCCGCGCGCAACCCGCGGACGCCGGTCATCGAGAAGGAGTTCCTCGACGAGTGCGCTGCGGTCGGGCAGCAGATGCTCCTTCAGGGTCGGCTGCACGGGCCGGAGTCGCTGTCTCGTGAGCTGTTCGCGAGCGCGTTGAAGCTCGCGGCCAACCGCGATCTCGTCGACGCGGGCCGCGAGGAGCTCGGCAAGCGCCGTGAGGAGCTGGTCACGCAGGTGGAGCGGGTGGTGGCCGAGGTGGTGCGGATCGACGAGATCGCCTCGCAGACGAGCCTGGAGGCAGGGAACTGACGATGAGCGCCAACGCGGTGACGTGGGATGCCGACCGGCTCGTCGAGGATGTCGAGGCGAGCCCGCCGGGGCCGGGGATCGGCGCGTTCTTCGACTTCGACGGCACATTGATCGACGGCTACTCGCTGCGCGCGTTCGCCCGCCACCATCTGCGCGCGGGGGACGTCACGCCGCTCGAGGCCGGGCGGATGTTGCTGCTCGGCCTGCGCGGGGTGCACACCGAGGACGACTTCGAGGCGTTCTTCGTGCTCGGCATGCGCGCGTGGGCGGGGCGCAGCGAGGACGAGCTGACGGAGCTGGGCGAGCGGCTGTGGGTGCAGGGGATCGCCGGTGCGCTCTACCCCGAGGCGTGGCGGCTGGTCGCGGCGCACCGCAGGGCAGGCCACACCGTCGTGTTGGCCTCGTCGGCGACCCGTTTCCAGGTCGAGCCCGCGGCGAGGGCGCTGGGCGTCGAGCACGTGCTGGTGACGCCGGTGGAGATCGAGAACGGCATCGCGACCGGCCGACCCGGCGGCCCGCCCCTGTGGCGGCGCGGCAAGGCCGAGGCGGTGCTGGCGTTCGCGCCGCGCCACGAGGTCGATCTGGACAAGAGCTTCGCGTACTCCAACGGCACCGAGGACGTGCCGTTCCTGTCGACGGTCGGCCGCGCCAGGGCGCTGAACCCCGAGCCGGGCCTTGCGGTCGTCGCCGCCGAGCGCGGCTGGCCGGTCGCACGGTTCCGCCCGCGCGGCCCGGCAGGCCTGCGTCAGGTGGCGCGGACCGTGGCGGGCGCGGCCGGGATGATCGGCGGGTTCGGCGTGGGCGTCGCGCTCGGCGCCGTGAACGGTTCGCGCCGCGAGGGGCTGGATCTGGGGATCTCGCTCGCCGGTGAGCTGGGCACGGCGCTGGCGGGCGTCCGGCTGCAGGTGCGCGGCGCCGAGTACCTCGAGTCGGCCCGGCCCGCGGTGTTCCTGTTCAACCACCAGAGCCAGCTCGACGTCCTGATCCTCGCCCGGCTGCTGCGGGGCGGCTTCACCGGCGTGGCGAAGAAGGAGGCGGCGGACGTCCCGGTGTTCGGGCCGATGTTCCGCCTGGCCGATGTCGCCTTCGTCGACCGCGGCAACACCACCCAGGCCATGGCCGCGCTCGCGCCTGCCGTTGAGCGGCTGCGGGAGGGGATCTCGCTGGTCATGGCGCCCGAGGGCACCCGGTCGGCGACCCAGGCGCTCGGTCCGTTCAAGAAGGGCGCGTTCCACGTCGCGATGCAGGCCGGCGTGCCGCTGGTGCCGATCGTGATCCGCAACTCCGGCGAGCTGATGTGGCGCGGCGCGTCGACGATCCGCGCGGGCACGGTGGCGGTGTCGGTGCTGCCGCCGATCCCGACTGACGGCTGGACGGTCGACGAGCTGGACAAGCACGTCGACGAGGTCCGCGCCCGCTTCGTCGAGACGCTCGCGGAGTGGGACGGCCCCAGCCGCACCGGCGGCGCCGAGCGGGTGGCGGTCACCGCCGGGGCGACGGGGCCGGTCGCGGCGCCGCTCGACTGGGGCACCGCCCGTGAGATGAACCCGCTGGAGACCGCGATGTGGCGGGGCGAGCCTGCCGACCCGCGGTTGCGCTCCAACGTGACGCTGCTGGAGTTGCTCGACGTCGCGCCGGAGTGGGACCGGCTCGTCGGGGCGCACGAGTGGGCGTCGCGCATGGTGCCCCGGATGCGGCAGCGGGTGGTCGAGCCCGCGCTCGGGGTCGGCGCGCCCGAGTGGGTCACCGTCGACGACGTCGACATCGCCGAGCACCTGGCGCGAGTTCGGCTGGCCGACGGCTCGACGCGCGCGCTGTTGGACCTCGTGCGCGACTTCGCGCGCACGCCGTTCGACCGCGAGCGGCCGCTGTGGCGCGCGATGCTCGTCGAGGGGCTGGCGGGCGGGGGAGCGGCGTATGTCGTCGTCACCCACCACAGCGCCACCGACGGCCTCGGCGCGATCCAGCTGATGGCGCTGCTGCACAGCCGCACCCGCGAGCACGATCCTCGACGGCCGGAGCCCGCTGCCTCGGTGGCAGGCACGGCGGACCCCGTCGGGCTGCTCACCGATCAGCTCGCCCGTGCCGTGCGCGCCGCGCCGTCGGACCTGCTGCGCCGCGGCGCGGGCCTGGCAGGCGCGCTGGTCCGACCCGTCGACACGCTGACCAAGGGCGTGCGGGCCGTGCGCTCGCTCGGCCAGGCCGTCGCACCCGCCGCCGGTGGCTCGCCACTGTTGGCCGACCGGAGCGGCGAGTGGCACTTCGAGGTGCTCGACGTGCCGCTGGCCGCGCTGAAGGCGGGCGCGAAGGCGGGCGGGGGTTCGGTGAACGACGGTTTCCTCGCCGCCGTGCTCGGCGGGTTCCGCCGCTACCACGAGGCGCTCGGCGCGCCGGTCCCCGAGACGATCCCGGTGGGCATCCCGATCAGCCTGCGCAGCGAGGACGACCCGCAGGGCGGCAACCGGTTCACCGGCGCCCGGCTCCCGGGGCCACTTGCCGAGCGCGACCCCGCGGCGCGGATCCAGGCCGTGCGCGACTTCGTCCTGCAGGCTCGGGCGAGCGCGTCGGTCGACGCGGTCGGGCTGGCGGGGCCCGTGCTGGCGTGGCTGCCCGCGCCGGTGTTGGGCGCGTTGTCGGGCAGGCTGACCGCCGCCAACGACGTCCAGGCCTCGAATCTGCCCGGCGTGGCGCACCCGGTGTACATCGCCGGATCGCGGATCACCCGGATGTACCCGTTCGGGCCGCTGCCCGGCTGCGCGGCGATGATCACGCTGATCTCCCACGACGGCACCTGCTGTATCGGGATCAACGTCGACCCCGCCGCCGTCACCCACCCCGCTGCACTGGTGGAAGGCCTGCGCGCCGGGCTGGACGAGGTCACGGCGTTGGCGCGCGGGTGACCCGACCGGCAGGCGGCCGGGTGGTGGTCGGCACGTCGACAGGCTTCCTATCAATAGGCTTCTGTCATGACCGCTGCTCCACTTGTGTCGCCGCCCGTGTCGTCGCCCGGCTCGGAGCAGCTCGGCCGTCGCGTGTGGGCGCTGTTCACCCCTTACCGCGCCTCGCTGACGGCGATCGTTCTCGCGGTGCTCGTGTCGAGCGGGCTGGGGATCCTCACCCCGTTCCTCACCCAGGCGGTGTTCGACCGTGCGCTGTTCCCGACCGGCGGCGGCGGCGTCCAACTGAAGCTGCTGGTCTGGCTGGTCGCCGGGATGGTCGCCGTGCCCGTCGTCACCGCGCTCATCGGCGTGTACCAGACCTACCAGACGACGCTGCTGGGCAACCGGGTCATGGCCGACCTGCGCGGTCGGCTGTTCGAGCACCTGCAGCGCATGGACCTGGCCTTCTTCACCGCCACCCGGACAGGGGCGATCCAGTCGCGGCTGGCCAACGACGTCGGGGGCGTGCAGTCGGTGCTCTCGGAGACGGCGAGCTCGATCCTGAGCAACGTCGTGACCGTCGTGGCGGCGCTCGTCGCGATGCTGCTGCTCTCGTGGCAGCTGACCATCGTGGCGGTGGCGCTCGTGCCGCTGTTCGTCGTCCTGCAGGTGCGGGTGGGCCGGGTGCGGCGGGCGCTCGCGGGGCGCACCCAGGAGTCGCTCTCGGACATGACGGCGATCACCGAGGAAGCGCTGTCGGTCTCCGGGGTGCTGCTGGCGAAGGTGTTCAACCGGCAGGCCGACGAGGTGCGCCGGTACAAGGAGGAGAACGCACGCCAGGTCGACCTGCAGGTCCGCCAAGCGATGACCGGCCAGTCGTTCTTCGCTGTCGTCCAGACGTTCCTGGGCGTGACCCCCGCGCTGGTCTACCTGGTCGCGGGGATCCTCATCGTGACGGCCAGCGGGGCGGCGGTCACGGCGGGCACGATCGTCGCGTTCACGACCCTGCAGACCCGGCTGCTCTTCCCGACCGTCAACCTCCTGCGCGTCTCGTTGGACGTCCAGACCTCGCTGGCGTTGTTCGGGCGCATCTTCGCCTACCTCGACCTCGTCCCGCGCATCGCCGACTCCCCGTCCGCGCGGGTGCTCGACACCGCATCGGTCACCGGCCGGGTCGAGCTCGAGCACGTCTGGTTCAGCTACCCGCCCGCGCCGAGCGCCGAAGCCGACCCGGGCACCGGCGAGGTCGAGCCGGTGTGGGCCGTCCGGGATGCCTCGTTCGTCGTCGAACCGGGGCAGCTGGCCGCCATCGTGGGGCCGAGCGGCGGCGGCAAGACCACGTTGTCCTACCTCGTGCCGCGGCTCTACGACGTGGACCGGGGCCGGGTGCTGATCGACGGCCAGGACGTGCGCGAGCTGACCCAGGCCTCCGTCGCGGACGCGATCGGCATGGTCACGCAGGACACGTTCCTGCTGCACGCCTCCATCGCGGACAACCTGCGCTACGCGAAGCCCGGCGCCACACAGGCCGAGCTGGAGGACGCCGCGCGGGCGGCCAACATCCACGACCGGATCGTCTCCTTCGCCGAGGGCTACGACACGCTGGTGGGGGAGCGCGGCTACCGCCTTTCCGGCGGCGAGAAGCAGCGGCTCGCCATCGCCAGGGTGCTGCTCAAAGACCCGCGGATCCTCATTCTCGACGAGGCCACCAGCGCGCTCGACACCACGTCGGAGCGGCTCGTCCAGGAGGCGCTGGAGAACGCGACCCGGCGGCGCACGACGATCGCCATCGCGCACCGGCTTTCGACGATCCTGGGCGCCGACGTGATCCTCGCCGTCGAGGAGGGGCAGATCGTCGAGCGGGGGACGCACGCGGAACTGCTGGCCCGCGACGGGCTCTACGCCCGGCTCTACACCGAGCAGTTCGCGGGCGGGAAGGTCGAGGCCCGTTGCGCCGACGGCGTCCGCTTCCGCGACGGCACCGCCCTCGTCGGGCGCAGTGAGGCCGCCTGACCGACTGCGCCGACCCCGACCCCGCCGGGGCCGGGCCGCGCACGGAGGTGCGCAGCCCGGCCCCGGAACGACGCTCAGTGGTGGAAGATGATCAGCGACAAGCCGTAGATCACGATCGCCACGACGGCCAGCAGGCAGACGGCCGCGACCGCCGTGCCCGCTCCTTCGGACATCGCGGGCCCGGTGGCCAGCCCGACCGGCGGCGTGCCGTCGATCGTGGCCGAGGCGCCACCGTCGGGCGAGACGTCGGTCTCCCCCTCGGCCAGTTCGCGGGCGGACAGCCCGACGAGCGCGGTGGCGACCAGGACCACCACGATCACGCCGACAGCCAGTGACACGAGCCCGACCAGGCCGAGCGCACCCCAGTTGATCATTTTGAGCTCCTCGCGATCAGGCGGCTGCGCCGACGGTGGCGGGCGCGGGAACGTCGTTGACATTGTCCGCGGTGACGGGGCGCCGCCTCGACAAGGCGTAGATGCCACCCGCGAGCGCGATCAGCACCAGCGCGACGATGATCGTGCCGACGGTGCCGGTGGAGGCCACCCAGGAGGCGACCGCGCCGACCGCGGCGGCGGCGGGGAGGGTGAGCAGCCAGGCCAGGGCCATCTGCCCGGCCACGCCCCACTGCACCGAGGCCAGCCTGCGCCCGGCGCCCGCACCGAAGATCGAGCCCGTGGCCACCTGGGTGGTGGACAGCGCGAAGCCCAGGTTGGCCGAGGTGAGGATGACGGCCGCGCTGGCGGTCTCGGCGGCGAAGCCCTGCGGCGTCTGGATCTCGCTGACCCGCTTGCCGAGGGTCTGGATGATGCGCCAACCGCCCAGGTAGGTGCCCAGCGCGATGGAGAGGCCCGCGGAGAGGATCACCCAGAAGGGCGGGCCTGCGTCCGGGGGCAGCAGGCCCGCGACGATCAGCGTCAGCGTGATGACGCCCATCGTCTTCTGCGCGTCGTTCGTGCCGTGCGCGAGCGCGACCATCGAAGCCGAAAGGACCTGGCCGTACCGGAAGCCCGTCTTGACCGTGGCGTCACGACCGCGCGAGGCGATCCGGTAGCCCAGGTAGGTCGCGATGAGGGCGATGACCCCGGCGACGAGCGGCGACAGCAGCGCGGGCAGCAGCACCTTGGTGAGCACCCCGCCGAACTTCACGGCGTCGGCGCCCGCTGCCACCCACGTGGCGCCGATGAGGCCGCCGAACAGCGCGTGCGACGAGCTGGATGGCAACCCCAGCAGCCAGGTGACGAGGTTCCAGACGATCGCGCCGCAGAGCCCTGCGAAGATCACCACTGGGGTGATCTTGGTTTCGTCCACCAGTCCACTGGAGATCGTCTTGGCGACCTGGATGGAGAGGAATGCGCCGACGAGGTTGAGGGCGCCTGCGATGATCACCGCGGTGCGGGGCTTCAACGCCCCGGTGGCGATCGAGGTGGCCATGGCGTTGGCCGTGTCGTGGAATCCGTTGGTGAAGTCGAACGCCAGCGCGGTCACGATGACCACGATGACGATGACAGTGATGTCCATAGGGGCCCGTCCCTGGGTCGAGTGACGAGCGGACATTACGGTTGCTTAGCAAACGGAAGGTAAACGCATGGCACAGGTCTGACGTCGGACAATGCCGCTTCACGTGCCGTCGCACCGCACTGCGGAACGGCGCTGGACCCGCTCAGGCGAGCTCGGCCAGGCGGCCGCGGGCGCGGTCGGCGCGGGCGGCGGCGGATGCCGCCTCCCGTGCCGCTTCCCTGGCGGCGGCGCTTGCCGCGCGGGCGGTCGACGCGTTCGCGCGCTCCCGTTCCCGCGCGGCCTCCAACTCGGCGGCGAGGTCCGCCACTTGGGCCTTCGTCGCCTCGAAGGCGGCTTCGGCGTCGACCCTGGCGGCTTCGGCCCTCTCGTGCTGATCCCTGGCGTCGTCAGCCGCCCGCTCCGCGTCGGCGAGGGCCTGCTCCCGCTCGGCTCGCTCCGCGCGCCTGCGCTCGGCCTCCGCGCGTTCGCGCTCCGCGCGCTCCCGGTCGGCCCGGTCCCGTTCGCCGTCGCGGTCCCCGGTGGTGTGGCCGTCGCCGGTGTCCCCACCCCCGT